>JAEINY010000021.1 GCA_016342595.1 Marinilabiliaceae bacterium
ATTAATGTTTAATTATTAATTGAGGCCACAAGTAGGATGTTACTTTAAACAACATATTAGTAAAAGTTATCCCCTATGCGCCTAATAATTATCTTCATTATTTTTTAAAGGCTCTGTGACTGTTTTTTTATCCTATACTTTGCGCTCTCCGTGTAACACTTTTATAAAAAAAAGTAGTTTACCATTCATCCCGGAACCATACCTTTACTTATAATACATAGTAATATTGGCGACTCGGCGTCTTTGCGGTTCAACAATACTATCGATCCAGCCAGGTTTTAAAACTCTTGACCCGCTCGCGACTGACTACCAACTCCTCTCCTTTTTCTTGCCCTGTTACTTTAATTTTAAGGCGCGATGTACCATAGGCCACCATGTCCCGGATACTCTGAAGATTTATCAGAAATTTACGACTAATGCGGTAAAACTGCCGGGGATCGCACTGTGCTTCGATCTGTTCCAGGGTATGATCAATGGCGTAGTTACGACCTTCCCGGGTGCGCAGATAAGTGGCCTTATCCAGACTGTAAAAGAAACTAAGGTCTGATGTTGGAATCATCTTCAGGTGATCACCCACTTTTACCAGGTAGCGCTCTTTATATTGCTGTTGCGATAGCATTTGTGATGCATTTTGCAAAGCCAATTTCAGGGTATCCTCTACAGAGCTTTGGCCCATCCCTCGAAATTTTATGATGGCTGCTTCTAACTCCACCCCATCTATGGGCTTTAACAAATAATCAATGCTATTGACTTTAAATGCTTTCACCGCATATTGATCGTAGGCCGTGGTAAATATCACCGGAAAACGAAATTCCCCTTTATCGAAGATTTCAAAACTCAAACCATCACCCAGCTGAATATCAAAAAAAGCCAAATCGGGATGCGGATTCGCCTCCAGCCATTTGATGGTTTGTCTCACCGAATCACAGAACATCACTATTTCAATGTGCTGATCCAATTCTGTTAATAAATTACCCAAACGTTCGGCAGCCAATGGCTCATCTTCTACAATTAAAACACGCATATTACAAATAGATCAATGGGATTGTTACGGAATAATTTTTCTCAGTCTGATAAATAGTGACCTCCTTACCGGTCAGATACTGATAACGCTCGGTTAAATTCTGAATGCCAATACCCGAAGGTGGTTCGTTCACGGTCTTGGGTTGATAGGTGTTCGTTACAGTCAATTGATTATCCGCAATGATGAGTTTCAGCGAAAGGGGCTGATCACTGGATATGATATTGTGTTTAAAAGTGTTTTCCACCAACATCTGAACCGACAACGGAATGACCATAGCTTCATCGGCTATGTCCTCCGGTAGCTTTGCATTAAAGTTCTTGCCAAATCGAATCTGCTGCAAAAAGATGTAACGGCGCAAAATAGTTAACTCCTCATTGATGGTGATTAACTCCTTATCCTTTAACTGTAATAGATCGCGATAAAAACGAGAGAGCTCGGCCGTGAATTTCTTAGCACCCTTAACATCCTTATCGATGAGCGAGGTTAATACATTGAGGCTATTAAACAGGAAATGCGGATTAACTTGTGTTTTCAAGGCTTCATACTGCAAGGCCAATGCCTCTCGTTTAAGTTTCTCACGGTTTTCCACTTCACCACGCCATTGGCCAAGAAATGAACGGGCATAAAACCACATGGCAATAAAATAAAAAACCCCATACTCCATCCAGATGATGGGCATCATGTGTTCTTGGAAATATTGAAAGGAGAGCCCACTAATGAATCCGTACCAAAACACGTTGGTAAGGATGATCACAATGGTACAGCCAATAGTACTGGTGGTAAAAGCGACAAAAAGACTTCGCGCCGGCGAATGCACCCAATTGATCCATTTGCGCTCAAAGAAGTCAAATAAATACCCGTTTAAAAACAATCCATAACCTAATGTAGTACTATAACCAGCATTGTAAGCGAAATTTTCAAAGGTTAATTTGTCAATGGAACTAAAAATGAGCATAAATCCCAATCCAATGACATTCGATACAATACCAAACATGATTAGTTTATAAACAGCGGATTCTTTTTGTGACTTCTTTTTACAATCCATTGGTGATTTTTTAAATAATGACGAAGATAACGAATTATGATTATTAACGATGGGAAACTGTTCAATTCCGGAGTTAAGTTTACTAGTATTTCGTTCACAAATAAATGATGTATACCTCGGTTGAGCGAAGCGAAACAATCTTTGTGGCCCGATAGTTATCCGAGTCAAATTATTCTGCATGGAAAAGTTACACTGAGTACACTGAGGCAAAAAACATAAGGCAGTTCACAAAGGGTTATTATATCATCAACACAGCCTAATATAAGATATCCTCTTCGTGTCCCTCTGTGTTTTCTTCGTGCAACTTTGTGTAACTTTTTTTTGGACGCACTACTAGCGGAAAATGCAATGATTTTATTGTTTTGACAGACACTTCTCCAGCATCTCACGATTATGCTTTTCTCCCCAACCAGGTAACAATGAATTTTCGTCCCTTGTGGTGGTATACAATTTATCCGCTGTTTTAAAATGTACTAAAGCCTTTGCAGCGCCTCCGCCAAACATCTTAGGCGTGTGCAATACGTTGTTTCCCCGACAATAGTGGATGCGTGGATTATTAGCGTTCAAGCTTTCGGCTTTGGCCAATGCCTCCGCTGATAAAGATGAATACTTAAATCCGCGTGAAGGGCTGGTGATACGCAGACTATAGATCAGTGCCTGCAACACATAAACTTCTGATTCATCTTCCTTTTTCTTTACCAACTGATCCATGATGGCTTGTGCTTTATCCAATACCACATCAATGGAATCGGCATCTTTCATAAAAAAAGTAGAATGGGTATACGCATAAGCGGAATAATAATAAGGCAGCCACTCGCTTTGCTCTTTTTCACCGATCCGATAAAAGAGACTGGCGACTTGATCGAGCTCGCTTACGGTTTTAGCTTTAAAAATATTGTCAATGGAGGTTTTCATGGTTTCACTGTAATTACTTGCTGAAGCACACAGACTACTAACGACCAAAATAATTGAGAATAACGTTTTCATTGTTTTACGATTTATGGTTTAAATTAATTGATGGATATAAATATGCCCAAAAACATAAACTGCTTCACATCGGGATGCATGGGCACTAATTTGTCGGGACTATTACCATCCATTGATGGCACGGTGCGGTAACCCAGGTGTTGCGTTTGCCCCAACACATTATTCATGGCAAAGTGAATGATGGTAAAATGATCGCCCAGGTGTGTGAGGTAACTCATATTTAAGCTTAGATCATGATACATGGGTGACCGTTGATTCATGAAATTAACATCTCCCGGCTGATGATATGGTTTGCCTGAAGCGGTAACCCACGTGGCACCAACCTGCGTATTGATAGCCCCCACAAAATACTTTGCCACTGCTGAAAAAGTATGTTCGGCAATGTAATGAGGGGTCACTGTTGATGGATAGTCTTTGTATTTGCGCTTTGAATCAATATAGGAATAAGACAACCAATAATCGGTTCGCTTAAAGGTTTCCCGATCACGAAAGAAAATATCCAATCCCTTGGCGTACCCTTCTCCTCCATTATTATATACCGGTACAAAAGGATTATCACTTTCCTGGTAACTGACCAAATTATCATACTCCTTATAATAGGCCTCCGTCCGAAATAATCGCTTTTGAATATCACCGGTTTGAAAGCCCAGAATGTAATGTGTGGCTTTCTCAAAATTAAACTGGGATGAATACTTCAGATAATCATTCACCGGATTTTGAAAAAATTGACCATAGGCAGCAGACAATTGACTATTCTTGCCGGTTTTATAAGCCATTGACAATCGGGGTGAGAGATTCGATCGCTTCAGATACGTGGAGTACTCATAGCGCAGCCCCGGCCGAAAGGCAAATTTTGCTGACAGTTTAATCTCAGGCTCCACAAAAAGTGCTGCTACATGATCTTCAATACCACCTGACCAACGCCGGGTTCCTTTGAGTTCTTTATAATCCTGATCATATTTAGTGAAAGCATCAGAAACCCCGTAAGTTAATACAATCCCATCCTTTATATCGTGCACAAATGCCAGGCGCCCTTCAATAGTTAGTTCATTCTCGGATGAATGATGCACACCTGCAATGGTTCGATCTTCATCATAGGTAATAGCCACGCCGCTACGTAAGGCTGTTTTTTCACCCAATGACATTTTATAGGTGCCATTCCAATACGTGTTGCCGCCTTCACTATCGATATAAACCGGTTTGTCGCTTCCATCGGAGGTATTAAATGATTGCAGGCCATAATCACCGGTGGCGAACATCTTGAAGAGCCCTCCGTTTTTAAAGCGCTGGCGGTGCATCAGGTTTAGGTTAGCGGCCTCTGCCGGCTTCACCCAATCCAGGCGATTATTGACCATGCCATAATAAGGTGCCAAATTGGTGTAGCTAATCCCGGCCGAAGTCGAGCGATCCTTAGCGCACCAGGTATTATTAGCTTCCAATCCAATACTCATCATTGAAATGCCCGTTACCTCCTCAAGGGCAATATCGGTGGATTCGAGAATTAATACTGAGGATAGCGCTTGTCCATATTCGGCTGAATAACCACCTGTACTGAATACCGTACCACTGAATAATGAAGGTGAAAAGCGGCCCCGGGTGGGTAAGTCGGGCACTTTGGAATAGTAAGGTTTGGCAGCCAGCAGACCATCCACATAAACTTTGGTTTCGGCAGCTTCTCCTCCCCTTACCAGTAAACGCCCATCATCAGCTGCCGCTTGTGTGCCCGGTAATGTTTTCAGCGCCGCATTAATATCACCCATGGACCCCGCAGTGGTATAGATATCCATTGGGTCCAACACTGTAGCCCGGTTTTTATCACCGGCAATAAAACTACCGGCCGTGATGGTGACCGCATTCAGACTGGTGACACTCTCTTTTAACCGGATGGATAAATTGGATAACGACTGATTCTCCAATGGCACTATCCGGGTGGTATAACCAATGTAACTAACCACTAACTTTTTCCCACCGGCAGCTTCGACTTCAAACTCAAACTTACCTTCTGTATCGCTTATGGTTCCATCATACGTCCCTTCAATAAATAGATTAACACCTACTAAAGGCTCGCCATCCATGGCTTGTACCAATCCGGCAATGCGATCCTGAGCTGAGAGCGAAACAGATACTAAAGTTGAAAGCAGGATGAGGATGATTTGTTGTGTTTTCATTATGATTAGATTTTATATAGATGCAAAATTGAACCAATCCCTTGGGATAGGATTTGCCGTTTTTGCTGATTGACAATTCAAATATCTCATCCCGAATGGTACTTTGGAAAAAAAGGAAGACGACCTGTCGTTTAATCCGGATGAATGGTAAGGCGTCTTTCTGTTTTTTTATCCCTTCACAAATCACTAATTTCACGGGCTGTTATTAAACGAGCTGAAATGAAAGATAAAGTCATTATAATCACGGGAGCCTCATCGGGCATTGGTCTGGCATGTGCCCGGGAATTCTCAAAGCGGGGTGCTCATTTGGCATTGGCCGCCCGTAGCCTTGATAAATTAAAAGAAGTTGAAGCGGAACTTCGCCAGGCAGGCACGCAGGTGATCTCTATCCAAACGGATGTCAGTCAGGAGGCCGATTGTAAAAATATGGTCGAAAAAACCGTTGAAGCATTTGGTCGTGTGGACATCCTCATAAATAATGCAGGTATCTCCATGCGTGCTTTGTTTAAGGATGTTGACCTTACGGTATTAAAACAACTGATGGATGTGAATTTTTGGGGCACGGTTTATAGTACCAAATATGCACTACCTCACCTGCTTGAACAAAAAGGTTCCGTAGTTGGAGTTTCCTCCATTGCCGGCTATGTTGGTTTGCCGGGCCGTACCGGTTATTCCTCGTCAAAATTTGCCATGCATGGTTTCCTGGAGGCCCTGCGGGTTGAAAATCTGAAAACCGGCTTACATGTCCTCATTGCCGCCCCTGGTTTTACCGCTTCCAATGTACGTAAAGCAGCCCTGACGGCTAATGGAAGTAACCAAGGTGAAACACCCCGCAAAGAAGAGAATATGATGACGGCGGAAGAAGTGGCCGTTCATCTGGCCAAAGCAATCATCAAACGGAAACGTACTTTAATATTAACTTTTGTTGAAGGGAAAGTAACGGTTTTCCTCAAGAAATTTTTACCCGGATTATTAGAAAAACTCACATTCAACCACATGGCGAAAGAACCTGATTCTCCATTCAATTAATAATCGTATGATTGAGAATAAAACATCCTTCAGAGTACGCTATGCGGAGACCGATCAGATGGGGATTGTCAATAATGCCAATTACCCCACCTATTATGAAATCGGCCGCACCGAACTGTTTCGTGAATTGGGTTTATCCTATAAAATAATTGAATCAGCCGGTATCATCTTACCGCTGGCTGATTTATTTGTTAAGTATCATCGTCCCGCCTTATATGACGATATGCTGACGATTAAAACATGCATAAAGGAATGGCCGGCTAGCCGGATTCGCTTTGACTATTCCATCTATAATGAAGATGAAAAATTGGTTAATGAAGGGTATACCACATTGGCTTATCTGGATGCTAAAAGCAGGCGCCCCATGCGCATTCCACCCATGGTGGTAGAATTACTTCAACCCTACTTCTAATGAAGAAAAAAAACGGGTATATTATTCATCGGGTGACCAGGAAAGTTATTGCTTAGTCACCTGATGAATATTTGAATTGGTATTGCATTCAAAAAAATAATAGTTACACAAAGTTGTACGAAGAAAACACAAAGAGACACTAAGATAATGTCTTATGCCTGGCTGTATGGATAGTATAATACTCCTCTGTGAACTGCCTTATGATTTTTTCCTCAGCGAGCACTGTGTAACTTTTCCATGCGAAACAACTTAGCCCAATAACTAGCGGCTCACAAAGATTGTTTCGCGTTGCTCAACCGAAGTAAACATCATTCAATAATAAAATATTAATTTATGAACGAGCTACTAGTTCGTTATGCCACCATTAAATATTCAGTAATTAACCAACTCACAAAGGCGATTATAACTAATACCACAATTGAACTACCGGCAATTTTATTAATCCAAAAGAGTCGTCGAAGGTTAATTTTACTCCGAAACAAATTCACTAAACCACTCAGTGTAAACCACCACAGGGAGGCTCCGGCAAATATACCAACTACTAAGACCACTTGTTTCAAACCGGTACTGTCCGTTTGGACGACCCGAAACGCTGTGAAAAGGGCCATCAATAAAAAGACCGCTAAAGGATTCGAAATGGTCAATAAGAAAGTGGAGAAAAAATCCTGAGCCAGACTTCTGTTGCGTTTCTTCTGCTTACGTAACTGCACGGCGGGATTAGTATAAAAGATCCGTAATCCCATTCCGATAAGAATAATGGCTCCAATTATCTGTATCCACAAAATCTGAGTTTCTATAAAACCAATGATGAAGGAAAGACTGAAACCGGCAATAATGGCATAAATGGTATCCGACATAGCTGCCCCCAATCCGGAAATGAAACCTGATAAACGGCCTTTATTTAATGTACGCTGAACACACAACACACCAATCGGCCCTAAAGGAATAGAAGCCAACAACCCAATTATAACCGCACTCAATATGAAACTCAAACTCATTATTAACATTTTTCAGGGCTTTATAATCGTTCATCACAAGAGCTTATCTCTTATTCATAAGATAAGCATGATTCCTATCATTGTCACCCTTTTTTTTTCAATTTCCCAAAGGTCGGCCAAAATTATAAAAACCTTTCGATATTTTGGGTTGTTATTACCATTAATAAATTATAAAATTTTGATAAGTGATTTTGGACGGGTTAACATTGTTTTAACATGACATTTTATTCTTAACACAAATTTAACACTCGCTTAAAATAGGCTCAATACGCTACTGATATCGACTTACTATGTTTGCGGCACGAAAAAGAAACACAAATACAAATTCTGATGGAGAACATTTATTTTATTTTGGTCATTGTGTTGTTTGCCTTGGCCATTTCCGATTTGGTTGTCGGAGTCAGCAATGATGCTGTTAACTTTCTTAACTCCGCTATTGGAGCTAAAGCTGCACCCTTTAAGGTGATTATGATTATTGCCGCACTGGGCATTCTTTTTGGAGCCACCTTCTCCAGTGGAATGATGGAAGTGGCACGAAAGGGAATTTTTAACCCGCAGTATTTCTATTTTTCGGAGATCATGATCATATTCCTGGCGGTTATGATCACAGATGTGATCCTGCTTGACCTGTTCAACACCTTTGGAATGCCCACCTCAACCACCGTATCCATTGTGTTTGAGCTTTTAGGAGCAGCGGTGGCTGTAGCGTTGATCAAGGTCATGAATAACCCGGAAATTCCGCTAAGTGAATACATCAATACCGCCAAGGCACTGGCTATTATATCAGGAATCCTGTTATCCGTAGTCATTTCCTTCTCCGTGGGAGCCATTGTACAGTTCTTCACCCGGGTTTTGTTTTCATTTAATTATTCTAAACGGTTAAAATATTTAGGTGCACTGTGGGGTGGAATCGCGATATCTGCTATCACCTACTTTATCCTTATTAAGGGAGCAAAAGGGGCTTCATTTATGGATAGTGCCGCCAAAGAGTGGATCAAAGGTAACAGCTTCCTTATTTTAGTTTATAGTTTTATTGGCTGGACAATAATACTCCAAGTGGCCAAACTAATCTTCAAAGTGGATCTTTTAAAAATCATTGTTCTCGCGGGAACCTTTGCTTTGGCAATGGCTTTTGCAGGGAATGACCTGGTCAACTTTATTGGGGTGCCATTAGCCGGTTTTGAATCATTTAAAATTTTTAACGCGACTCCGGGAGCAGCGCCTGATGGATTATTGATGTCCTCCTTAGCCGGAAAAGTGAAAACAGATACTTATATGCTAATCATTGCAGGTATCATCATGGTGGTTACCTTATGGACATCCAAAAAAGCCCGGGGCGTTGTAAAAACATCACTGGCCTTAAGCCGTCAGCACGAGGGCGACGAGCGCTTTGGTTCCAGTTATTTTGCACGTTCCATTGTGAGAGCATCGATTAACTTATCCAATGGTTTATCAGTTATTGTTCCTGCCGGAATTAGAAATTCGATCAGTCGTCAATTTGACTCTTCGGCCTATGAAGAAGAACGTCAAAAACTAGGTGAAGACGCCCCTAACTTTGATATGATCCGTGCTTCAGTGAACCTGGTTGTGGCCAGTATTCTGATCGCTATTGCTACCAACATGAAATTACCACTCTCTACCACTTATGTAACCTTTATGGTGGCAATGGGTAGTTCATTAGCTGACCGGGCCTGGGGCCGTGAAAGTGCTGTGTATCGTATTACAGGGGTACTCTCTGTGATTGGAGGATGGTTTTTCACTGCTTTTTCAGCCTTTACTGTTGCTTTTATAGTAGCTCTAATTATTAGTTGGAGTGGTCCTGTTGGTATCTTTGCACTGGTTATTTTGGCAGCATATATCATGTTCAGAACGCATGCCATGCACAAAAAAACGGAGAGTGAAAAAACCGAAATTAAGGATATTGAAATTGAAGAGGTAAACGGAGAGATCCTGGCCGAAAAAGTACTTGAAAAATGTAAAGTGAGTGTATCAGATACCCTCCAAAAGGTATCTACTCTATACGGACAAACTATTCATGACTTCGAAGCCGAAGATCGTAAAGGGCTAAAAAACATCTCAAAGGAAATTGCCACCTTAAATAAGAAGACCAAGAAGCTTAAAAATAATGTTTACACCACCGTCAGAAAGCTGCAGGAGCAATCCATTGATTCCAGCCTGTATTATGTGCAAGTTCTGGATTACTTAAGAGAAACCGCTCATTGTTTAACCTTCATTGCCGATCCGTGTTTCCAACACATCGATAATAATCACAAGGTATTTAAGCCTGAACAATTTGAAGATTTAAATAACTTGAAGGTTGTTGTCACTGATTTATTGGATACGGTCACTCAAATGATCACTTCAGGCGATTACGCAGGTATCGACGGTTTATTGGAGAAACAACAAAACGTACTGGAAACCATTCGCCTGAACCGTAAAGCTCAGCTAAAACGCATTAAAAACGACAAAGCGGGGACTAAAGTGAGTATGTTGTATCTTAATATACTTCATGAAACTCAAAACATGTTATTGCATTTAATAAACTTAGCGAAAGCACAACGTGACTTCGTAGATTTTCAGTCTAAATAATAATTACAAACAGGAAGGAATCGGGAACTCCTTCCTGTTTATCTTTTTTCGTAACACACACTATTTTTTTGTAACTTTCCTTTTAGCTTCAAATATGCTGGCTGAGAGAGTGTGAAATTTAATTTACAGGAATTTAAACGGGAAGAAATCATGCTAAAGAAAACATTATCCACTTTCATAGCATTCGCGCTATTTGCAGGTGTTCATGCACAAGAAAAAGAAGAATTTAAGCCACATGGCAAAGTAGAAGGCCGCATCTTTGCAAACTTCAATGCTGATGTAACAGGTGATGGCGAAGCTAAAGCGTTCGAATTAAAAAGGGCTTATCTGGGCTATTCATATCAAATTACTCCTGAATTAAAAGCTAAAATCAAACTGGATGTAGGAGGAAGTGAATTTATTCAAGAAGATGTAGAGTCTCAATATGCCTATTTTAAAACAGCCGCAGTCTATTATGAAAAGGACAATTGGTTTGTGGCATTTGGTCTGCACGACACCTATCAATTTAAAGTACAGGAAAAACTTTGGGGCAAACGCTATGTGTTGCCTTCTATGCTGGATAAACAGAAATTTGATTTCAGTGCTGATATCGGGGCTTCTGCAGCTTACCATTTTGATAATGTATCGCTTGATTTTTCCCTGTTTAACGGCGAAGGCTATAAACAATTGCAACAAGATGATGCCTTTAGAGCAGGACTGGGCGCCACCGGATACTTACTGGATAGAAAGATCATCCTGCGTGGATATAGTGATTATTCATCACACGATGTGCATTTAGCCTCTTATACCGGTTTTATCGGCTTGGATATGGATAAGTGGTCATTGGGAGCTGAATACACTTTCCAGGATAACTATGCATATATGGAAGGTCATGATCGTAATGCCTACTCTTTATTTGGTCAGTACAACTTTACACCAAAATTTGGAGTATGGGCCCGAGTGGATGGTATTTCTTCAGATTTCGCTTCAGATGTGGATCCGGAGTACGTAGATAAATGGCAAAAAAAAGACGGCACCTACTTTTACCCGGGTGTGGAATACATCATTGTTCCAAAACACCTAAAAGCTTCCTTTAATTATCATCATCATGTAGACGATACGGCTGGTAACCATGAAGATGGTCAGATTTTCTTTAATATCGAAGTGAGATTCTAATACAGATATTCCATTAAAAAAGGTCCTTGAATTCATTTTCAAGGACCTTTTTTTGTTTTAGCCCAACCCGTCAATTCAAAACAAAAAATCCACAAAAGTATAAATACCCATTATTAGGTATTGTTTTAATTAGCGTTTTTTTTCACTTTTGCAACCGTGAATAAACAAACAAGGACATATAATAAATGGATAAAAGCGATGAGCATCGTATGTATTACGGTATTCTCATTGTTAGTCATCAATAATGCCCTGTTTCATCACACCCACAAATTGGAATCGGGAAAGCTGGTTAGCCATGCTCACCCGTTTAGTAAGAGTGCACACCATCACAGTGCCGGTGAAGTATGCTATTACGATAACCTACAGATATTAACCAGTCAGGAGCTACCCAAGCTGCTCCCCGATGTTTATCTGGTATTAGAGCACTCTCTCATCGTTGTTGACGTCGACATTTTCTCAACAGAAATAGTTGGCATTTCGCAAAGCAGGGCCCCTCCTTGCTGTTAAAAATCGTCTTTCATAAATTATATGTTCCGCTTTCCATCAACTTGGGTTTAATCCAGGCTGGTCCTAGGAATATATAAGCACAATCAATTCGATTAACACAGAATTGGGATTGTCTAATGCAGGGAATTTATTCATTGTATAAGGGATCAATCTGTATAAAACACACACAATAAATCATAATTTTCTGAATCATCTAAAATGAGACTAATTAAAGTTGCATTATTAGCGTTGACGTTTGTATTATTTACGAACCTAACCTTTTCACAATCTGCACCCCCAAAACCCTTGTGCAGTATTCAAGGAAACATCACTGCCGAAGGAGAAGCACTGCCTTTTGCGACCGTATCTATTAAATCAACCACATTGGGAACTGCCTCCGGGGCGGATGGCGATTTCGAGTTATACCATGTGCCCGATGGTGAATATGTCGTCCGTATCCAGGCATTGGGCTTTAAACCCCTTGAAAAATCGGTTACTTTCAAAACAGGAAGACCTGTTGAACTAAATGTGGAATTGGAAAGCGACGTTTTAGGCCTCGAACAAATAGTTGTCACCGCCGATCGTAATGAGCGTAAACGAACCGAATCCTCCACCATTGTCAATACACTGAATCCTAAAACACTTGAAAATACGGAAGCTATTTCGGTAGGTGAAGGTTTGAATTACGTACCAGGCCTGCGACTGGAGAACAACTGTCAAAACTGTGGTTTTACGCAACTACGGATAAACGGTATGGACGGTGCCCATACGCAGGTGTTGGTCAACAGCCGTGCCATTTTCAGTAACCTGGCAGGCGTATACGGATTGGAGTTACTGCCATCCAGTATGATCGACCGCATTGAAGTTATTCGCGGGGGTGGGTCAGCACTTTATGGCTCCAATGCGGTGGCAGGTACTGTAAACCTGATCACCAAAGATCCGCTGAATAATTCATACGAGGTTAAAATGCAGCAGAGTTTTGTTGGTGTTGGCCTTGATGATGCAGATGCTGAATCAGACCGATCCATTAATATGAATGCCTCTATTGTCAGTGAAGATAAAAAAACGGGCTTATCCATCTTCGGTTTTAACCGTAGCAAAGATCCTTTTGACGCCAATGATGATGGATTTTCTGAAGGATCAAAAATTGAAAACCTTACTTTTGGCGGGCGCCTCTACCACCGATTGGACTATCGTAGTAAAATCACGGCAGACTTCATCCGGGTGAATGAAAACCGCCGTGGTGGTAATATGTTTGACTATCCACTTCATGAATCAGACATCTCCGAGGCTGTAGATCATAAAATTACAACCGGAGCATTGACCTACGAACGTTTTGTGGGCGCTGCAGGCATGTGGTCGGTTTATGGATCTGCTCAACAAGTAGACCGCGCTTCCTATTATGGCGCAGAGCAAGATTTAAGTGCTTACGGCCAATCAGAAGGGATGACCTACAATGTAGGTAGTCAGTACTCTGCTGAATTTGGTAAAAACTCACTGGTGACCGGAATAGAATTGGTACACGACGATTTATTAGATGAAAAACTTGGCCAAAAAAACATTCGGCCTACCACGACTATTACCGATCAAAACATCAACATTATAGGTGCTTTTGCTCAGTTCGACCGCACTTTCGGACCAGTGAAAGCCTCACTAGGCGCACGTTACGATTATTATGATATTAAAGACAATGAAAACTCTGATGGCGATAACGATGGCCATGTCTTAAGCCCCAGAGCCACTTTGCTCTGGAACATCACACCTGCATTTCAATGGCGTACCAGTTATTCACAAGGCTATCGTGCTCCTCAGGTATTTGATGAAGATTTACACATTGAAGTATCTGGTGCTCGTAAGGTGATTCATGAAAATTCTGATGACCTGACGGTAGAGAGAAGTCACAGTTATATGACTTCATTTGATTATAACACCCAATTAGGCAGTTGGAATATTGGTTTATTAGCCGAAGGGTTCTATACGAAACTAAACGATGCTTTTGCCCAGGAATATGGAGAAGCTGATGAAAATGGTGTTGTGACTAAAACCCGCTATAATTCCGAAGGCGGTGCAGTGGTAAAAGGAATAAATCTGGAAGCCACACTGGCTCCTTCCTCGAACTTATATTTTAAAGGAGGTTACACAATACAAAGCAGCAACTATGAAGAGGGGCAGGAATTTGGTGAGAAAGAGTTCTTCCGTACTCCGAAAGATTATGGATTCTTCACGATTGATTACGACGTAACACCGCGCATCTGTTTAATTGCCAATGGTACCTATACCGGTAAAATGAAAGTACCTTACTTTGGAAATACAATTGCAGATCCTGAGGCCGGAGAGTTACGTACTTCTGAGTCATTCATGGATCTTGGATTTAAAGCTGAATACGACATCAAGTTGGCCGGGCTACCATTCAAACTATTTGGCGGCGTTAAAAACATCTTTAACTCCTACCAGGATGATTTTGATAAAGGTATAGACCGGGATCCAGCTTATATTTATGGCCCTGGAGCCCCTCGCACTGTTTACTTTGGTATTAAGCTAAGTAATTTGCTATAGTATTCGGCACCTGACTAACGACGTTTTTATAGTCAGGCGCTGAATAGAGTGCATATTTCAATTCACCGACATTCCTGGATTTAGGGATGTCGGTTTTTTATTGAATATACCGTTTACTAATCAAAATGCGCCATTAATGCGTTTCACTTCTAAACGCGCCCATTGATTATGTATCGGCATTATACCAGCGCATGCGATAGCAATCGCATTTGATATTTAATTGGTATTAAAGGCATATTTAACTGTAATGCGTACCTATTCAATAGACTGGTTTGTCCAGACCCTCGGGACAGGCGTGTCCACCGGCTCGGGACCGCAGTGTCCCTACAGCATGGACAAGAGCGAGCAGGTGAGGGAGGCTGTTTTTGATGGCAGCTGCCTGCAAATACAAGGAGCATGTCACCAGTTTGAAGGGGGAAGGGTCCATCAGAAGTGCGGGACCCGCCATATACGAGGGGCAATCATTGTGCGGGAATGAGATGGATGTAATAGCCTTATTGTTACAACTCAATGCCTCGCAAGAAAAGTCCCCGTGGTATGCCGTAGGGATATTTTGTTTTTACTAAGGTATCCTTGGAAATAGTGTCTTTAGGCAGTCCTTCCGGTTTTATACTGGGTAGAGAATCCTTTATTAAGGTTTGTCTGGTCAGCGTATCAGCTGTTTGCACTAAAATAAAATGGCTCTCTTCCATCCTATTAATGCTCCATATGAGGATTACATATAGAAATATGAAGAGTAACCATTTCATGTTTATTAACTTAAAAATCTAATTCTTATTCTTCCTTAAATACACATTTCCACTGATGGTTTCAAGAGCGATCTCCGTCCCTCCCCCAT
This sequence comes from Marinilabiliaceae bacterium, assembly GCA_016342595.1. Classification (GTDB taxonomy): domain Bacteria; phylum Bacteroidota; class Bacteroidia; order Bacteroidales; family Marinilabiliaceae; genus JAEINY01. Next base: position 15,288 of record JAEINY010000021.1, read on the forward strand.
TGAGTGTAGCATCCACTTCGGCCCCCACTACTTTATTTTTCAGCGGACCTGAAAACTCCAGATCCAGATCACTATAAATATCGCCCGATATCGTCTTAGCACGAATATCAGCTTTTACCTTATTGGATAGCGAGAGATCGATGAAACCACTGATCGTTTTATAGTGAATAGCCCCCAATCCACTCCATGAAGCGATGTCGCCTGAAATGGTATTCACATTAATATCCGCGCCTTTGGGCACCTTAATCCGGCAATACACATCCACCTCATGACAATTCCTTTTCCTGGGTTTAAAATCACTGGATAGTTCAATCCGCTCATGCGTCTGATCAAATTTTACTTGATACTCTTCATTATTTTTATTATCATTCACATTCACACTGAGGTGCATTTCCACCGTTTTGGAATTCCAGGTTTCAATAGAAATGGAGTCCAGGATGGGCAGATCGATTTCAATGATTTCATTTTTCCAGGTATAGCTTTGGTCATACACTTTTTGAGCGATTAAGGATGTCATAAAAGCACAACTGATAAGTATGGTAACTATTTTTTTCATGATGTTTCGTTAAAGTTTAGATACAATAATGGCTGTTCAGGTTACTCACCTAAAAGCATTTTTCAGTAAACGATTTGATTTTTAGTTAAGCCTGAACCAGGATTCGTTCTTCAGCAAGCACAATACAGACCTTATTTTTTGCGGAGATACACATTGCCACTAATGGATTCCATGGATATTTTCACGCCACCACTGTTGATCATTCCTTTAGTCGTACCCCCAATCCCGGATTGAATGATAGCCAATTCATCGGCTCGTTCATCTTTTACCTTCTTCTTTTCGAACGTAATATCAAAATTGGTGTATATTTCACCGCTGATGGTTTTCAATGATAATGCTGCCGGCGTATTTCCGGGCAATGCAATGTCGATATCACCACTGATGGCTGAGATAGAAGTCGGATTTTTTTGGTTAACAACACTAAATGATCCTTCGATATCCCCACTAATGGAATGAAACATAACTGGTCCTGAGAGATCTGTAAATTTAATGTCAGCCGATAATGTTTTCACATCCACCGCCGATTTTAAGCCATGTACTTCCACATCATCATGCGCCATTGGGCTACTATAATCAATTGAAATAGCCATTTGATTGGGAATAAAAATCGTGTAATGCGCTTCTTTTGACTGTGGCGAGGCCCCATAAATCAACAATTTATCACCGGCTTCTTTCAACTCCAAACCCAATCCGGTATTATCCACATTATTATTAAAGATTGGTGTTAAGCCCTCTGCCCGCTTATCTGGCTTTTCATAATTCAACACTTCCACCTTAAAGGCATCACTATTACTTTGTTTAACGATAATCTTCCCCAATAACTGATCGATTCGCACTGATTTCGCTGAACTGTTCTTACTAAATGTTAATGGTTCTCCCTTTTTTTCCTGAGCCCAAAGGACACTGCAAAAAAATGTAATGCTAACTATTACTGATATGTATTTCATGATTTCTTGTTTTTAAAAGGATTAACCTTTTCCGGCCGGAAAAAATGGTATTATATTAATAAACTAATCTCTTATCTAGAGCAATATATTAATTGCTTTTTGCGCTTCGTCTTGCACTGTTGCATGTACTTGATCATTATCAATAAATCGCTCCACCACGGGCACCACATTTTTATCTTTAAGTGCCACCAATGATTGAATCAGCACAATTTGAATCAGTGGTTCGGTTTGTTGCTCCAGGGCTTCAATCAATCCTTGCCGGACCGCTGCACTTTGACTGTGCTGCATCAATGCATTGGCAGCTGCCAGTCGCACATTTACATTTTCATCTGCATTGAGCGTATTAAAAAGTGCCGATAATACATTATCATCAAATTGATTGATATCTTCTGTGAAATAGACAGCCTTTAAACGTTCACTTGGGGAATCCTGACGCAACATGGCAAACATTAGTAGTTGACGCATGTCATCCATTTCGCTTTGTAGTGCTGCTACCTGGCTTGTATTCTTTCCATGCTCATTAGTAGTCAATAGAAATTTCCCGGATAATGCACCAGTCACAAAGATGAGCACTGCTGCTGCTATTTGACGCCAATTCATGTGAATGTGAATCGTAACAGGCGCTTTTTTTATTTGCTGCTGCTCCTTTTTTATCATTTCACTCACTTTCAGATCCAGTTCCATAGGTGGTTCCACATCCGGGCTTTTTTCCATCAGTGCCATTAACTGCTTTGTTCGTCGCAACTCTTCCAAACAATTATCACACGACTCCAGGTGTTGTTCAAATAATGTATGATCCTCTTTTGTCAAAGTACCATCCAGAAATTCAAGCAATCGATTATGTATATCAGAACAATTCATGGTTGTGTTTTTAAGCTAATTCGAAATAATACTTCCTTAGTTTTTCCATGGCCCGATGCGCCCTTACTTTTATGGCCGCCACCGTTAAGCCGGTAATGGATGCGACCTCGTCGTACTTCATGCCCTGAAACCGATGAAGCGCGATGACTTCCCGGTCGATCCCGGAAAGTTTATTAATGCAATGATGCAATAAGCGATACGCTTCTTCCTTTTCAATACTGCTATCATCCGTTGCATAAGCCATTGCTTCATTCAATTCCATTGGCTGCCAATGCCTTTTCTCCAACTCCTTATTCATCACATTCCGGGCAATTTTAAATATCCAGGTTTTAAACTTATTACCTTCCATATAAGACTGTCGGTATTTTAAGATGCGATAAAAGACCTGTTGCGTAAAATCCAAGGCATTGCTTTCATCCATACCCATGCGCAGGTAAAAGTTGTATAAATAGGTCTTGTAACGGGTAAACAAAATGCTTAAGGCATCCAAATCCCCATTCTTTACCTGTATCATTATTTCCTCATCCGTTGGCTGAGCCATTCTTTTCAATTTTACTTTGAATATCCGAAGAATTCCCAAAGGTTACATCAGCTTAAGTATTTTTTTTCATCTTTCATCTCTTCCACAATTTTGCAAGCTCTAAATCAACGGCATAACAAGCTAATAGTAAATTTAATATTCACTTCACTTCCACATAATACGGCCTTTACGTGGGCGCAATACATTTGATAAAAACTAAGATCATGAAACAGAAATATTTTAAATTAAGAACCGGCACCATTGCCCTATTTTGTCTGCTTCTTACCGGCAATATCCTTGCCCAGGAACAACTAATCATTGAAAAAAATATTTCAATCGAAGCAAAAGAAGATGTACAACAAAAGTTGGACCTTCTGGTCGAATGGTTAGTTAATCACACCAATGGTCAGATTCAATTCCGAAGTTGTAATTCGGATAAGATAATAGTTGAAGGAGATATTCCTCTTCTGCTGGACAAATCACCTTTTATTTTGTCCTCGCAATTCAACGGAAATATTAAATACTGTGTGGATATATCATACAGTGAAAACCAAATCAAACTCCACTTCCGTAATTTGTACCATCACTCAACACATTCCATTAATGGCTGGGATTTTGACATGGGTTTCTTGCAAAAAAACAATAAAGTCCAGAAGGAGCCTGTATTGCATAATTTTGACTTCCTAAGCGAAGATTACTCCAGGCTGAATCGCTTTAAAACCGACCAACAAATGGCACAGTTGGTATGTGAAAAAACCATTGAAACCATAGACCAAACGATACATCAAATCCCCTGGATCACATTTTAATACGGTGCGAAAGAGGTGGAAAACATGATTATTTTTCACCTCTCATATTATTCAATGGTTATTCCTCTTTATGACAGGGAATGGTAAATACAAATTTACTCCCTTCACCGGATTGACTTTCCGCCCATATTTGCCCCTGGTGTCGTTCAATAAATTCACGACACAGAATTAATCCCAAACCGGATCCTTTTTCTCCATAGGTTCCTTCTTTGCTACCTTGTTTCTCACCAATTTTAAAAAGGTTCTTTAACCGCTCCACTCCAATGCCAATTCCGTTGTCGTTCACAGAGACTGTTACTGTCTTGTTCTTTCGCTCAACGATTATATCAATCTTACCCTCTCCATTAACATACTTAATAGCATTACTCAATACATTTCTGAAAACAGTGGCAATCATGTCCCTATCAAATACAGCTTCAGTCTCGGTCAGCACATTAACATTAATTGAGATTTTCTTCTCGTTTAAAGAGTGCTGCATCAATTCAATACCCGATTCGATAATGGCCGTTAAACTATTTCTCTGCGGATCAAAATTTATTTCTTTGCGTTGGGACTTAGCCCACAGCAACAAGTTATCTAACAGTTTATAAGTGTATTCAGTGGAAGTTCTCAGGGTGTTTAAAAAATGTCGAATCTCCTCCTCACTAAAATCATTTAGGTCTTCAGTTAATAATTCCAGAATAGAATTTGATGTACCTAGCGGGCCACGTAAATCATGTGCGATGATTGAAAAGAAACGGTCTTTGGTAGCATTCAATTCTTTAAGCTGATCCCGAACGGCTTCCAGTTCCTCTTTTTGCTCTTGTAAAACGAGATTTTTGATGGATATCTCTTTGGTGCGATCCGACACTTTCTGCTCCAATGTATTAAACAAGCGTGCATTGCCCAATGAAACGGCCAATTGCGTACACAAAATGGTTAATACACTAACCCTTTCACGGTTAAATACCCGTGCCGCCAGATTATTCTCAAGGTATAAAATACCCGTGATTTTAGATTGGGCCAATATGGGCAGTACGATGATTGACTTTAAGTTATTCTCCTTGATGTATGGATCTTTTCGATAATTCACGTCGTTCGCGGCATCCGCCAAAATAACCATCTGCTTGGTTCGTTCAACCAGATTAATTACCGGTACTGGCACTATTTGCTCCCATACCTCTTGTTTTCCCAAACTAACCGTTATTCTATTCTTATTGACGGTTCCAATGGCCTCCAGAGACAATTGCTCATTCACATCATCTTTCAACCAAAATAGCCCACGTTGTGCCCCAGCTTGCTCCAAAATGATTTTTAATGTCTTCTTGATCAATCTGGATAAAACAATTTCTCCGGAGATCGTCTTTGCAGCATCTAAAATAGTTGCCAAATCAATATCATCTGCCACCGTTGAAGTAGCTGAATGACTGGTTCTGGAGGTAGATACCTGAGTCGCTTTGGCGATGGCATCAGGATATAATATGTACTCTCCATAATGGTTCATTAAAAAATCAGCCTTGCCTTTACTTCCCCATATATCATATAATTTATAAGCCTTACTAAGATTCAGCTGAGCCAATTCAAAATTCTTGACATCGATCCAAAATTTGCCAAACAACTCTCTGGCCAATGCTTCCATTTGAATATTATTCTGACCAAAGGCATTCTCAGAAGCTTTTGTATAATGATTAATCGCACTTAATGTTTGCCCTTTAACACGGCTCAATTCTGCTTCTACCAAGTGATAATAGACCGAAAAATTCATATGCGCGTAATTCATCCATGTTTTCATGCGCTTTTGATTGGCTGTCACTACACGCCTGGACTTTCTACGAAAAAATGAGTTTTGATCTTTATAATTGGCTAAATAATTGAGTGATTCATAACAATAATAAACAGGTAAGACCACCAATCCACTGGAAGATTTAATGTATTGCTTTGACTCCTCAAGCATTTCCTTCACCTCATCATACTTCTCAAAATGAAATCCTATGGTAATCTTGTTAAGATAAATCATAAACAAAGAAGTATCATCCTTTTCTTGATAATGATAGGATATCATCTCTTCCTCATTGTAGATCTCTCCAATTAGTTTCTCCGGCGAAATAGAACCATGCTGAAAATTGAAAACCATTTGCTGGATCAGATTCAATTGACTGAATACAATCTCCTGATGATATTGAGATAAGGTTTGCGAGAACTGATGAATCTTATTTTGAATATCTTTCAATTGATACCCTGCTCTGAAACCATAACTTGCCCAGGCCACAACAGTACTTTGCATCGTTTCAAAATCACCCACCTCTTGCGCTTTATGATAACATTGAAAGAAATCGTTGATGACATCGTCCATGGCTTCCTTCCACGGCCGCACGCCTACATTAAAGAGGTAAAATGCTTGTGGCCAATGTTCCTTGTTTTCCATCCGGTCAAATAAACGCATGCCAGCCTGACTCAATTGATAATCCTGATCAGTATTGCTAAACATGGCATTACTCAACAATGAATAAGTCACAATCCCCACAGGTGAAATTGGGGCGACACCATGCTTCAGTGTCAATCGCACCAACTTAAAAACGATGAGCATGAGTAAATTGGGATTTGCCCGATACAAAATACTAATCATGCTTCCCATCACTTTCATGGCCATCAGTAATACCTGATCTGTCATGATAGGAAGGTCTTCCAGGTTGTTTTGGTGAGATTTCAACAACCAGCGCGTCTTCATCACAAAATATAGCACATGATGTAGCCCAGGCTTCGAGGGTAAACCTATTCCCAATCGCTTTAACAACACAAGCGATTCCTGAATGGCTTTTTGTTGCTGATTTTGTGAAATAAGCGCTTTAATACGAATGGTGCTAATTCGAGCTTTGTCTAATAAATTGGTCGAATACAATTGTAATACCTGCAAAAGGTGATCCATGTTGGTATACTCACCACAATAGGCTGCTGACTCGGCTGCATTCAAATGCAACTCATATGCCAAATAGAAATCAGATTCCCAATCTTCGTCTGTTAAAAGAGCTAAGCCCCGGTTGGCATAATCATACGCAATTTTATAAGCTCCCGATTTTAACACTCTTTTACAAGCCTGCATGTTCAATTTGGCAATACTTAACCGTTCATTGGCTTCAATCTCATTAATGGCTTTATTAAAATGCCCCAGTATATTAAACAGATCATCCCCTATAACTTTCTCGTCATGCCTATTTAATAACAACCGACCTATGTGAAGATGAATAATGGATTTTGTGTCGCCATCAATCTGACTATAAACAGCATGCTTTATTTTGTCATGAAGAAACCCGTAATTAACAATCGTATCTATATCATCAAACTGAATGGTAGAATAACCATCTAATGAATAAATAAAACGCTCCTCAATAGCCACTTTAAATATCTTATCGATAGTTGACAGTGGTTTATCTGTCATATTACTCAATGTGTTCCGGTCAAAGCGCGGCCCTAAACAAGAAGCTAACTTTAATATCTCCTGCGTTTCCTCATCTAATGCTTCCAAGCGCTGGCTGATCAGATCAACAACATTATCGGTCACTTCCGTTCGTTTGATTTCATCATAATTAAAAACCCATTGGCCTAAAGATGTATCAAACGACACCATCTTCAGGGGGTATAAATTACTGAGAAACTCAATCAGGAAAAATGGATTTCCGTTTGTTTTCTGAATAGAAATCGCTGCTAACTTATTCACATCAGAACGCGAACACGCAAAGGAGTCAGCAACCAAATCCCTGACATCCTGCACATTCAACGCTTCTACTTTTATTTCTACCCGATGCGTTCTAATTTTCTCCAAATGATGAAGTACCGGTAGTAGCGGATGTCCCAATGTTATTTCGTTATCGCGATATGACAACACTAACATAAAGGGATGATTGGAATTATTTCCAATTAACAATTCAATAATTTCAAGTGATGCAGAATCCACCCATTGTAAATCATCCAGAAACAGTACCAATGGATGTTTTTCACTGGCAAACACCTGTACGAAACTGATAAAGCTCAGCACAAAACGATTATGCGCCTTAAGCGGTAGTTCTTGCGGAGCAGGTTGCTTGCCAATGATTAATTCCAGCTGGGGAATAACTTCTACAAGCAAATGGGCATTTCCTTTTAGGGCATTTAATATGGATTTACGCCACCTCCTGATCTCTTCTTCAGGCTCTGTCAATATTTGATTGATGAGTTTCGAAAAGGCCTGAATAAATGCTACATAAGGGATGTTTTTATCGAATTGCTCAAATTTACCTGTTAAGAAATAACCATTCCGTTTTTGGACAGGTTGCTGTAATTGATTGACCAAAGATGTTTTTCCAATGCCAGAATAGCCCTTTACAATGGCAATACAAATCTCTCCTTTACAAGACCTCTCAAAACAACCTTTAAGTTGGTTGATTTCCGCATCCCGGGCATAAAGCTTCTCGGGCACTGTGAATCGTTTTACAATATCCTGTCGACCAACCGGATAATCATCAAAACTCAAATTAGCTTCCAGATGTATGACACAAGCTTCCAGATCTTTAATAATTCCATAACTACTCTGATAACGATCATCCGGCGATTTGGAAAGGAGTTTCATGACCACATCAGATAGGGATTTGGGAACCAGCAAGTTTTTGATGTAGAGTTCAACCGGCTGACGGGCCACATGACAATGAATCCATTCCCTGGGATTATTGGCCTTGAAGGGTATCTGTCCGCATAATAACTCATACAAAATAATGCCTAAGGAATAAAAATCACTCCTATGATCTACCGGACGATTTACCCGACCTGTTTGTTCTGGCGAGATATAGGCATAAGTTCCCTCCAAATGGCGCAAATGAATTGAATCCTGATCCCCATCAAAAATTTCTGCAGCTAAGCCGAAATCAATCAATTTTAACTTTTCTCTGTCTTCACTAAAAACAATATTGTTAGGATTGAGGTCCTTGTGTACTATATTTTGATCATGAACAGCAGCCAGGGCCCTACATACTTGAACCGCCAGCCTTAGCACTTCAATTAGCTCCTCTTTGATTGTAACCGGTGCAATTTGATGAATATAATCCTGCAAAGTCTCACTTCCAAAATCCTCAAAAACTATAGCCAGGCTATTATTGTGCTTTATCAATTCAATGGATTGAATCACATTTTCAGACTGCATGGAGTTCACCAATTCATATTCACTCCTAAAACGTTCCATTTTTTGAGCATCCGCATACTCATGCCTTAAAACCTTCAAAATAAATGAATGATCTTCTGCATCAACAGCTCTATATACTAAAGTCCTATCATTTCTGGATAGCTCTTCTTTTATTATATATTCATTTATTCTCTCCATACCTGGTATCAATTCAAATGCCCCGCTACTACTGCTTTGTTGTTATTAAACTGCGTTGAAATCTTAAAAATGTATGCAAACCCAATCCATATAATCCAATTGTATATGCCATAAGGCAAATATCCAAAGAGTCCTTCAAAAGGCATTTCAAACACATAAAACCGATCCACATATGGCACACTGTATATCCAATAACCGGGAACAATTGTAGAAAAAGGATGATGAAAAGCGCTGAAAAAGTTTACTGTTTCATGAATCAACCCGATAATTAACTCCGCAAAGCCAATCAATGCTAAGGGGGTCCAGTTTCCTTCACGTGCAATGGGCCTGAAAGGCGTCCATAAGCCAATCATATCAAAGGCCACACTTAAAATTATAACTGGTCCCAGCCATACCATCGGGAAAAGAATATTTGGAAAGTAGGTGATCAGGAATATGGATAACAAGCTAATTACCATGGCCCCAGTTTGAACCGGTTTAGATAATGTAATTTTAGGGCCAAAGGAATACCGGCGTCCTAATGCTTTAAAGGAGTTTAAAAGCATATAACCTTCAAAGGCAAACGGAACCAATACACCCCCTCCAACAATAGCATAGACATAAAATGCCAATGTAGAAATGCGAGCCGCTTCCGGGTAATACCAATTCACACCAACATAGAAACTCAGGTACTCAAAATAGCCCCACGCAAAAGCTGAACAGCACGCCATCCAAACTAAATTCCATGGTTTATCACCTAAGATAGAATGCCCATTGGTGCGTTTATACACCCAGCCATCAGTAGCAAAAACGATTCCCCAGATAATGGGAATAAATCCTAAATTCAGTATGTAAGTCGCCGACTCAATATGTCCAAATAAAAAGACAGCATCAACTGATGAAACCACCAGGCCTGCCCAAAACCACCAGGGAAATTTTCCTTCACTATTAGTTGCCTGCCTGTTCTCAGGTCGTTTAAAACCAAACCACCAAGGATAGATATAAAGCAAAACGACAAATGCAATTGGAAACAATAATCCAATAAATACAGGCCCGCTAAAACCGGGCTTGGCTGTCACTTCAGTAGGTGGGAAATAAAATAAATGACTTGGAAATTCACCTTTATAATAAATCAAAGCACCCAATAGCGGCACTACTAAAATGGCGAAAACAGTAAGTATTACAAGAAAATATTTAGTTCGCTTCGACATAATTAATTGATTTTACTTCCTCAGAAACAGGTTCCGATTTTATATTCATTTTTAAAGCTTCTAGTAAAAGTATTAATAACTGCTGCAGTTTCAATGGCTTTTCACATAAGCCCAGCCATACTTTCAAAGCCAGAAATAATCCCTTTAATTTTGGCATTCGGGTATAGACATAAAAAGCTGTAGTGCTCCTTAATTGCTTTTTATAATCAGCCAGCCATTGGCGCTCATTTTCGAAATGATCACCATCCCACCCCTTTAAGCCAACGATTTGGCAAAACATGGAATACCGCCGTTGCATGAAATAATACCCTTTCCCTTGCTGCGAATAGTAATCATGTAATATATCAGATACTAACCAACCGCTGTGTGTGTTTAATTTATAAACATGTGGGATAACAAGCGAATCAATGTTCCCCAACATATCTGTTCCGGGAGCAAAAGCATTAATAAGTTTTTGTATTTCCTCTACTGAAAGGTCTCTTCTTTGCTTGATCGTTTCAAATAAACACTCACCTGCCGAACTCGCAATATCCCCCAGCCAGGTGGCACAAAAAGCATTGTTCTCTACATGTGGAACCAGAAACCGGAGCCACATCAATTTATCAGGTAAGGGGGCCACCGTCATGGGATAATTGGTGGCATCCATACCAGCCAACACATGCCCCAAATCGCAATACAAATTATCCGGCAATACGACTTCCTGATTATCGTTCTGATAAATCTCCGGAACGGTCCCTGCATTGGAATTCAACCAATCTCCTTCACGCACCAATACCTCACGTTTTAAATGAGAAGGTTCAACGGTTTTACCGGTTCTTTTAATTAAGGCAAAATGCTTATCGGGATAAATGGCACTATTATCAGGAACCAGCTTGACGATGTACCTATTAGAAATTTTGGCTGCACCTCTTATTAATTGAGAATTCCAGCCAAATAAATCATAAAAAATCTTTCTCACATGCGATAAAACATCTTTGGTATCATGCTTACGCTGTTTATAATACACTTCCTCCTGTCGCAGCAGTTCTAAGAATTTCTCCAGGTTAATGGCATACTTTTTTACCGACGCAGGCTCAAAGTGTGTATTGATTGGTTGATATAGTTTTCCCATAGATCAAATGAAATGATACAAACATCATAAATAATTACGTCCGCAATTTTGCCAACTAAAAGTAAGTGTTTTTAATTACTTTTTAACATTTCGCAGGAATTTCTTCACTGAAATAGAAGAATTCAGTAATACTTATGCTGCGAATTATGGAAATATTGATCCCCATAAATAAGCATTTCGATATTATAATCACATAAATAACGTATACTTGTAACTATATTGAATAATGATTCGCTTATGTTAGAATTTAAAGATTACTTCGACGAGAAGAAATGTTACATTGCTCAGCTTATCAAAATGGCTAATGCTGATGAACAACTCAATATGGCTGAAAACATGTGGCTTAATTTTGTCACGGTTAGTATGGGTATTACGCCCGGTGATCTCAATGAAATATCCCAAAACCTGGAAAAGTTTCATTTTTCAGCCCCGCTGGATGAGAAGGAACGCTTTTTTATGTTTTTCAGAATGATACAATTAATGAAAGTTGATTTAAACATCAATCAAAAAGAACTGGAATTGTGTCGTGAGATGGGATTAAAACTACATATAACCGGCGAAAAGGTAGACAAAGTATTGGCCTATGTAAAAGAAAACGAGCGAAAACTCATCACTTTTGATGATGTTTGTGCGTTAATTAAATAACACAAAAAAAGGGAAGTAACGTTTTACTTCCCTTTTTGCATAGGCACCTATACAAAAAAATTAAAACTCCTCTTCCATTCCTCCACTATCATTGCCGCGGTTTCCATTGCGGCGTTTTTGTATAAAATTATTGATTCGATAACTCAATGTAAAGCTAATGACCGGGGCACTTCGAATGCGCTTTTGATAATTGTAAAAATCCGGTTCCTCGGTAATGGATTCGTGCCTGGCCGTTCCAAACAAATCTCTGGCTTGTAGCGTGGCTGATAATTTCCGATCCATGAAATCCATTCTAAAAGCTGCATTAAGGGTATAATATCCTTTTGATTCACCCTGGGATGTAATGGAAGGGCTGTCATAATTACCATTAAACTGTAACTGTGACCGCTTATTTAATCTAAATGTATTGTTAACACGACTACTCCAATTGAAAGAGCTCCGCTCAAATGATTCATCATTTTTGACTCCCTCGATCCGGTAATCGTAAATATTACCCATTAAATTTACTTCCCACCATTTAAACAAGGGCACATTATACATGGCTTCAAGCCCTAATGCATAATCAGTACCGACATTCGCCACAGTACTCAATAATATGCCTTCTTCGTAAACACTTTTAATGCGTTCGACCTTGTTATGCGTTACTCTATAATAAGCTTCCAATGACAATTGAGATTTTTCCCATTGTTTCAGATATGCCAATTCCAGGGCATCGATGTATTCAGGCTTTAAGTCGGGATTCCCTTGCCTCACATTATACATATCCTCCCAGGTAATAAAGGGCTCTAAATAATAGCCCCGTGGCCGATCAATGCGACGGGAATAACTCGCCATGACCTGGTGATCTTTAGGTAGTTTATATGATAAGTGCAAGGTAGGGAAATAATCGAAACGATCAATAGTATAACGATCATTTTCCTTAACAGAGGTGATTTCCCTGAACGTATATTCACCTCTTAGCCCGGCTTGATAGCCAAAATTACCCAGGTTACCATTGTAGGTGGTATATAAAGCATAGATATTACGATTGTATTTGGTATTGTTACTCTTATCACTTTGTAAGATAAGATCCTGCTGATCGGACTCATACCAATATAATTCTGTGACATCCTCACTTTCACTGGATCGTCCCTGAAATCCCGCTTCGAACTTATCAGACTCGCCAACCGGTTTTGTATAATCCAATCTTAACTCCCATCGGCCCGACGGGCCTTTCTCAGTCGTTTTAGATCCATCATTAATAATGCCTGCCGCATCCTGTAATACATTTTTCGAAAACTCATCCCCATCCCGATAACGGTAGTTTACCTGAGCATTCAATTCGTGACCCTTTTGAGCAAATTTATGTTGATAATTACCTGTTATAGAAACATAATCACCTCCTCGTTCGGAATCATTCAAGCTCAATTCCTCTACCAGATCATCCTCCGGCATTGTTGTGGTCAAATAATTCAGCTCTGAATTACTTTTCATTTGATAATTGCCATAGCGTAATCCCACTGAAAAGAAATCACGTTGGGTGATGTCCCAATCAAAACCAGTGCGCAATCCTCCTCCGTTGTAGCTGCGTTCATTATCTCCGTCGGCTTTAATAATGGTTGTTATGCCATCAGCAGTCGTTCGTCTTTCACTGTAACTCTCACCAGGAAAAGGACGATTATTATAATCACCCCCAATGTAAAAGTTAGTCCTTTTCTTCCGCCAATTCAATAAAAAGTCACCCCCATAACTCCCAAAAGAGCCACCTTTCAGATTCACCAATCCTTGCACACCCTGAGTGCGGTTCTTTTTAGTGATGATATTGATAATCCCAGCTGTACCATCGGGTTGGTATTTAGCCGATGGATTGGTAATAATCTCAATATTCTCAATGGTTGAAGCCGGTGTTTGACGCAAGGCATCACTGGGTTCCAATACCGTTGGTTTCCCATCAATTAAAACGGTAAAACCGGTGCTTCCACGCAAGGACACATTCCCTTCGATATCCACTCGCACGGAAGGCACATTTTCCAATACTTCAATGGCCGATAAGGACGCTGATGTCATCTGTTTACCCACTGAAACCACTTTTTTATCAATCTTAAATTCCACCGACTGACGTTCGGCCACCACTTCCACTTCATCTAAAGCAGTACGACCAGCCCCGAGTTTTATCTCCCCCAGATCAACCAGGGTTCTGCCACGATCGATAATGATATCATCAAATCGGTTATCCTCATAGCCCATGAATGACACCACAATGTAAAAAGATCCAGGCTTCAGCCCTTTTATCTTAAATTCACCGTTCTGATCACTTATGGTTCCGGTGATCACAGAATTGTCAATGCTACTATAAATAGCTACTGTGGCATACTCTACCGGTTGTTTCGACTTGCCATCGAACACCTTTCCCTTAACGATGCCTTCCTTGTCTGGCTCAACAGGTTTATTTCCCATAATATTTGGAAAAATAAGTAACTGCACCAATACAAAAACTGTAATTAATTGTTTATTCAACATATCTCCTTTTCCTTGATAAATCCATATGATAAGACGTCTTTCTAATAATAAACCATCACTATTCTTAAACAAAAGTTACGCAAGAAAGTGCGATCGCCACTTAATTGCTCTTTTTCTGATGATTATAAATACATAATTGAAACTCTCTGAATTGAAAATAAGAGTCCTTCAGGTATTACTCAGTTTTTTTTACCTTCGTCACTTCAAAATAATCAGACCATGACACTGTCACAAGAAGAATTAAAACGCTTTGCGCGTCACACCATATTACCGGAGATTGGTATCGAGGGGCAAGTAAAATTGAAGAAGGCCTCCGTATTAATTATTGGAACCGGCGGACTTGGGTCGCCTATTGCTTTATACCTGGCTGCTTCAGGTATCGGCCACATGGGATTAGTTGATTTTGATGTAGTGGATGAGAGCAATTTACAGCGTCAGATCCTACATGGCACTTCGAACATTGGCAGTAGTAAACTGACATCCGCAGCTGAAAGCATTCAAGAAATCAATCCATTTGTAAAACTGGATCTTTACAACGAAATACTGACCTCCGAAAATGCGCTGAGTATTATCAAAAAATATGATGTGGTGACAGACGGAACAGATAATTTTCAAACCCGTTACCTTATCAACGATGCCTGTGTATTAACCGGCAAACCCAATGTCTTTGGCTCTATTCGTCAGTTTGAAGGACAAGCCAGTGTATATTGGGCTGAACAAGGCCCCTGTTACCGTTGTTTATTTCCGGAGCCCCCGTCGCCGGGCAGTGTGCCTTCAGGTGCGGAAGCTGGTGTGATAGGTGTTCTGCCCGGTGTTATTGGCACTTTACAAGCCACCGAGGTGATCAAAGTGATTCTGGGCATTGGTGAGCCACTTATTGGCCGACTGCTGAACTACGACGCTTTAAAACTATCATTTAATGAAGTGAAGTTCATGAAAGATCCGGATTGCCCTATCTGTGGAGAGCACCCAAGCATCACAAAATTAATTGACTATGATACTTTTTGTGGCATTAACAATGAAACTAAAATGGAAAACTAGTGGAATGATTTGTATATTATAGCATTTATTATTCCAGGGGTATGTTTTACACAAACTAATTGTAACACAGAGTCTTCAAGCCTTGATATGCTAACAAAAGCAGAGATAACGCTGAGAAAAAGGTAACACAGAGTTACACAAAGAAGCCACAGAGCAAAACAACAAGTTGTTTCTAAAAGCACAAAAGATTGCCATCGCCCTTGTTATTATTTCGAATCCAGTGATAAAATCCGTGTTAATCTGTGTAATCTGTGTAATCTGTGGTTAAAAAAGAGTTATATAGTAGCCGCACAGAGGATAATGCAAATACCAAAAACAATTTCGTATTGAGATCACGGAGGTGGTTTCGCTTCGCTTCAACCGGAATGCACTGCTATATAATTAACACCTGAATTTATTCATTTTTGTGTATTATGCTCGATAGTATAACCTGCCATCCAAGGTGCGATCCGCCTAATTGCAATAGCGTTAATAACGGTGTAATGGAGGCAAACAGAAAGAAAATCTGTTTGATTCCGTCTTAGAACTCATAGGTTTTTGGGAACCAAAATCCATGAAGTTCTTGAACGGAAGAGTTTATAAAAAACTCCATTCCATAGTCTCCCCATTTGGGGAGATCCCGGTTCACCGGGAGAGCACTTATATAAAAAGAGTTGATTAGGTGTTGTCGAAGTTCAAATTGTGAAAAAGAACATGTGAAAATAAGTACTATAATTTACTTTGCTTCCTATCAAATAAATTTTTTCTCTAAACCGCGAATTACGCTAATTAAACGAATTATTAAAATTTCTGGTAATTAACGTTTTCCGGCGGAAACGAATTCGTGTAATTCGTTAAATTCGCGGTTCCATTAAAGAAAACTGCGAAGCAGTTGATATATTGTAATTAGGTGTTTCATATATCAGTAGGTGGCACCATTAATAAATACTTAAACTTGCAATTTGTCGCACTAGTGATATGGACAGGCTGAACATTCAGCCATCTTTTTTACAATGATACAAGAATACTAATACTGTACATCTGATTGCCTTAAATTAATTGGCTATCTTTGCATGAAACAATAAAGATCTACTGAGAATGAGATATACACTAGCGATATTCATACTATTAACCGGCCTATCCACTCCTTCCTTTAGCCAGGGATTAAAGGTAGGACAGAAAGCACCAGAAATAATCCAGAATACACTTACGGGTGAAGAACTCAAATTATCATCCCTACAAGGCAAAGTGGTGTTGATTGATTTCTGGGCCTCGTGGTGTGGCCCCTGCCGTAAGGAAAATGTGCATGTGGTCAGTGCCTATCAAAAATTTAAGGATGCCACCTTTAAAAAGGGAACAGGTTTTACCATTTATAGTGTTTCGATGGATGTGAAAAAAGAGGCCTGGGAAAAAGCCATTGCAGAAGATCAACTGGAGTGGCCCTACCACGTGAGTGATTTAAAAGGCTGGCGCAATGCAGCTGCAAAAGAATATGGGGTACGTGGTATTCCGGCCAATTTTCTCATTGATGGCGAAGGTACCATTATTGCCATTAACCTGCGAGGTGCCAACCTGGAATCGAAACTGCGGAAATTGGTGAAGAAGCAGTGGTTGCCTTTTTGGAATGAATAATTATTAGGAGTAATACCGATTACCATTGTAATAAGCAAAATGCTTTAGCAATCAGGTCGTACAGCTCTTGCTTGCGTTGTTCTGATGTAGTTTTCATGCCAGCAAAAAAAGATAGGCATTAAGTTGTTTACATGATGCCTATGCGCACAAGCTTACCTCTCTACTGCGCGAATCCTTTCGAGTGGGCTTACCATTAAATGAAATAATCCAATGTATTACAAAGCATCTTGGGTGACGCACCCACACCGGTTGGGCAGTGCACCCCATCAACTTGGGCAGGCTGCCTAAACCCTTTGGATGACCTGCCCACTGAGACTGGGCGCCCTACCCAATATTATTAACCAGACTCGCGTTGGAACGGGGAAAATAGAACCGTGGTTCAATTACAAGTCGCTTTTTTTGACTTCGCGATCAATTAATCTCAGCAGTTATTTAAACTTCCGACAAGTTCATACAGGGATGCACACAGCCAACCATTTCCTAATCTAAAAAGACGAACAGGCTATCAAAGCCTTAAAAAATCTACCCAATCTGCAGGATGATTTTAGAATAAGACTAATTAAGGATAAATTAGTGTGTATCCTTCCATACAGCCCTGAACTGAATCCTTCTGAAAAAACATGGCACTACATAAAACAGAATTTTAAGAATAAGGTATTTGAGAACCTAACAAATGTCAGAACGTGGTTAAAAATGACCTACCTGAAAATAAAGTGATATCAATTACACGTAACAAATTATACACTGATGCTTTTATCAATCACCTTATTATTTAATTGGTATAATTTGAAATATAAAGAGGTTACCCAAAAAGAAAAATGGACAACCTCTCATCTTTTTATTGGCATACTGCAGCCATTTTCGCCTCTTCAATCAATTTTTGAGTATAATTATCAATTTCCAATTTTAATGACATAAATTGTTCATTGCTACCAGAAGGACTACAGAGTTTCACAATTTCATCATCTGAGTCATACCGTTCTCCATTATACACATAATAGCACTCTCCTTCATCAGGACAGCACGTTGATATATCAGCTGTCGGACATTGAGAAAGAGGTGTTTCATCGCATGTTTCTTCATTATCTTTTTCGCACGCAGCCAACGATAGTAACAACGGCAGTAGGAAAATCAAGCCCTTTTTCATGACAATATATTTAAGTTTAATTTCTATACAAAAATCAATAATGCTGCAAGCTATTTATTTTTTAATAAACTTTCAAACTCATCAAAGGTCTTATACCCTTTTATCACTTCTTTGTTTATCAAAAATGTAGGTGTACCTTGTGAATTAAGCTCATTTAAGTCTTCAATATTGATTTTAATCTTTTTATAATCTTCATGCATAATAACACACTCAGCAACATTTGAATTTGTATTAATGTAACCATCAATTAATGTTTGAAAATGCTCCGAGTAAATTATTTTATTGTTATGCAATAGCAGCTTATGAAGCGGTTGTAAATTGCCAAACTCACTAATGCAATAGACCGTTTGATAAGCTTCCATAGCTTTTTTGTCAAAAATAGAGCACACCAACCTAAGAATGACTTTCACCCGTTTCGAAGCTATATAAGCACTGTCTAATTTAGGATAAACCTCCTTAGCAAATTTCTGACAAAAGGAACAGTTATAATTGAAATATACAATTATTGAGTTCTGTACTTCAATATCTCCAAAAACAATATCATGTTCTTTTATTTGAGCTACTTCTTCAATTATATTTGAGTTAATCCTATATTCATATAAATATATAGTACCTCCAATAAGGCAAAAGCAAATTACCAGTAACGAGACCAGTTTGTTCTTTTTTGACATAAGGCATTAGTATTATCTCACTCCAGTATCGTAAACTACCAAATCAGGATTGAATATTAATTTGATTTGTTTCTCCTTAACCCGAAGTTTTCGTTTCATATCTCTTCTTCCGTCAGAATCCTCCCCTTCTCTTAATTTTTTTTGCCATTCACTATTTTTAATAATAAAAGGAACAAATATTGATGTGAGACCTTTTGTACCACCATCTTTTTTAGTTCTACTTGCATCCGCCTGTTTTCTTTCACTTCTTTTTGACTCCCCTTTATTTAACAACTCCTTTAAATAAAAACGTAAGTGGTATTCACAATCCATATCCATTTTTTGCATACCAAAAATAGAGACGTCAAAGGTGTTACTTTTAATATTTGTTAGAGGGACATAAAAAGCATTATCAAACATAAACATCTTAGTATCGATAGTTTGAAAAATAATATTGTCAGTATTGTCAATATTATATTCTTCACCAATTTCAACAGCAACATCATAATTTTTTAAATGTCCATTTTCAAGTAACATATCTCCCTGCATGCGGATCTCCTCTGTATTAATAGAATCCCGAATAACAACTTCTGCAAGTATATTCGTGCTTAGCAAACCACTTAACTGATTATGATCTATATATGTATTGTCATATTCTTTAAAATCATCAAAATCTCTCAATGCTTGATTAATGTCAACTCCATTAGTCTGATTACTAAAAAACAAAATACTTTTCTCTTCGTGAATTTCATAACGAAAAGAGTTGTTTATATTACCTTTAAAAGCATTGCACTTAAGTTGATCTAATAAGTATAGGCTATCTCTAAAATTAAAATAGCAGCTCATTTTGTTGAGCAATACATCCTTATATTTTATACTCCCCCCCCTAACTTTTCCCTTTATTTGGAAATTAAAACCCAGATTCGTTAAACTCCTTAAAGGATCCCCTTTAACATCAGCAGAGGTGTCATTTACGATAGGGCTCCCCGATGATTGTTCCAATTCAGTAGTTATGGTTGAATCCGATTCCATAAACGGCTCAAACATGGCATAATCAATATGTCCAAAAGCAAGATTTCCATGCACCATTAGTGGGAGCGTGTCTTTCACTATGACCGACCTATACACATTGGCTATTTGCGCTGAATCCACGCCAAACTCGATGCCAATACATTCACCGCTTAGATTTGTGATATCAATTGTATCAGATTTCAAGGCAACCTGACCCGAAAAATTCTTTACATTTATTAATGTATCCGGCATTTCCACATTCACGTTTTTAACATCCACGAGTATGGAGCTTTCATTCATGACCAGATCTATCAGATGATCAACAATGGAGTCCAGATGAATTTTTCCGGCTGATTGGATGGAAGCATTTACATCACCTGACATCTTTTTCACCAAAGTATCCGGCACCATCCCCCCCAAGTCATCCAGGTTTAAATGCATTTTACTATCTAACTTATAGTTGGGATAACTCAGGTTTTTTATCCATGTGGTTCCTTCCACCATGGATTGAGGCGTTTGAAAAAGAAAAGAATCCACATTCAGTTCCAGGGTCTCCAGTTGCGTTATGTTGCCATTAAAGCCAACTCCTATTGACCCATTCTTCAGTTTAAAATGATAAGCTGGCACTTCCACCTGGAGGCCACTGGCAGAAATGTAATTGGATTGGTAATTCATTCGAC
Organism: Marinilabiliaceae bacterium; assembly: GCA_016342595.1. Taxonomy (GTDB): domain Bacteria; phylum Bacteroidota; class Bacteroidia; order Bacteroidales; family Marinilabiliaceae; genus JAEINY01. Next base: position 35,892 of record JAEINY010000021.1, read on the forward strand.
CTGATAAAGAATCGATGGACAAAGTAGAATCTAATTGTAACTGAACCTTATCCAGGCTAAGCTCCACGACACTATTAGCCAATACCGATTTTATAAAAGCATCGCTTATGGAATCCGGCACAACACCTCTGGTAGAAAGATTAACCTGTACATTTCCTTCTATATGTTCCACCAACGAATCGGGAACATACTGCTGAAATTCATCGATATTTAAATCTGCCTGAGTAGTGATGCGGTAATTTATCCGGTCCAAATTACGCAATGAAATATTCCCATTTATGCTACTTTCTTCGGTTTCGATATGAAATGCATCGATGGATAAGCTGGTTGTTTGATTATTTTGTAAAGCTCCATTACTCATCTCACCACGCACATTCATATTTTGGATGGTAGGATAATCGACTGTTTTTACCAATCCATCCTCCAACGCAAACTTTACATCTATACGCGGCAACAATGAATCACTCACCACCCCATTCACGGTTCCTGTCATGTTGATTCGCCCGGATAGTTTTTTGAGCCCCTCTTCATCCAGCAATTCAACAGGTGCGTATTTAATCAATTCATCCAAGCTAAAATTCGACCCTACTAGTTTCAAGTTAGTCAATAGGGTGTCCTGCAATGTGACTTGTCCATTAGCACTTAAAAGTGCACCATCCGTATCAACAGTTAAATCATGGATCGTAACTGTTTCATCAGCATAATCCAATTTATAGGTTACTTCCGTCAGATTCATTAATGACAAATTGGTTGAATCAAGCTGGCAATCCGTCAGCCGGATAATCCCTTCAGAAGAAATATCGATGGCCTCATTGGTAATCGATCCCTCTACATTAATGTTAGGTACAAAGATATTTGCAGCAGCCTTTAAATTATTATCCTGGTATTGACACCGTACATTCTCCAACATTAATTTATCCAAAAGCAAAGAAAAAGCAGCAACAGACGTATCACTTTCTTCAGGGGTGCCGGAAGGTATCAGAAAATCAAAATTACTAATACCGGCACTATCCACCTGGTAGTTCACAAGGGCACCACTCACCGCTACTTCATTGAGCTCATATTTACCTTTCATAAGTGGTAGCAGGTAAACGGATAGATTTGCCTGATCAATGCGCACCAATGTATCAATCGCTGATGACCTATTCGCAGCACTATCCTGAATTATTTCCTGACCTAACCAAACACCACTGAGCTCAAGGGTGGCCAATGGAAATTCCTTGATGAGCGAAAAAGAAATGTCTTCAATGGCCAGAGGAGCATCAATGGTCTCGCGTATTTTATTTAAGGCCACATCTGTTATTTTATCCTCAAAAAACTCCGCAAATCCTACGAGTAGGATGATTAATGACAGAAAAACAATAATCAGAATCGCCACTATTTTGGATACTTTCTTCATCAGCTCACTTTTGCATATTAACGGAATCTCTTCCTTTTTATTATGTTATTTGACTCCCCTTTATATGCTCTAATTTACCAGTGAAACATATTGATTAGATCATAGCAGATTACAGGGATGGATAGCAAAAATACCGCTTTTTTTCGATATTTCTTGGAATTACCTTATCATACCCGAGAACATGCTTTTCCCCTCCTGATTTTTTAGGAGGGGTGCCGAAGGCGGGGTGGTTAATTAACAACAAAGTAAAGACTATTTCCCTGCTTGTCATACCCAGGGCGATCGCATTTATAAAAAGACAATCCGTGTAATCAATGGTTAAAATTTAATACAACATACCCTAAGTTTGAATGATCGATACAGAATGTAAGCTGTGTTAAAAACACAACAAGCATTTTAATGTTATCATTCCTGGATGGAGTATTTATTAACGACCCATGTGAATTACCTGAATAACAGAGGTTATCCCACGCAAGAAATTCGCGTAGTACCACGCAAAGTATTTGTCTGCCTCTACGCAAGTAGATCGCGTGGTACCACGCAAGGTGTATGCGCGCATCTACGCATGTAATTGGTGAGGGCAAAAACAATATAGAGCTAACACCCATCAGCCCCACTACTGGATTTTGCTGGCAGAATTTAGGAATTGTGACGGAATAACCTGACTGTATTTGTGTGTTTTTTTATAACAAAGTGTTACACGGAGAGCGCAAAGTTCAGGAAAAGGAAACGGTCACAGAGCCTATTAAATTCAATGAAGAAAACTATTAATCCCATCTACTAAGATTTAAAACCTGGAAATAAGGTTTAAGTGATAATAAAAGACCTTAATTTTTAAATACAAACCTTTGTAGTGTATGATACACCAACCTCTTATATAAATCAATCGGCAATTAGAATGCAGCCACATATTTTAAAGGATTATCCCTGCGAAATTTATGAAATCTAGCGTGTGGCATACTTTAACAACACCGCACCCGAGGCGTAAGACTTCGCTTCTTCAAGATTTAGCAAAGCTTCCTGAGGGACCGCTTCAAACACCTCAATCCCATCCGGTAGAACGATTGGCATGACAAACAGTTGTATTTCATCAATCAAACCGGCATTGAACAACGCGGTATTCAATTGACCACCACCTATCAGCCAAATATCCGTCCCCGGTTGTTGCTTTAATGCCTCTATAAAGGGTGTATGATTTTCGGTCACAAAATTCACATCTGTTGACTGCGGAGGATCTTGTTTTCGAGTCACGACGAAATTCTTCTTGCCCGAATAGGGAAAAGCAATGTCCCAACCGATAATCTGGGCATAGGTATTATATCCCATGATAGTTGTGTCTATGGAATTATAAAATGCCTGGTACCCATAATCCGATTGGTCAGGATTAGGGATGGACTCGAGCCAATCAACCGCTCCATCTTTTCGGGCTATTTTACCATTTATACTGGCAGCAATATAGAGAATGAGTTTGCGCATAATTTAGTTACTTATAGATGATCGCAATTACAATAAATTAGAACGCTTCTCCAAATGTTATGTACACGCTGCGTATCCTTTCCAAAGCACTACTTTTTACGCCTGATATGATACCAGAAAAAGCCATACACAACAAGGTTCAAAACAACCACCAATGAACCAAATACTACCTGAAATTGAGGCGTTAAATTTTCCGGATAGATCAGTGGAATGATGTAATGCTCTATAAAATCACCTTCATACACTCCGGTTCTGGCTTTTTGTCGAAAATAATTTTCAAGCGGGGTCAATGGGCAGATCCAATGCATGTATTCCACCAAAGCACCCCATATCACCATAGGGAGGTGTATCCAAATCATCTTAGGCCATTTAAAATTTAGGAAAGCACCAAAAAGAACATAGAGGATGAATAATCCGTGAATCAATACTAGTATGGATGCTATTATTCTAAAAATCATCGTTTTTCAGTTTGTGTTATGCCAGTCAAATCAACTTTTAATCGACGCTTTTATATTAAAAAGATATCGGCCAACTATAAATCTTCGAATCATTACTCCTGTCGCAACACCTATCGCATAGGCTAAAATATCGCTCCATAAAAATCCATATCCCAGAATCAACCCACCTGGCCGTGTGGCGCGGATAGCATCAATCCAGGGAGCATGATAAAATTGACCAAATTCAATTGCATAACAAAAGATCAGACTAATGAGACCTATCTCAATGGCTGATCTTCGGATGAAAAAAGCACTAAATCCCAGATAAATCATCAAGGCATATAAGGCATCCCCTAAATAGATATTTATCCAATCAGGAAAGAGATAGGCATAAGCTCGGGATAAGAGTCCGGAGATAATAACAAGACACATTGCAACACTAAAAAAAATCCTATTTCGGTTCATCAGGGCCATATTTTACATATTACTTTCCGATGGCCAAATTAATACTTTAACCTTTATTGAGACGCAGAAAGCAGATGAATAATAGAATCTGCCTTTTGATTGATCATCTTGATCTCATTCTTTAATGTTATGACAAATCCATTCTCTTCCATTTTACCATGTACCTGGTTAAAATCACCATCTGCTATTTCTTGATTCGAATTTATACCGTAGCCTATACGACTGGAGGCATCAAACTCCTTTTGGGCGTCATTGAGAATCATGTTATTGAGTTTAATGGAAGCGATTCGCCAATCCTCAATGACTTGTTTAATTTCATCAACCGTGATCACCGATAAACCAATATTGCGCCTTTCTTTAATGATGCCCTTGAATGCATTTGCTTTTAATGCGCGGTATGAATCATAGTATTCCGCCATCCGATCCAGTATATGCTGCATGGAATGAATCCGTTTACTTTTGCAATCCTTTAGCAGTGCTTCCACCTGAGATGATGTAACGAATAATCCAGCCATATCCAACCACTCTCCTTTTGATGTGGAATCAATGGTTCGCGCCTGTTTGTGAACTTCTTTAATGTCAAATGGATCGGCAATATGATTGAGCAACACAATCATGCCCTCGCCCAAAAACACCTTTAAGGCCAACTCATAATACTTACGACACGTCTTCAGCATCAAACGATTTATATACAAGCCATTTATCAAGATAGTGTCCTGATTTTTGGGCGTTTCGGTATATAAATGATCCAGCAGATCGATGGCCGTAATCACCTTTTCGATGATATAAGGTGAATACAGATCAAAAATGACCTGATCGCGTTTCATAGGTGACTGCCGCTTATCCCGGGCCGGCCATTTGTAGATATCCCGACGGGTGCCAACCGTAAACAGATTCATGGCCGGGGTCAGATGACTCTTCCCATCCTCTTCGGTGATATAAGAGAACGGAAAACTACCGGCATCAAAGTGACTGGTATGCTTGCCCATCACAACGCTATATGGCCCCACCTTGCAGGGCCATAACAAGTATGATAAAGACCCGGTCTTACAACCACGCTCCACAATACCCTGGTGCATGGGACCCAACTTATACATGTGGTTACTCTGATTCGTACCACTACCGGCATTAAAAAAGGAGAACTCACCTGCAATAAGTAATGAGGACTTATGGTGCGATGCAGAATATGGTCCTGCAAAAACACTGCAAGCTTCACCATGGTACATCTCTGCATTGGCAAAAAACAACGAATGATCGGCTGAAAACTGCCGGCCGATACGCACGCCCTGGCCCACAAAACTATTGGTCACTATGGCAGCATCCAGTATATGTGCCCCTTCCTGAATAATGAAATGACGGGCAATCACATTATCACCAATCACGGTCGGGTCGCTCGTTTCAGAGAGAATGGTTCCCTCCTCCAGGTGCTTGGCTCCTGAAATATGAGCGCCCACGCCTATATTCACATTTTTGATTGTGGAGCAATGCTCGATTGACACCCCTGAACCAATAGTCCCTCTAGCTGATTGGGCTGCTCGTGCTTCTTGTTCTAAAATCTTAATCAGTATTTGGGTAAACTGATCATCGTGCCTAAAATGAGTCAATAACCAGGCTACATGCGCATTCAATTGATTACAAATAGGCATGGCCCTTCCACCTGTCTCGTTCAGTACATCGACCATTGTACCATTACCAAAAGAGGTCATGCCATCCACAGAAATGAATCCATTATCGCTTAAAATACAACGATCACCGACATCATAGTTTCGGAGCATTTTGGTATGATTAATTGTTACATGATTCCCAATATGACAATTATTCAACCTGGAATGATAAATGCCTTCATTGGTATTTCTATCATCAGAAAACTTACCAAGTGTAACAGCCCCTTCAAATTTAACATGCCACACAAACCTGGAATCAAACACCGGATGTACCAGCACATTTAACCAATCATCGGCATGACAGCCTTGTTTTTCCAGTTGATAGATTTCTTCCGGTGTGAGGTTTCGTACATCCATAATCATTGATTTTAAAAATTTAAAGGTATCTTTTCAGAAAAACGTATACATAAAAACCAAGTCCAAACTTTCCAATGGCCTTACCAGGCGGGTTTTCATTTTTTGTCATGACACAAAAAACGAAACAAAAAAAGTCTAGGCTACACTACTCATCGACCCATCACGTTTTGTAATCAGAAAAAGAATAAACTCGCTCCTACGTCACTCAAACAGAATTCTTTTTTGCCTGCTTACAAAACTATGGGACCTCTCCCGATAGCGATCGGGATACGTTAGTGAGGCCAATCCAAATGCTTGTAGCCAATTCTATTCAAGCCTGATAAGGGCAGATTCATTTTTTTAGATTTATTGTAGTTAATTATTAAAAATTGGTTCGAGTACTATTGATCAATAATACCATTAAACATTAATATTCATTGGATAGCTTAATTTTGACATCAGCCACAAAACATCCTGCCTCATTAACTATCAGTGGATTAACATCTAATTCCTCTATAGCTGGATAATCCATCACCAATTGACTTAATCGCAGCAGACAGGTTTTAACAGCATCAATATCTTTTACTTCTCTTCCTCGATAGCCATTTAAAAGTGGATACCCTTTAATCTCCTCCATCATGGACTGCGCTTGTTCAGGAGATACCGGAACCACCCGAAAGCTGACATCCTGATACAGTTCAACCAGGGTCCCTCCCATTCCAAACATAAGAACGGGTCCAAAAGAAGGATCTCGTTTCATCCCCAGAATAACTTCTTCTCCATTTGGGATGAAGGGTACCATCAATACGCCTTTAACCACGGCATCAGGTCGCTTTTCGGCAATATTCTGAAGAATGCGGTCATAGGCTAATGCCGCTTCACCGGGAGTATTAACACTTAGCATAAGGCCCTCCACCTCTGTTTTATGAAGAATATCCGGTGATACTATTTTCATCACCACCGGCCTCGAAAAGCTCTCCTGTGTTTGAGCGGCTTCTTCTGATGAATGAACCACTTTCCCTTTCAAGGTTGGGAATCCATACGCTTTTAGCAGTTCGGTGGCTTCATCTTCACAAAGAATAGTACGT
>JAEINY010000022.1 GCA_016342595.1 Marinilabiliaceae bacterium
AGCCTTTAACGATGAAACAATCACATCAGTAGGGGTATCTGGAGCGAGGTGTAATTTGAGTTTACTCTTGGAGTAGACCATGGCCTCTTTTACGGCTTTAATATTCACAATGTATTTGCGGTTGGCCCGGAAGAAATAGCGCGGATTCAATTTGGCCTCCAGCTGTTCCAGGGTGAAATTGAGATCGAAGGTTTTATGATTGTGCAGACTCATGAAAACGGCTTTCCCATCCGCATAAAAATAGGCAATATCTTCCACCGGAACGGTTTTAATTTTGTCTTTATAATACACCATGAATCGTTCCTGATAGTCTGGCTTTTGTTGCTGTGCAATGATTTTTCCCAACTGCTGATAGTCAATGGCCGGTTGCGCTTTATGCTGAGAGGGCTGCATCTGTTTGAATTTGGCAATGGCCATTTCCAGCTTTTCTTTGCTTAGGGGCTTTAACAGGTAACCAATACTGTTTTGAGTGAAGGCTTCAATGGCGTATTGATCATAGGCGGTTGTGAAGATGATGGGGGCATTAACTTCCACTTGATTAAAAATACCAAAGCTATTGCCATCGGCCAGGTGGATATCCAAAAAGATTAAATCGACGGCATTCTCAGATAAGAATTTAACGGTTTGTTGAACCGACTCCAATATTGCTACGACATCGAAATCCGGTTCGATCTTCTCCAAAAAGGCCCTTAGCTTACGTGCCGAAGGCATTTCATCTTCTACAATTAAAACCTTACTTTTCATTGGGTTCTATTAAAGGGATTTGTGCGATATAAGTATTAGCTTCGATTTTGAATTCGGGGAGTGCATCACCCAGCAGGCGGTACTTTTCCACCAAATTAATTTGCCCGGTTTGAGTGGAGTCTGTTTTTTCTTGTTTGGGTTGTATGGAATTGCTAACAGTGAGTTGATGTGAACAACATTTTATTTCAAGATGCAAGGGGTGTTGTCGGGAGATTTGATTGTGTTTGATGGCGTTCTCTACCAACACCTGCAATGTCAATGGAGGGACCTTCCATTTGAGGCGTTCCGGTGCAGCTTTTAATACATATTCAAAGCCTTCTTCAAACCTGAATTTATAAAGGTTGAGATAATTTTCAATGAATGCCAGCTCTTCCTTGACGGTAACCAGATTGCGTTGATTAATTTGCAAAACATAGCGATAGGTTGATGAGAAATCCTGGATGAAGTGATCGGCCTTTTCCACATCTTCATAAATGAGAGAGGATAATACACTCAGGTTATTAAACAGGAAATGATGATCCAGTTGTTCTTTTAATGCACCATACTTGGCATTGATTTGCTCTTTTTCCAGTTGGGCTACCTGAAGAGCTAACTTATTGCGCTCTTCCATCGCTAAAATCATCTCAATTAAAACCAAAAACAAGGTGTTCATCATAAGCGGTACAACATATAAAAACTCCCGGGTATGCTCTTTCACACGATCCGAAACTTCAATATACCCTGCATTCGCTACGTAATTAGCAATGGAGATGAAGATGGCAGAATGGACTAAGATCAAAGCCATATCCATTAGTAAGCGGATAAACCACTTCTCTGACCAGACAGCATGTTTATTAAACCAATTAACAACATAGTAGAAAATCACAACTGTGATTGTAGCATTCCCCAATACATATAGAATTCTTCTAAGAGCAAATGCTTGCAAATCTTCCAGCGTTCGGAAGCCGAATAGGAACATGAGAGATATGGATGTTAACATCATCACGATAGTGATAAAGGGGATCAGAAATATTTTATAGCGGTTTGTTAACATGCTCTGCGATTAAGACGATGGTTAATACTTCAAATGTCAAAAACAAAAATGGGATATCAAAATCGTTGCCGGTTATACTTCCTCTCGGGTTCAAACCGGCAACTGAATATTTTACCCCTTTATCAATGTGCCAGTTAACTGTAATAGGTTGTACTCCGCCACCTTTGCCTGGAAGAGGGCATCGTTATACTTATTGGCCACATTCAACAGGTTTTGCTGTGCCGTCCTGAATTCGATGGAGGTGACGCGACCCAATTGAAACATCTCCTTGGTCTGATCAAAGTTTAGCTTAGCCTGCTTCAAACTACTTTGTTGCAAATCGGCAATGCGGCGCTTGTAGTCATAATCGGTGTAAGCATTGGCAGCATCCCGTTCCAACTCGGATTGAATTTGAAAGGTACGTTCCAGTTGACTCCGTAAGTCCAATTTTGCATTTTGTTCGCGTGTACGCTGCTGGCGCCCGTTGAATACATTAAACTTCAGACTAACACCGGCAGTCGTACCCAAATTTTGATTGTAGGCCAATTGCCCGGCATCATTATCTTGCCGGTTGTAGCCATATTGCCCGTAGGCTGAAAGCGTGGGATATTTGGCTGCCTGGGTAATTTTCAGATCCATCCGGGAGATACCTTGTTGCTGCTGTTGGGATAAAAGTGAGCTGTTGTTGAGCATGGTTTCTGTCATCACGCTTTCAGCTGTTAAGTCATCCAGAAAAGTCACCTGATCATCGAAGGAATAAGTGTTACTAATGGCCGTTCCCATCACCACGTTCAGGTTTTTGATCCCCATCAATAAGGCTTGCTCTGCCTGCAGGATGGCTGTACTATCGCTGTTCATATCCACTTCGGCATTGAGCAGATCCAATTGGTTGGCCTGGCCGTAGGTCTTCTGATCCTTGGCCCGGGTATAGCGGTCGCGGGATATCCGCATGGATTCCTGAGCAAGCGTCAGATTTTGTTGAGCCCGACAGGCCTCATAGTAATACTGCACGACCTGCAGGATGGTCATCTCCATTTGCTGACGATACAAGGTCTCTTGCAGCATATTTGCTTGTTTGAGTTTCTTACGGGTGTACACATTTCCAAAGCCATCAAACAAAGTGTAATCCACACGGGCACTGGCATTGTAACTCATCGATTCGGCACCATCCGTTGTCACCACTGCATCATTACCGGTGCCGTTTAATTGCATTTCGCTATCGTTGTTCGAATACTCGGTACCCCCATTGATGGAAACCGATGGCAGTAAACCCGCATTGCCAGCTGTATTATTGTTTTCGGCTTTTTTCAGGCTATTGCCGGCAATTTTCAAGTCGTAGTTATTTACCATGGCCGTTTCAATGGCTTTTTGTAAAGACAGCTGATCCGCTGTGGGCGTCGTATTTTGAGCGATGATCCCTCCGGCCATCATGGCCAGACTCACACTCAGGATGTATTTAAGCTTCTTCATAATTATAATTCATTTCTTTAATAGCATTCTCCACTTCTTCAGCACTTACTTTTTGGCCTTTGATCCATGTTTGTATTTTTACTTTCAGACTATTTACCATCAACAACATTACCGGTAATAAAAGCAAGGTCGTGGTGGTGGCCATAATCATCCCATAAGCCAGTGAAAGAGAGACCGGAATCAGGAATTGTGCCTGTAAGCTGGTTTCCAAAACCATGGGTGCCATACCGGCTACGGTGGTGAGCGTTGTTAATAGAATAGGACGGAAGCGGGAGATAGCAGCTTCTAATAAGGCTTGCTGATAAGGCATGCCTTGTTTCAGATTAATGTTAAGGGCATTGATGAGTACCAATCCATCGTTAATCATTACACCGATCAGGGCAATCATTCCCATGGCTGACATCAGGCTGAGCGCCATGCCATGTATCCAGTGGCCGGCCACAACACCCACAAAACTAAGGGGTATCATCATGTAGACTAATACCGATTGACTCACTGAACGCAGGGTTAAAATGACCATGCCAAACATGAGTAATAACACAACCGGAAATACCACTTTAGCAGAATTGGCCACTTTATCGGTTTCCCGTTTTTGACCATCGTACTTCGCTTTCACCCCGGGATATTTGTCATAGAGTGGCTGCAATACCTCAGTCTCCAGTTTTTTTAAGATTTGCGGCAGGGAGGCATGCGGATCGGATTGATTCGCCTCCAACTGCACTTCCCGGTCAAAGGAAAGGTGCCGGATATTGGTCACGCCATTGACCATCTTAAAGAAAGCCAGTTCCGATAAGGGGTAGTTGGTGCCATTGCCCAAACGGATTTTCATCCCTTCCAGCTGTCCCAGTGAGCGCCGGTTCTCTTCATCGTATTTCACCCATACTTTCACTTCATCTTTACCGCGTTGCAAACGTTGCACTTCATTCCCAAAAAAGGCTTCACGTACCTGTGAGATGACATCCTGCAAGGTGACACCCAGATGGTGAGCCTTGTCTTTCAGTTCGATCTCTATTTCGCGGTTTCCTACAGGGGAGTTATCCGATACATCGGCCAGTTCAGGCATATTTTTCAAAGCCAGCTTCAATTCTTCTTTAGCGGCTTGCAGCTCTTTATTATCATCACCTACCAACGAGAGCACCAGCGCCTTTCCAAAGGGATTAAAGCCGGCATATCCCAATGTTTCGGCTCCCGGTATATCACCTACTTTTTGGCGTACCAGCTGTATGACTTCATCGGTACCCGAGTTACGTACTTCCGCATCTAAAAGCGTGACTTCAATGGTGGCGTTGTTACCAGCTCCTTTAAACTGTTGGAAGAGTTGTTTGATAATGGCTTGTCCATCGGGTTGCACATCGCGCATCTCTTCGTTCACTTCCCAAATAGCAGCTGATATTTTATCCAGTTCTTTTTGGGTGACCGACTCATCGGTACCCGAAGGCATGGTGAGGGTGATGGTGAAATTATCGCCCTCCACTTCCGGGAAAAAGGTGACGTTGACCAGTTGGTTAGATACCATACCGATGGCAATGATGAACAGCGCGGTGAAAACAGCCAATGAAATACTTTTGTAATGAATGCTCTTCTCCAATATAGGACGGTATATTTTTTCCCGCACCCATACCAGGCCTTTTTCCGACCAACCCATGAATTGCGTCCATTTTTTATCACTTCCTTTTTTTAGTGCCTTGGAGTGCGCCATGTGAGCAGGCAATACAATCAAACCTTCAACCAGTGATACCAACAGGATGACCATCACAATAATGGATACTTCCTTGAACATATCACCTAAACGGCCATCCAGAAAGATAAAGGTAGAAAAGGCCAGCATGGTGGTGAGTACACCGGACACGACTGCCGGGGTGACTTCCAGCGTACCATCTACTGCCGCTTTCACCGGACTTTTGCCCATTTGCCAATGCCGGTACACATTTTCACCCACCACAATGGCATCATCTACCAGTATTCCCAGCACCAGTATGAGGCCAAACAGTGATAGCATGTTAATGGTGACGGAGGTGGCCGGTATAATGATGAACATACCCAGCATGGAGAACGGAATACCGACCGCTACCCAGAAAGCGATGCGCGGATTTAAAAAGAGGGAGAGAAAGATTAATACCAGGATGATCCCTAACAGACCGTTATCCATTAACAGGTCGATGCGTTGATTCAGCGTGTCACTTTGGTCACGGATGATATCCGCTGTTAATAAATCTTGTTCTTCGTTGAAGGCATCGAGGTACGTATTTATTTTCTCCGAGGCATCCATGATGTCTTCCTTAAAGGTGGTATTGATGGTGAAAACAATGGCTTGCTTATCGTTATATTCTATATCCGAGGGCGAATCGGCCCACTGATCCTTAATGGTTGCTACATCTTTCAAACGGATGATGCCTCCTTGAGCAGAGTTGCGAATCACAATGTCTTCCAGTCCTTCGCTGCGATAGGCTTTATTACGTACACGGATGAAAAATTCTTCCTCTCCATCTTTAATACTACCACCGGTCATGATGAGATTGGTTGAAGCAACCGCACGAGAGACTTCACTAAACGTGAGTTGATAGGACTCCATGGCATGTTCATCCAAAAGAATAGCAATTTCTTCATCGGGATACCCGCCAATGGTAATTTTTGAAATACCTTCGATACGCAACAGGTCGTGTTCAATTTCACGGGCGATCTCTTTCAACTTTTTGAGGGATACTTCACGTCCTTCGTTGGGTGTGAGTGCAAAATTGACGGCAAAGTTCATGTCATCGTGCTTGTAGGTCACCACCGACTCTACATTCACCGGGAAGGAAGAGATTTTCTCCACTTCATTTTTCACTCTGGTGAGGGCTTCATCCATGTCGGTGCCTTTCACCATTTCAATGGTCACCGTTCCCATGTTTTCGCGCGATACCGAAGTGATGCGCTCCATGTCGGATAAACCCTTGATGTTCTCTTCAATTTTCAGGATGGCCCCTTCCTCAATCTCTTCAGGCGAAGCCCCCGGATACACAATGTCCACATAAATATTTCGCTGCGGTACATTGGGGAAAAAATTCTTTTGGATTCCCGAGAGGGCGATCAACCCAAAGAGGAAGACCATCACCATGAGCAGGTTCACTGCCAGCGGGAATTTTATAAAATAGGCGATTAGTTTTTTCATTTTTTATGTTTTTCACGCAGAGGCGCTAAGACGCAGAGTTTTTTCTTATATCACTGCAGAGACGCTAAGCTGCAGAGTTTTTTCTCAGACCTCTCATTGTTTTTGTAATTGATGTTTTTGTCTTTGCGTCTCTGCGCCTTTGCGGTTGATATTTTATTTTCTAGAGATACGAACCGGCATACCCTCATAAGCACTTTTCACCACCGTTGACAAAATAGGTGTTCCAGGAGTTAATCCACTGATGACCGCCACATCATCCTGGCGTGATAAAACTTCTATAGTAGTGCGATGCAATTGACCATCTTTCACTACAAACACCTGGTATTGATCATCCACCATCTTACGGGGCAAGCTCATGGCATTGGTAAAGGCTTGTTGTTGCAGATCGGCCGTCAGAAACATTCCTTCTTTTAAAGTGTTGCCCGAGGTGCGAATGAACAGTTTCACGCTTTGGGTTTGGTCATCGATGTTACCGCCAACGCGCACCACATCGCCAGTCCAGGTACCGGGAATTTCGGTGGAGCTCAAGCGGGCTGAAGTGCCCACACTCACGTTACCTAACAGGGCCAATGGCACGCTGATTTCCAGGTCGTACAGCTTGGTATTGATGAGGGTTCCCATTTCCGAACCCATGCGCACGGCGGTCCCGGCTTCCACTTTTACAGATGTTACCACTCCGTTGAAAGGTGCGCGAATGGTATATTTAGCCAGTTTTTCTTGGGCTGAAAGGATATTGTAATAACGGCTCAAAACCCCTTTCCCGGCCAGGTAAAATTTCTCCTGCTGATCTGATGGTGTTGGTAATTCAGACAATGCCTGTGTCACATCCAAATTGGATACATACTCGCGCCAGATGGGGTAAGAAGTGGGATAATCGGATTTCAGATCGGGCAGGATGGAGGTGATCAGGGTGATGAAATCACTCTTCTGCGCCAGAAGCGTCATCTCATATTCCTGCTGATCAATTTCCAGCATCACGTCGCCTTTGGCATAGCTGTTACCTTCTTTAAAATGACGGGCTGAAGGCTGCAGCTGACCATCCACCTGTGCAAAGATCTCAAAGCGGTCGAAGGCCCGGAGCTTACCAGTAGCTTTATAGGTATGTTCAACAGTTCCCAGTTCGGGATAGATCACTTCCACCAGCGTACCGGACGCATCATGGCTGTTATTTCCGTTATTACTTTCCTTTGCCGGTAAAGCTTTTACCACAGCAAACGCTACCAAAACCACTGCAAATGCAATGGCCAGGGAGAACAGTCTGGATTTGTTTTTCTTCAAGTTCATTGGTTCTATGTTTTGAAATTATTTGTTCGTTGATTATTGGTTCAATGATCCACTTTAGAATGGTTATCATGGATTGTCAAGCTGATCAGTTTATTAATACTTTGAACTTTTACTTTTTCACTTAACGCTAGTGCAATGTTCGCCCCATTTATTAGCGAAGGGAATTATGAATCGACGAACTGCGAAAATGGGGGAGTGAAATGGGGAATATGGGCGTGAAGTATTGTTGGATTTTGTGCTTAGTGCGGGGTGCCTAGTAGCTAGTTCACAAATTAATATTTTATTAAATGATGTATACCCCGGTTGAGCGAAGCGAAACAATCTTTGTGGCCCGATAGTTATCCTTGCTAGGTTGTTTTGCATGGAAAAGTTACACAGAGCACGCTGAGACAAAAGCATAAGGCAGTTCACAGAGGATTATTAAACCATCAATACAGCCAAGCCTAGGATATCTACCCGGTGTCCCTCTGTGTTTTCTCCGTGCAACTCTGTGTAACTATTATTTTTTAAACGCACTACTAGTGCTTGTGGTATAGAAAAGCAGTGTCAAATCCTTGTTTTTATGTTTTGTAAATTATCTTTGGGGCAAGTCTATTGTACTAATCCTTTAATAGCGGACATAGTGAGCAGGTAATAAAAACTAAATTGTAACAGAAGTAATGAGACGTAATACCATCGAAAAGTTATTGGGCACATCAATGGTTTTTTTAGTGTTCATGATATTTGCCTATATGGTACAAGAGAATATGAAAGAGACCGAGGTGCTCTTTAATAAGTATCCGCTTTTAAAATCTGATGAAAGTCTTAATGGAATAGTGGCCTCATGTGATCAATACAAGGGAACCACTCTTGTCGATTTACAGGATAGTACGCATATTGGAATTAGGTCCTGGACTGAAGAGTTCGGGGATTTTATTCTGAACTATTTAGATGAAGGAGATTCTGTGGTATACAAGCCCGGATGGGAACGAGTAGCTGTGTATAAAAGAGGGACAGATGAGGTTTTAACCATTCCTGTTTATTTTGTGGATTAGGGTTGGAGCTAGGAATTTAGCATTGTATTATACCACAGCCAATAACAATCAATCAAAATGAATCCATTGATATTATTTGACCATGTATATTTTGCTGTAGCGAAGGATAATCATGGCCAAGCGAACAGTCTTCATGCGCTGGTAGCTTAATAAGAGATTCTGCTAATCCTTTCATCAATGCCTCTACACTCTATGGAAATACCTCTATAGGATAAAACAGTGTCTCTATACCATTGGGAGATACCTCTATGCGATAAAACGATGTCTCCACACTTATGGGAGATACCTTTAATCCTTTCGTCAACACCTCAATGCTCTTTGGATATATCTCTATAGGATAAAACAGTGTCTCTACATCTTTAGGAGATACCTCTATACGATAAAACGATGTCTCCACACTTATGGGAGATACCTCTATACCTTTCGTCAATACCTCTATGCCCTTTGGAGATATCTCTATAGGATAAAACAATGTCTCTACATTTTAGGGAGATACCTTTATGTCTTGCGACTATACCTCTAAACGATAAAACGATATCTTTACACTTTTGGGAGATAGCTTCTACAGGGAAATTGTTTTTAAATAAATAACCACCTCCCCACTCATCCTTCGCGGTACTCCTCCTTGAAAAAAGGAGGAGAATCTTCTCTCGGTCACACTTTTCCTACCGCTAAGCGGCACAGGCTCTCCTGATTTTATTTTAGGAGGGGTGCCGAAGGTGGGGTGGTTAATAAATAAAAAGTTAAAAGCAATTTCCCTGATACCTTTTTTCCTGTCATCAATAATTCATACTGTAATTTCCTTGCTTTACTGGAGAAATAGCTAACTAATAATAGTAAGAATCAAACGCCTCATTGCCATCTTAAAAATCAAAATTATCTGCGTCTAAATTCATTTTTTATAAAATAGAGCTTTCACATCAAGTATTAATAGCAGATGCATTATCCAGACAATGAATAAACTTTTCAAAATACCTAAGTTTTAACAGCCAGGTAAGGACACAGCACTAATAGATAGAGTATGCCCAATAATACACATATTTCATCTGCAATAATGGAGCGAATACCTATGCAGTCCAGTGTAATGAGCAATAGCGAAGGTGCCAGTATCATACTGACTATCGCTATATACTTCTGCCTGTTTTTGAATTTTAACTTCATTAATAAATTGTATAGAGTGGATGGCTTTAAGTGCGTTGGAAAAGAAATTTCCAACATCAGGGCAGTAGTGGTTGTATTCCCCAAGGCTTCCGGTTAAGGAGAAACTTGGGGAACAGTATCCAAACAACTTCAATTGGGCAATTGAATTAGGGTTGTATGGTGATGGTTTGTGAATCCATGGACCAGGCTCTGAAATAGCCCATAATATTATCGCCCAGGTTAGATTGTGGGTTAAATGGCGTTGAGCCACCCGGACCTTCTCCACTGATGTCCTGCAACTGAGAATAATAGGTGTAAGTTCCCTCATCAATTGAGAATAGCTGTACTTCCACTTCATCCCCTTCATCAAACAATTGGCGCATGGGATTATAAGTCACCACCTCTTCGTTTGCGAAATATTCGTGCGATAAAACACTGAAGTCTTCCTCTTGCAGGGATCCGTTCACGAAGTATTTTATCAGGTAGTAATTTTCCTCTTCCACATTGTTGGTGAAAGTGATCTCCAGTTCATATTGGTCATCTGATTTACCGGGCATGTCAGCCTCAAGAATCTTAATTTTTTGAATAGTACTGGGTGTTAACAGGCGGGTGGAACCTTCAAATGTGTCACCATTGACCTTCATGGATAAAGTATATTCATCGCCCACGGTACCGATTATGGTATTGCCGGTATAATAGCCCTCACCGGTATGCATCAGGGGCTCTTCTGCTCCGCTTGAACTGGTCAGCAATACTTCGGCTTCCGTTTCAGATACAGGTGTATTTTCATCGAAGTAATCGGAGGTATAGCTTAACCGGATGGACGCTGTTTCACCGATTTCGATCGCGCCATCGGCCACCAGCACCGGATCGGAACTGTTCAGATCAATATCTATGACTTCTTCACAAGCGGATAGGGCCAGTAAAACCAGAAGGCTGATGGTAGCGCCCTTTATTGTTTTCAGTATATTGAATGTATTAGTCATGGTATCTCTTTTTTAACAATTAAAATTTGAAGTTCCAGGTGACGGATGGAATGATGCCAAACAGACTCGTTTTCACGGCCTCAGTGGTTCCCGGATTGGTTTCGCTCTCCCGGAAGTCGATGGTGTAGGCATTCATTTGGTTGTAGGTGTTGTACAAGGAGAAATCCCAGCTCGATTTGATGCGTTTATTACCTTTTCCTTCCAGATGCAGATTCAGGTCCAGTCGATGGTAATCGGGCATGCGATAGCCATTTCGTTCCGTGTAGTAAGCGATTTGATTGCCATCATACTCATATTTACCACTGGGAAAGGTCACCGCATTACCGGTGTAATACACCCAGTTGGCCGAGAGAGATAGGCGGGGCGATAGCTGATAACTGGCCACAATGGATAGGTCGTGTGTTTTATCATAGGCCGATGCATACCAATCGCCATTGTTGATACCGTCAATTTTATTTTCGGTGCGCGAAAGGGTGTAGCTGATCCATCCCGTTAACTTTCCATATTTCTTTTTTAAATAGAACTCCGCCCCATAGCTTCGACCATCTCCCTGCAGGATATAAGACTCAATGTTTTCGTTGAGCATGACGTCGGTTCCGTCTTTATAATCGGTGATGTCATTCAATGATTTATAATAGGTTTCCACGGAGAATTCAAAGGTATTGTCCAGGAAATTCCGGAAGTACCCCAATGAATATTGATTCACCGTGGTGGGTTCTACATTATAGGTACTGGGCATCCAGGTATCGGTTGGTTGACCCGAAGTGCTGTTGGATAACATGTGCAGATACTGACTGGTGCGGTTATAAGAGGCTTTCAGCGAATTTTTAGTGTCCAGACGGTAATTCAGCGACACCCTGGGCTCAACACCATAGTAGGATTGCATCACTTCTCCGGACTCAAAATAGTCCCGATTGATGATGTTGTTATCGGCATCGTAGGTGGTGTTAGTGCCCTCTCCAAATTGGTTAAACAGGGAGAGCCGCAACCCGTAATCGGCCGATAGTTTGGGGGTTATTTTCTGTGCATTGGTGATGTAAACAGCTGATTCCAGAGCTTGTTTCTCATCCACCTGGATATCTGTGATGGCCACATCATCAAACAGAAATTCCCCTGGTTTAAAAGTATGATAGGTGGATTCTAATCCAAATTTCACCGTGTTCTCCGGATTGGCATACCAGGTGAAGTCTTGTTTAAAACTCACATCGTTGATGC
Organism: Marinilabiliaceae bacterium; assembly: GCA_016342595.1. Classification (GTDB taxonomy): domain Bacteria; phylum Bacteroidota; class Bacteroidia; order Bacteroidales; family Marinilabiliaceae; genus JAEINY01. Next base: position 12,037 of record JAEINY010000022.1, read on the forward strand.
CGGAGGCCATGCTGCCGTCATCACCCAGGTCGAAATCGTAATTGTATTTGCTATAAATGGCCGTTGTGTTGGAGAACAGTTTACTGCTGAACAGGTGATTCCAACGTAATGTCCCGGTGGTGTTGCCCCAGCCCATGCCCATGTCATCAAAGCCAAAGTCATCCTGTCCGAAGTAACCCGACAGGAAGATGCGGTTGTTGTCGTTGATCTTATAGTTCAGTTTGGCATTCAGGTCATAGAAATAGAGATCGGTACCGGAGTCGATAAAACCGGTTCCTTTGGCCAGCAGATCGGCATAGCTCCGACGACCGGATACAATAAAGGACATCTTATCTTCAATGATGGGGCCTTCCAATGTGAGGCGGGATGAGATTAAACCCAGACCTCCGGATACGGACAAATCCTTGTTGTTACCATCGCGCATGGAGATATCCAGTACGGATGAAGCGCGTCCCCCGTAATTGGCAGGAATACCTCCCTTATAAACGGTCATGCCTTTGATGGCATCGGCATTGAAAACGGAAAAGAAACCCATGAGGTGAGAGGCACTGTAAACGGGTGCTTCATCCAGCAATATCAGGTTTTGGTCAATGGAACCACCTCTCACACTGAATCCATTGCCACCTTCTGATACGCTGCTGATACCGGGCATCAGCTGAATGGTTTTCAAAACATCGCGTTCACCAAACAGAACCGGGAGTTTACCCACCTCTTTCATGTCCAGCTTTTCTACTCCCATGCGGGTGGCTGTCAGGTTATCATCTTTCTTTTCGGCCTTTACCACAATCTCTTCTAAGTCGGTTTGAGTCGTGTTCAAACTCATATTCACCACCTGATCCTGATTCAGTGTGATTTGTCGGGTTTGTGTGGTATACCCAATGAAGCTATAGGAAATGGAATATTCGCCTTCGGGAAGTGTCAAGGAATAAAAACCGTAAGTATTGGTCATGGTTCCGGTGGTTTGATTGGCTGTATAGATGGTAACGCCTATCAGGTCTTCGCCGGTAGCTTCCTCTGTTACCTTACCGCTGAGGGTAAATTTATTTTGCCCCAGCACGGTATTTCCCTTAGCCACCATCATCCCCATAATCAGGCTAAAGTAAATTAACAATCTTTTCATCGATAGTTGTTTAAATAAAATTAGATAGGGGCAAAACTAGCTGGTCAGTTTGGTGTGGGCAGAAAGGAAAGGATCAAAACCGAAAATGGGGGAATGAAATGGGGTAAAATATGGGTGAGGTGATTGGATGTTTTTTAGTGACATCGATAGCGATTCTATCTTGGTAGATAAGCTACTTCGTTATAGTCAAATTCTATGGAGATATGAATTACAGTTTTAATCCTGACTGGTTTCGAAAACCTGTCAGGATTTATGAGGTGTGGGAAGGGATTATCTCTTAATTGGTGGATTTGCCCTTAAAGCTCCCACTGTCACCACCACTAAAAATACCAGGCTCAACCACGAAACCCCTTCATAAGTCCCTAAATAAGTAAAGGAAGTACTGAAGATGACGGGCCCCAAGGCACTGGCAAAAACCAGCATCGACATGGCATTGCCCGAGATGGCACCCAGGTGCTTACGGCCGAAGAAGCGGGGCCAGGTGAGAGTCATCAAGGCAGCGAATAATCCACCCATCACACCGGCACCACCAATGAGGGGATAAATACCCCAACCATCATTTAGTCCAACCAAACCAATGGCAGCAGCAAATGCGCCGCTAATCATCACATACAAGAGGATTTTTAACCTAATCCAATCACTGATAAAGTTGGCAATAAGTGAGCAAGTCACTGATATGACCGAAACCGGCAGGAAGATACTGATGGCCTCGGGGCGTGTATAACCAGCTGTGTTGAAAACCGAGACCACATGAAAAGTAAGGCCGGTGATAAAGAAGGAGTAGAACGAGAGTGATAGCGCATACATCCAATAGGCACGGGTTCGGCGGGCTTCTCCTAAGGTAAAGGCCACTTCTGTCTGCTCCTGGTTATTATGAACACTTACCTTGTTTTGTGTACCATCTGTCGAAAGACCATATTTCTCCGGATTATCTTTATAGAACAGAATAATAAGTGCGATTACCCCCACCATGGCCAATGCCATGATTTGCCAGGCGCCTGACCAGCCCTCACTCTGTATCATCCTATCGATAAAGATGGGAGAGGCTGAGAAACCCAGGGATACACTCACACTGGTAAAGGCATTAATCCGGCCACGGTATTTGTCGAACCATTTCATCACCATGTTGCGCGATACCATGGTTAAAACTCCCTGACCACTGAATCGCAGCAGGAAGAATAGGAGGATCATTAACGTAAAGGGGATGCTCCAATGTGAAAAACCTGTTATCTGGCTGAAAAAACCAGAGATGAGGTCAGATACAGAGCAAAGTAGCAGAGTTACTCCCAATAGTGTAGCTGAAAGGGCACCGGTGAAAGGGGCCCCTTTCTTATCGTATATTTTACCTGCAAAAGTGAGGATGAATGAACTTAATATGGTTCCGATCATATAGGCCCAGCTAAATTGATCACGGGTCAGGTGAAGCGCTGCCATCACCGGATCGGTAAAAGTCGATACACCCACTGTTTGGCCTGGCAGACTGGCCCAAATACCAATGGTGCCGATAAATGCTATGATATAACCGTAAAAAAATGGAAACTTTTCCGGATGAATTAGCGACTTGATCTTCATACCTCAAAAGTAAGCATAGTTTTAGGCATCAGATCTGATGATGGAAGTTAAAAAGGATTAAAAGAGTTTGCGCTGCCATTCGGGCGGATCTTTGCGTTTCTTGCGCGTGCCCATACCTTGTAACTTGATGTCTTTGGTCACTTTCACAGGTGGTGAATCGCTGGTGATGGTTTCGCCCACTGGAATTAATAAATCCTTACCCTTGTTTTTAGGGTTTTTAATCTTGACTGAGATGGGTTCTGCTTTTTGTAGTTCACCCGGATAAGGTTGTAATAACTCAACGACTTCAGAAAGTGGCAGATTGGCGTTCAGCCATTTTTTCTCATGTCCTTTTGGGATGATAACCGGTGAGCGCAGATGGCCGATTCGGTCTGTTATTTCATTGGCTACAGTTGTGATGATGGCAAAGGAATGGACTATTTCACCTGTGGTCTTATCGGTCCAACTGTCCCATATGCCGGCCAGAGCAAAGAGCTCATTGCTTTTCATGGAGATGGCAAAAGGAAAGTTTAGCTTTTCTTTCTCAGGCCCTTCAATGTAGGCATTTGCTAATACTAAACAACGCTGTGACCGGATGGGTTTGCGAAAGGATGGTTTGTGGATGATGCCTGCTTCGCCCGAATATGCTTTGTCGTTGTCTTTATTGTGATCCCCCTCTGACCGTGCATTGAACAGGTACATGGGTTTTTTTGCCCAATTGGGTGTTAAACCAAATTGATAACGCACCAATTCGTCGGGATGATCACTGGAAATGACATAGGCATAGTCGCCCGGCGACACATTGTAGTTATCTTCGGGTGAAATGGCTGGGCCATTTTTAATGGCGAATTGCTGCTCAATGACTTCTATGTTGATGACTTGTACAAAACGACCGCACATGATTTATTGGTTTAAGGATAGGGTAAGGTGCTAAATTAATTATTAATGTTTAATTATTAATTGAAGCAACAAGTGGGATGTTACGTTTGAATAATCAATGCTTTGTGTTACTTAGTGCATTTGGGTCTTTGTGGCAAAAAGTTAAGACATAATCGTTTTCGGCCATCCCCCTCCAGGTCATAAAAATAAAGCACCCCATCTTATTCAGATGAGGTGCTTCCATGTTTCACCTAAAATCTACGCATCAGCAAAAGCGGTACGAGACATCTTCAATATGGTGGGATGTACCAGTTTTTGGTAATCCTTGTACGACATTTGAATCAATTCTGCATGTGAGCAGGCATTGAAGGCAATGTTAGTGTCTTCAGTGAGTTTCTCGGCTACAAATACTTCCATGTTGTAGAGGTTGCCAAATGGTGGCATGGCACCTACTTCACAATCCCGGAAGTTATCTTTAAATTCAGTTTCTGTAGCCAGGCGAACATCTTTGGCACCGGTGGCTTCTTTGATTGATTTGATATCAACCTGATACGAGGCGGGCAGTACAGCCATGCATAGTACTCCGTCAATTTTAATCATTACAGTTTTGGCGATTTCATTGCCGGAGATGTGGGCATAAGCAGCTGTTTTCTGCGCAGTGTAGGCCCGTGAATGCACAATCCGTTTATAGTTGATGTGCTCACGGTTCAAAAATTCTTCTAATCGCGTTAGTGGCATAATCGAACCCTCCAAATTTAATTCCTATCCAACATTGATTTAATTATCATAAAGCGGCTATAACAGCAGTGTCCGTTTCACTGGATTCAGTACTTTCGGTGATGAAGCTTAATGCATAAAGATTATTAATAGACACCGGGTTGCTGATGGATTGTTATCGTTTCTTCTAAGTTTAGGACAACTAAAAATTTACAACAATTGACACCTGATGTAAAGGGCTTTTAGTAGAAAAATGAAGGCAAAAGCACTTTTTTTTGAAAGGCCATAAAAAGAAAGACCCCAAGGCGAAATAAATGCCTTAAGGTCTTTGCATAGCTGATTCCCCAATCAGTGTATTATTATGAAGTTAACTTTTTAGTATTTCCATTTATTGGCTAAAGCGACAAGTGAAAGCATGACAGGTACTTCTACCAATACTCCCACCACGGTTACCAATGCTGCCGGCGATTGTAAGCCGAATAAAGCGATGGCTACTGCTACCGCCAACTCAAAAAAGTTGCTGGCACCAATCATGGCTGCCGGTGAACAAATGGCATGTGGAAGTTTTATCCGTTTTCCACCGAACCAGGCAATGAAGAAGATGAGGTAGGTTTGAATCACCAGGGGTACGGCAATTAATAAGATGATCACTGGATTTTTAGTGATGTTATGCCCCTGAAAAGCAAACAACAGTATTAGTGTCACCAAGAGCGCCAGGATACTAACCGGCTTCAGTTTGAGTAGAAAAACATTCGTAAACCATTCTTTGCCACGCTTTTTAATCAGGTAGTGATTGGTTAAGCTACCAGCTGCCAATGGCACGACCACAAATATTAATACCGAAGCCACTAATGTGTCATAAGGGATAATGATGTTGGTAATGCCCAGTAATAGTCCTACAATGGGTACATAAGCCACCAGAATGATCAAATCATTCACCGATACCTGAACCAGCGTGTAGTTGGGATCACCATCTGTGAGATAGGACCAGACAAACACCATAGCTGTACAGGGCGCAGCTCCCAGAAGAATGGCGCCTGCAATGTATTCGCCTGCTAAGGATGGGTCGATATATGCCGCGTAGATTTTCGAAAAGAAAATCCAGGCAAAGAAAGCCATGGTAAAGGGTTTAATCAACCAATTCACAACGAGTGTTAATACCAATCCCTTTGGCCGCTTTCTAATATTTTTGATACTGGTAAAATCGATCTGTAACATCATGGGATAGATCATTAACCAGATGAGTATGGCTACCGGGATATTCACATTGTATACCTCCAGCTCACTTAAAAAGCGAACACTATCGCCAAATAAATGACCAATTAAAATGCCGCCACCAATGCATAATGCCACCCAGAGGGTTAGATACTTTTCAAAAAAACCGATTTTCTTTTTCAATGGATTCATTTTATTCAATGTGCTAATTTGAAACTTAGTAAATCTTCAAATTGAGTTGTTTATGACCTACAACAGTGATGCTAAAGATTCCGGTTCCAGACTGTTTGAATTGCTGAATATTGTCTTGTTGCATGTATTTCACTAATATTTCATCAGGGATATTAATGACTTTCTCTTTTTTGATTTCCACTGATTGAAAACCTGCTTTTTTGATTCCATCCAGATACTCCTCTTTGGGGATGGCACCTGATACACATCCGGCATACATCTCGGCTGCTTGCTGCAAGGCTTCAGGCAATTCGCCTTCCAATACAATATCTGAAACACAGAAATGACCTGTTTCTTTCAGGACGCGATGCATTTGTGTAAAAGCTTTGACTTTATTAGGTACCAGGTTAAGTACACAATTGCTGATGATTACATCATAAGTGGCATCGGGAAGGGGTATGGCCTCAATATCACCTTTTACAAATTCAACATTGTTAAAGCAAAGTTTTTCTGCATTCTGGCGTGCCTTCGCCAGCATGGCCTCTGTGAAATCTAAGCCTGTTACCTGCCCTTCATCCCCAACCTGCGATCGAGCCACAAAACAATCATTGCCAGCACCACTGCCTAAATCAAGTACATGATCACCTTTCTTAATTCCTGCAAATTGAGTGGGCAGACCACAACCTAATCCTAAATCAGCAGCGTTATTGTAGCCATCCAGTTTTTCATAGCTTTCAGCCATAATCGAATAATCGATGGTATCACAACAGCCGGTACTGCCACAACAAGAACTTTGGTTTTCCTGTTTGCTTTGATTGGCAATCTGACCATATTTATCTTGAACAAGTAGTTTTAAATCTTCTGCTTTCATGCCTTTCTCAATTTGAAAATTCAACAATGTGTTTATTTGAATATTAGATGTCTATCTACAAGTTAGCAAATTTTCAAATAGTCTAAATGCCACATTTTCGAATTGAATAATTTTCAAATTACCTATTATTTAACTCTTGATCTGGTTTGTATAGAATTGATAAAAACCATCTTTAATTTCATCTCTGACCCGGTGAAACTCACTGATGATGAATTCGTCTGTTCCGATAGCATGGGAGGGATCATCAAATCCTATGTGCATGCGGTGTTTCACATCCCCGGTGAAAGCCGGGCAGGATTCATTGGCACCACCACATACTGTGATGACATAATCCCAGGCTTCGCTCAGATATTTTTCTACCGAATCACTGGTATGACCACTAATGTCAATACCAATTTCTTGCATTACCTGGACGGCTTTTGTATTCAGTTTGCCCGACGCTTCAGTGCCTGCTGAACAGACGGTTAGATTTTTATCGAATGATTGCAAAAATCCATGTGCCATTTGACTGCGACAGCTATTACCGGTGCATAAAATCAATACTTTCATATCTCTTTTGTATTACAATTAGTCGTTTTTATTTTTTTTAATTCATTGAACAGCTCAATACCCATTTGATTTAATACGGCAATGCGTGCTGGATTGAGGCAGTAATTGATTTTCGCCCCGTTTACAATGCCTTGTATTAATCCGGCTCTTTTGAGTTCCATCAAGTGTTGGTTGATAGTAGTCCGCCCCAAAGGGATGACTTCAGTGATGTCGCCGCAAAAACAGTTTTGACAATTGGCCAGGTACTGTAAGATTTGAATACGTGCCGGGTGTCCCAATGCTTTGAAGAGCTGGGACATATCTTGCAAGCGGGAATCGAATAATTCAGTTTTAGCTTGTGGCATACCTAATAGTTTGACGTAAAAGTACGACAAAAATAGACGTAAGAATACGTCAGATTTATTTTTAACAATTTCTTAACAAGAAATAAAGGATGTATGATCTAATTGAAAGAGAATATCTCCGGATGATTCAGCGTCCGTTTACTATTGTGTGAATTCAGGTGGGGAGAGGATACCAAGCGGTAGATGGAGGGGAATAGTAAAAAGAATGCACCAGGAGTTTCATCCCGGTGCACTTATATTATTATTAAAAAGGCTTGAAACCAATAATTTCACGTACCTCTTTCACTGTTTTTGCAGCGCTCGCCTGGGCTTTTTCTTTACCCATGTTCACTACTTTTTGTAAATACGCAGCATCGGCAGAAATATCCAGGATACGTTCACGCAAAGGCGCATTAAATTTCACAATATCTTCAGCTAACTGTTTTTTTAAATCGCCATAACGAATTTCACAACTGTTAAATTTCTCGGTGAAGTATTCAACTGTATCAGGTGTCGATACGACTTCAAGCAATGTATATAAGTTTCGAACAGGCTCCGGCATCACGGAATTTGGTTCCGTTGGGCCTTGATCTGTCACTGCTTTCATTACTTTTTTGCGGATGGTTTTCTCATCATCAGCCAGGTACAGGCCGTTACCTTCTGATTTTCCCATCTTACCCGATCCATCCAATCCCGGAATTTTAACCAATTCTTCACCATAATTAAATGATTGTGGAATGTTAAAATACTCCTGGTTGTAGATCCGGTTGAAACGACCGGCAAATTTACGAGTCATTTCCAGGTTTTGCTCCTGGTCTTTTCCAACCGGTACTTTAGCAGCGCGGTGAATCAAAATATCGGCAGCCATTAAAACCGGGTAGGTTAATAAACCGGCATTTACATTTTCAGGTTGTTTTCGTGCTTTATCTTTAAAGGACGTCGTACGTTCCAATTCTCCTAAATAGGCATTCATATTCATCAACAGTGTTAACTCAGCTACTTCCGGCACATCACTTTGAATATAAATAGTAGCCGCTTCCGGATCTAATCCACAAGCCAGGTATTCAGCCAATACTTGTTTTACATTTCCATGCAAATCGCCTGGTGTTGGATGCGTGGTTAATGAATGATAATCCGCAATAAAAAAGTAACAGTTGTACTCTTTCTGCATTTTCAGAAAGTTTTTAACTGCACCAAAATAGTTTCCTAAATGTAATTTCCCTGTGGGGCGAATTCCGCTAACTACAGTTTCCATATAATTTCCGTCTTTTCTTATCCGTTATCGCTTTTATTCCTAATAAAATTCAGGAAGAACAAGTTGTAGAATGATTAAAATGATTAATCCGATTAACAATTGTTTGTAAAGCAGTCACAAAAATGAGAAAAATTAAGGAATAGACGGGTGAAAAACGTAAAAATATCAGCCTTAGAAAAGATCAATTACCTTTTCAGTGAGCAGGGCCCAAACGATATAGCGCACCATTTTTCCAATTAGCATGCCAATGCTAGTGGTCCAGATATTGACTTTTAGTAATCCCAAAATAACTGCAATGACATCACCGATGCCCGGTAACCAACAGAAAAAGGAGATCCATAATTCTTTGCCGGCAATACGTTGCTGCGTTTTTTCGATTTGATGAGGCTTAATGCGCAGGTATTTTTCTATCCATTCTATTTTACCCAATCGACCAATGCCATAGGAGCTCATTCCTCCCAACCAATTGCCTAGTGTCGCTACCACCAAACATCCAATTGTATCATAGCCTGTAGCCATCATAGCTGATAAAAGTGCTTCACTACTAAAAGGAACTACTGTAGCAGCCAAAAAGGAGGCCAGAAAGAGGCCAATATATCCGGTTTCGAAGAGCATTCTATTTTGTTTTTGGCAAAAGTATAGAAAATCAATGGTTTCTGGATAAAAATCAATCGTTCTGAAAACCCTATTAATAAAGGGATGTAGAAAAAACTTACATTTTTTGCGAAAAAATATGGTACTTTGTATTGCATAGTACCATCCTAAAGCCATATATTTGTTATACCAAAAACATGGTTTTGGATAGTATTCTATAAAATGAAAAAGCAGATTTTATACATTGCCAAGTGGTTCGCAGCAATTAGTTTATTGTTATTACCACTTATTGCCATCAGGGTGGACGCTGAAGAATGTCAGGTGGATTCCGTGAAGCAAGAGACTAAAACCGAAGAAGTGATAACGCAACCGACTCCAACGAAAGTTGAAAAATCACAAGCTGAGCAGATTCAAAAAACGAAAGCATCTCAAAAGAAGAAATCAAAAAAGGCCTACAAAGGTCATTCGGATGTTTTGAATCGAGGATTGGTGCTGCATAAAAATTCAATGATTAATATTTAAGAGAAACAATTGTTGGACGAACAAAAACCGGGAGAATGAAGGTAGAGAACGCAAAAGCACAAATGAGGAAAGGGGTACTGGAGTACTGTATCCTATTGATACTCGCTAACAATGATGCTTATGCTTCGGATATTATTAAACGATTGAAGGAAGCTAAGATGATTGTTGTGGAAGGAACGCTGTATCCCTTATTGACCCGCTTGAAAAATGCCGGGTTATTGAGCTACAGATGGGAGGAGTCCACACAGGGACCACCCCGTAAATATTATGCATTAACCGATGATGGCCGTCAGTTTTTAAGCGAATTAGATGGATCGTGGAATGAATTGGTCAATGCCGTTGATCTGATACACCAAACCAAATAACCTTTTTTGATCATGAAAAAGACAGTTACAATTAATATTAGTGGTCGGGTATTTTACATTGATGACGATGCCTACCAACGATTGAGTTCATACCTTGAAAAGATTGAAAGCGCTTTCAAGAGTCAGGAAAGTGGACAAGAGATTATTTCTGATATTGAAAGCCGGGTGGCTGAGATATTTGAAGAGAAGATTGATCGGCAAGCAGGCGTGGTCACAATCAACATGGTGGAAGAAGTGATCAGCACCATGGGTGAACCCGAAGAGATCACTGATGAGCCAGGTATAGAGGAGGAGCGCGCACAACCAATGTCTACAGCATTGGTTAAACCAAGCAAGCGCTTATATCGTGATATTGATAACCGCATCTTCGGTGGGGTGTGTGCCGGAATCGCAGCTTATTTCAATGTGGATAGTCTGTTGGTACGTATCATTGCAGTGATCCTTATTTTTCTTACTTCCGGTGTGATGATTCCGGTGTATATCATCCTTTGGATGGCTTTGCCGCCAGCAATTACCACAGCTCAGAAGCTGGAAATGAGAGGGCAGCATATCACCGTCAATAATATCGAGAAATCCATTCGGGATGAGTATGAAGAGATGAAGCATAACTTCAGCAAAATGAAGGAATCGCCAACGTATAAAAAAGGTGAGAATTTCTTCCGGCGCATGACGCGTCGCGATCGAACTGTATTAGTTATTGTAGCGGTTGTTCTAGGCTCTATGTTCTTGTGGAATCTCCCTGGTTTCAATTTTAATTTTGTCTATGGGCCGATAGGAGCATTTACCAATTTATCCCATGGCTTTGGATCTACTTTTGGTCATATCTTTTTTCCGGGAGCATTGCCCATTGTGCTTGTACTTTTGGTAATCGGATTGATATTTAAAACGGTATTTAAGGTCATTCTCTACATCATTGCATTTTTATTGTTGGGAGCTTTAGCCCTTAAAGTATTTTTCTGGATGTTTGGTGGTTTTTGCCTGATGTGTTAACAATCTTTTATTCGCTCTGAAGATGAACAAAACCTTACATATAAACTTAAACGGATTCGCCTTCCAAATTGAGGAGACGGCCTATGATAAACTTCAACATTATCTGCAAACCATTGAAAGCCGGTTAGGAGGAAGTGAGGAAGCGCAAGAAATTATTACGGATATTGAGTCACGTATTGCTGAGTTATTCCATTATAAATTCAGTTCCCCTGAAGAGATCATCACCTTGAAGGCCGTGGAAGAAATCATTGAAACCATTGGTGAACCCGCCGAGATTGTCGATGAAGAAGAAGCGGCTGAGGATGCAAATACTGGTGGATCGCAAACGGAAACCAGTCAAGGACCTATCTATACAGGACGCAAAGGTTTATATCGCGATCCTGATGATCGCATCTTTGGTGGTGTGTGTGCCGGCTTGGGGGCCTATTTTGATGTGGATCCCTTGGTATTCCGCATCATTGCCGTAGTATTAACGATTCTGTCAATTGGGGCAGTACCCATTATTTATCTGATATTATGGGCTGCTATGCCAAAGGCAATGACCTTAGGTCAACGCATTGAAATGCGGGGCGGGGCTTCCTTTAAGAACATGGAGAATGGTATTAAAAATGAGTACCATGCTGTGTCAGATAAGTTTAAGTCATTTAAGAACAAGCAAAATTACAAGGATATGCAACAACGAATGAATAAAACAGGTGATGTCATGGCTAAGGCTTTGTATCAGGTTGTGAATGTTCTGGGTATGATATTAGGACTAGGGATAGTGATATGGAGTGTGTTATCTATCATGACCCTGGTAGGGTTCTTTGTCTTTAAAGATGCGCTCTTTGGATTAATATTGACCGAAGGGGATTATTTCATCTCTGAATTACCTCGTCGCTTTTTATCATCAACCGATGAGTTGTTAGTCACCATTTCAGTGATTCTGTTAGTGGGAATTCCATTGTTGGTGATCCTGTATCTGGGGATGAAGTTGATATTTAAATTTAAAACGAATGGAAAAGCTCTGGGCATGATAGGTCTTGGTTTGTGGTTGAGCGGATTGGTTTTGGTTTTTTTTACCGGATTAAGAGTTACTAAGAGTTTTGAAAACACTGAAACTGTAACCGAGGAGACCTTGCTGAAGCCGGTTCAAGCCGAAACTATTTATTTGAAACCGGCCAATAACATTCCACCAGCCGGTGATCGTGATTACATCATGGACATGGAGCACCTTGAGCTGTATTCTCTAGATGGACAATTAATGATTGAGGGACAGCCGGAATTGCGCATCACTTATGGCGACGAATTCAAACTGTTTGTTGAAAAGCGGGCGCGTGGCATTAATGAAAAGGAAGCACAACACAATGCCATTTCTACTGAATATTTCTGGGTGCAGAAGGATTCTGTTTTATTGCTCGATCGGCAGTTTACCATTGGGGATGAGGCATTGGTCCGTAATCAAAAAGTATATGTTACCATTCAGTTATCGGCTGATAAAAAGTTAGACGTAAGTCCTTATCTGGATCGTTTAATGGATGACTTTTAGTTTATTAATGATTTTTTTACCAAAATAGAGTTCACCTAAATTTGAAAAAATGAAAAATACACTTGTAACAATTATGATTCTGGCATTTGGTCTCACCATGAACGCACAAGACCGACCATCTGACCGATTATTTGAAAAGATGGCTTTAAAACCGGGTATTACCATGTTATCTTTTTCAAAATCGATGTTGGATGCTGTGAATTTGAACTTTGATAATGATGAGAACGAAGATGAACACCAGGTAACGGGTGATTTGAATGAGGTAAAAGTAATGATTTACAATGCGCCGGATGATGCCGAAACAATTGATTTTAGAGGGGATGCCTTGCGCTATCTGCCACTCACTAAATTCAGGGAGATTGACCCGGAAGAGCATGATATAAACCATGATAATGGTTCCTGTGATATTCGGATATTTAAAAGCGGACGTAAGATAAAAGAGTGTCACGTCTTGTTTCAAGGTGAAACGAATGGCGTGTTGTTATCTTTCTTTGGCGACTTTAAAGTAGAGGATGTCAAAGAGTTGGCTGAGAAAGTGGATAATTATAAATAGAAGATAGATAACTTTTATTCTATAATGCGCATGAATGTGAGTTCATGCGCATTTTCTGTTAGTGAAGAGAATATACAAGGATGTTTTGAGGTGCTTTAAAAAGCCAAATGTAGATAGGTGGGTGTTACTCTCAGCATCCCCTGGGTTCCACCCTGGGTTATTAACTTTCAACCACTTCGTGGTTGTAAAACAATAATCCTAAAAGGATTGAATGTTAATAACCACGGGTGAAACCCGTGGTGCAAATAAAAAAGACACCACAACCCAGAGGGGGTTGAATCAACCAACTTTATCTATGATAGAGGCTAAAAAAAGGAGCATTAATAAATTAATGCCCCCTTCTATCAAAATTTACGAAAAAAAATCCGGTACTATTTTTCATCCTGCAGAATGAAAGTGCCTAATATGGCTATTTACATGTTAATTGCAGAAAACCTGAATCGTAACACCAACTAAGATGTGTTGTATAACATGTTTATGTGAGTCGACTTTTGGGGAAGTTAATGAATATTGGAAATGGTTTATCGGATTTACGATTTGAAGAACCTTTTTTTGGTCAAAAACAAAGGAGTTACCTACCATTGTAAGCAACATCTTTTAACTACATAAACTAATTTCCAAACTCATATCAGCAATGTAGGTATTTCCCACATGATAGATTCTGTTGGTGATTTTAATAAGACTGGAGGCATAATTCAGTTCAAAACCGCTGGCGAAGGATTATTTTTCTGTATAAGTGCAATATGAACCGTCTGGAATGTGTCTTTTGGGATAGCGATTGAATTTCTGCAGTTGGATATTGATATCTACAGAAACAGGATGTATTTCTGCCATTGGAAACTAACATCTACAGAAACAGATTGAATTTCTGCCGTTGGATATTGATTTCTACAAAAACTAGGTGAATTTCTACCATCGAAATTGAATCTATACCGAAAAAGGTACTATCCGAAGCGTCGGAAAAGTTTATTTTTTGGTATAGATTCATGGTCGAAGGTTCAAACTCAGATCCTATTTTCAGAGTGATTGAGTGCCAGAAATGGGTGAGGAAGGCTTATTCGTAATTACTCTAAGATACAAGAAGTGTCATCTTTTCATGTCAGATTTCTTTCTACCTTAGCTGCTCAAATAAAACGGCTTATGACTAACCCTAATTCATCTCTCACATCTGGTTATGTGTATACTTTACAGGCTTTTGTCATGTGGGGGCTCTTACCAATTTTCTGGAAGTGGCTCAATCATATGCCGGCCCTGGAAATATTGGCGCATCGTATTTTTTGGTCTCTGGTTTTTTTGCTTCTTTTTTTAGCCGGTCGGGGGCAGCTACGGTTAGGCCCGATCTTTCGTGATCGGAAAGCATTATGGTCGTTGGTATTGACCGGATGTTTGGTGGGTAGCAACTGGGGGGTATATATTTATGCGGTGAATGCCAATCACATTGTAGAAGCGAGTCTTGGGTATTACATTACGCCCTTGGTGAATGTGGCTCTGGGCATTCTGTTTCTCAAAGAGCGGCTGAATCGCTTGCAGTTCATTGCCCTGGTTATAGCCATTGTTGCAGTTGCTTACCTCACGGTTGATTTGGGCAAGTTTCCATGGGTGTCTATCTATCTGGCCATTTCATTTGGATTATATGGATTGATTAAAAAAATGAGTGGGGTGGATCCCTTGCCTGCCTTGGCCATTGAAACGTTGGTATTGACCCCGTTTGCATTAGGATATATCGTGTGGGGATTGTGGACCGGAGAAGGACATCTGTTTACTGATAGTCGGTTGACCGATACTTTACTAATATTGGCCGGTGTAGTTACTACCTTGCCACTTTTCTGGTTTGGTGTGGGAGCGAAACGAATTCCCCTGTCATCTGTTGGTTTCATGCAGTACATTGCACCGACCATTATGCTGTTATTAGGTATCTTTTTATATGATGAAGTGTTCCCGGTACAGAAACAGGTGGCATTTGCATTCATCTGGATGGCTTTGGTATTATACAGTTATTCTGTAGTGAAGAAGTATCGTCAAAATAAACACACGTCTTAAAATAATGGTTGAAACGAATCGTAGCGTCAAAGCCTCCCTGGCTTTATTAACCGGATTATGCATCATTGGTTTTTCAGCAATCCTTATTAAATTAGCTGAAGCGCCGGGATTGGTGACTGCTTTTTATCGAGTGGGAGTGGGCTCTCTGGTGTTGTTGATCCCGTTTTTCAGCCGCTTAAAATCCATTCGTCAGAATTTCAGTGCCAAAGGTATGTGGATGGCCGTCCTGGGTGGTGTTTGTTTTGGTATCGATACAGGCCTCTGGTCCATCGGCATTGAACTGAGTAATGCCTCTTTGCCCACATTAATGGCTAATCTGGCTCCTGCATGGGTAGGTATTGGTGCGCTTCTGCTATTTAAAGAGAAACAGCGTCCCGGATTTTGGGTCGGCTTGCTCATTACTTTTGCGGGAATTATCATCATGGTGAATCGAAACTTGCTGGTGGCGGATGGATTATCCTACGGTATCGGATTGGGAGTTCTGGCAGGTATCTTTTATGCAGCCTATTATCTGTTTACCCAACAAGGACGTGCCTTGATGAATACCATGACTTATTTATCCGTCAGTACCTTCGCTGCCGCCATCACGCTGGCCATTATCGTTTTATTCACCAACTATTCATTTGTTGGGTACAGCCAAACCACCTGGTTGATATTCATTGTTTATGGTGCTGGCGTACATGTGGTAGGCTGGACCTTTATCAATTATGCACAGGGATATTTGAAAGCCACTACCGTTTCGCCCACTTTATTAGGGCAACCGGTGATTACTGCCATAGCCGCTTTTTTTATTCTGGGTGAGGTCTTAACCACCTGGCAGATTATTGGGGGGATCATTGTGTTTGGCGGTATCTATATTGTTAATATTACCTGGCTTAAAAGAAAATAAATCATGAAAATAGAAGTGAAAACATTCGAGGAACTCAGGAATTCGGAGTTATATAATATGTTGCAGTTGAGGGCTGAAGTATTTGTGGTGGAGCAAGATTGCGTTTACAATGATATCGATGGGATGGATCAACAAGGATTACATGTGCTTGCCAAAGTAGATGGAAAGATTATCGGTTACACGCGCCTGTTGAAAGCCGGAACGCGCTTTGAAACCGCTTCTATAGGGCGGATGGTTGTGGATAAGGACTACCGCTTTAAAGGGTATGCACGAGAGATTATGGAATATTCCATCGGCTATATACATAAAAGTTGGAATGAGTCGATCATTCACATCAGTGCCCAACAATATCTAAAAGGATTTTACGGCAGTATCGGTTTTAAAATTGTAACAGAACCATATCTGGAAGATGGTATTCCGCATGTGGGAATGGATATCAATGTGGCTGTGATGAATCAATCCAGGTGAAATTCTTTTGTCGTATTATTGAATGTTAAGAGAGTCTAAATCAGCCAGCGGACGCACAAATGAGTCTGAAAATTTACCGGATTTCATAAGTTGCTCACGTGCTTTTAAAGAGGCGTTTTTTCCTTTATAAGCCCCGAAAATGTAACGGGTATAACCATCTTTACATTGATAGGTCTTAATTTCTTTGCGGTCCAGCCCTTTTAAATACATAGAGGCAAATAGTGATCTGCGTTTAAGTGCTAGTACCTGGATGGTGTAAAAAGGCTCTTCTTCCAGTACTTTTTTGATGTTGTTATTCACCGCCACGTCGATTTTTTTAGTCTCTTTATTTAAATTCGCCAGCAAGGGTTGCAACGGAGGATCCATTCGTATTTCTTCAAAAGATAAAAAGGGTTTGTTTGGCTGATAAGCTTCATCTTTCGGGATGTTCAAGAGGGAAGAGAGAATGTGTTCTTTAGCTTTTAGCTCTTTGACGTCATATTCATGACCGGTTTCCAGGAATAATAGATAGGATCCATCAGTAAGGCTGGGGCGGTAATCACCCACTAGCTGATCATCGATTCGGCGGGTTACTAAAATGCGTACCTGTGGTGAGCCAATGGCGGATGAATCACTGATGTGGCCTTCGATAACTGCGAGTTCTCCGCCCGGGGATTGGTTAAAAATAACTTTGTAAAGATCCGATCCGCCATAATTATCGGTTAACCGGGCTGAAGAGTAATAGGCTTCATTTTTGTTCAAGGTAGGCACAAAAAAGAAATCATCATCCGGCGTGTTGATCGGATATCCTAAGTTAATGGGAGTGGCCCAGTGGGTATTGTCATGCATCTGTGTGTAAAACACGTCCATACGCCCCATACTGTTATGACCCTCTGATGAAAAATAGAGTGTTTTCCCATCCGGATGTATCATGGGAGTTTCTTCATCGAAAGGGGTATTCACAGCAGAACCCAGATTTTGCGGTTCTCCCCAATTTCCATTTTTATCTTTTTTACTCCTGTAGATATCGATACCACCAATACCTCCTTCGCGATCACTGGTGAAGAATAAAGTGCTTTTATCAGCACTTAAGCAGGCATGTGTTTCGTTGGCTTCAGAGTTAATGGGTGATGGAAGCTTTTGTGGTTCTTGCCATTTGCCGTCAATAAACGGACTCATGTAGAGGTTCTGGCCTTCCCGGTCGTTGTGATAGATAAATAATTCTTTTCCATCCGTGGAAACCGATAATGCCGATTCGTGATCGTGATCTCTAAAGAATATTTGCAGCGGATGAGTAGTACCCCATTCATTGTTTTCTCCGGTTGCATAATATATTTTCTCAGGGTATTGACCGTCTTCCAATTGGGAGAGCCGATTAGATGGTCGGCGTGAAGTGAAGTAGAGTATGTCCTGATAGACGGTAACCAAGGGGCTGTGGTCGTCATATTTGCCATTTACCTGAGGGCCTAGGTTGTAAATGTTCAGATCGGCAGGGTTGGCCAGGAAGATGGCCGCATTTTTACAATTATTAATTTCACGTTGAACGAGGGTGTTTAATTCCAGATCATTTTCATGTAAGTGCTGTTGTAAATATTCATATATCTCCAGCGCATCTTTGGGTTTTAGTAATACCTGGTATGTTTTTCCCAAAGTCAGTTGAAAATCAATGCCAAGATCAGAAACCCAGTCGGTTTCGTTTAATAGGCTGAAGCCTTTCTCCAGCGTTTGGGCCGCATTATTGGCCCCATTAGTGGTGTTTAGGTAGCATAAACCAAGGTGTAAATAGTATTCAGCAACAGTGGGACTTTCAGTAATAAGTTCGGAAAAAGCATCAATAGCTTTAGAATAATTTTGATCCTCAGCATAGTCTAATGCTTTATAGAAAGCACGTTTTTTTTTGTCAGATGGAGAAGTGATTTGTGCAAAACAAGAAAGATGCACAAATAAAAATATACAAAGGTAAGTTATTCTAATCCTTGTTCTAACCATAAATAGCTATTCTCATTCACCTGTCACCAACTGCAAAATAAGTCAAAAAAATATAATTGACTCATAGTCAAGGTGAAAAATGTTAAGAAATATTTTATATAGATATGTGGGTTTTTTTAATGGTGCTTGTAAGTGGCAGATAAACAGCTTATACTGTCTTGTTTGCAAGTGTCTTTTCTTTTCGACCGAAGTAGAAATGTTATTAATGATCCGCAGGAAACAAGATTGTTTGTCGTCATAACAGAAAAAGTTCAACGAAAAAATAAACAAAATGTATAATAAATGCTTCTTTAATGTAGTTATTGCTTTAGTTTTTTCATAAATAGTCAAAGTTTTGGTTTGAGAGGACCTGCAATTCTTCGGAGTTGTGGGTTTTTTTAGTCAATTTAGGGATGATTTAACTTTGAAATGGAGATCAGGGGAGGAGCATTTAACTTGCTTAGGTTTAAAATCCACCGAAAAAGCTTAATTTCGTGGTTTGAAAATATTAGTAATATGGAATCGACAAGACAGAAGAAGATATCACGTTTATTGTTAAAGGAAATTAGTGAGATATTTCAGCGTGAAGCACGGGAGGTCTCAATAGGGACGTTGGTGTCTGTTACAGTAGTGCGTATATCGCCTGATTTAGGGCTGGCCAAAGTATATTTAAGTATTTTCCCTACGGAAAGAAGCAAAGAGGTTCATGATAATATTAATGAACATACCTCTCAATTACGTTTTGCCTTAGGCAAGCGGGTTGGTAAGCAATTGCGAATTATTCCGGAGCTTCGCTTCTTTGTGGATGACACACTGGATTATGTAGATAATATCGATCGATTGTTAAAAGAATAAGCATGCAGTACGACCCCATTAAGCATTCATTAGGCAAGGTTTTTAATCAATCGCCTACGCTTCGTATTTTCTTTTATAAATTGCTGGATTTATTACTGTTGAGATCGTGGTACATTCGGCGGGAACTTAAAAATCAAGCGCGTAATAAACCCAATGAGGTGAATGTGTTGGATGCGGGAAGTGGATTTGGTCAATACGATTATTACATGTCTTCGCTGGGGCCAAAATGGAGCATTACGGGTGTGGATGTGAAGGAGGAACAAATCACTGATTGTAATCAATTTTTTAGCCGCATTGGAAAAGGTGATCGCGTTCAATTTCAAAAGGGTGATTTAACGAAGTTTGTTCAATCGGAACAATATGATTTGATTCTCTCGGTGGATGTAATGGAACATATTTTAGAAGATGAATTGGTCTTCCGGAATTTTTATGCTTCTATGAAGAAAGGTGGAACACTATTGATTTCCACGCCTTCTGATCAAGGCGGATCAGATACGCATGAGCACGACCATGACGAGGTGCACGGTTTTATCGACGAACATGTAAGGGATGGTTATAATGCTGAGGACATAACAGAGAAGTTATTTAAGGCTGGTTTTAGAAATATCGAAACTAAATATACATACGGGCGTCCGGGTGGTCTCTCATGGAAACTTTCCATGAAGTATCCCATCTTAATGCTCAATAGAAGTAAACTCTTTTTCGTGTTTATTCCTTTTTATTACCTGTTGATTTATCCGGTAGCCTATCTGCTGAATGTGATGGATGTGCGCGGGAAACATGAAAAAGGAACTGGTTTAATGGTGACAGCTTATAAATAATTACTGATGAATCTGGCCCTTCATATCGCAAAGCGCTACCTGATCGCAAAGAAATCACAAAACATCATTAATGTGATTTCCATGATTTCAGTTGTAGGAGTAGTAACAGGAAGCATGGCTTTACTTGTTGTGTTGTCTGTCTTTAACGGGCTAAATGGATTTATTGGGGATTTATTTGGGGCCTTTGATCCCGATTATAAAGTAGTGCCTGTCTCTGGTAAAGTCTTTTCGTTGGATTCGTTGGACGTGAAAGCCTTAAAAGATACAGAAGGCGTTCTTTTTATTTCTGAAATACTGGAAGATCAAGCGCTATTAAAATTTGGCAAACGACGTATGCCGGGGCAGGTCATGGGTGTTGATTGCTATTTCAAGCAAGTTAGTGGTGTTGATTCCATCATGGTTAATGGCCCGTTTCGGCTCCATGAAAAGGGTGAAAATCAAGGTGTGTTAGGAGCGATGCTGGCTGATCAGCTCAATGTGCGATTGAATTTTGTATCCCCCTTAGCCATGTATGTACCACGGCGAACAGGTTCGATTAATATGATGCGACCGGAGAGTTCTTTTAATACGGAATACATCAGGCCAGCCGGCTTTTTTGCTGTGCGACAAAATGAATATGACGGGAAATATGTAATTGTTCAGATTGATCAGGCGCGCAAGCTTTTCGATTACGACTCTACGATGGTCTCATCCTTGGCCATTAAAGTGGATCCAAATATTGATGGAGAAAGGCTGCAGCACGACCTTCAGAAAGTAGCCGGGCCTGGTGTGAAAGTTTTGAATAAAGAACAGCAGCACGAAGCATTTTACAAAATGATGAAAGTAGAAAAGTTGATGGCCTTTCTCATTCTCTCTTTTATTATGGTGATTGCTGCTTTCAATGTAATAGGAACGTTATCCATGTTAATCTATGAAAAGAAAGAGAGCATCTTCACGCTTAAAAGTATGGGGGCCGATCGAAAGTTAGTCACGCGCATTTTTCTTATAGAGGGTTGGCTCATTTCGTTGGTCGGTGTTTTTGTTGGGGTTTTGGTTGGTGTATTGCTGGTGTGGGTTCAACAGTATTTTGGTGTGATAAAGTTCCAGGGAGGTGGCACCTATCTGATGCCGGCCTATCCTGTAAAACTTCAACTTATGGATGTGTTATTGGTTGTGGCAACGGTTTCAATCATTGGTTTTCTAGCTGCTTGGTATCCGGTACGAGTCATTGTCAAGCGTTATTTTTCTTCTGTCGGACTGTAGTATCCTGCGTAGGTTCTTTTTATTTCTTCAAAAACATTTTTTAATTCTTCAACAGTGTTTGATCGCAACATTTTCGTTCGCAGTGGTCGAAAATCTGGCAGGTTTTTAAAGCTCACAGCCATATGTCGTCGCATGTGCAAAATGCCTCGTCGCTCATCCAGCCAATTAATAGATCGGTGTAAGTGATCCATCAACATTTCAATATGCTCATTGATGGAGGGTGCCGGCAGGCATTCTCCAGTGTTTAAATAATGTTTAATCTCTTTAAATATCCAAGGACGACCAATGCTTGGACGACCTATCATTAATGCATCAACTCCGTATTTATCAAGATAGGATTTGGCTTTCAGGGGTCCTGTAATATCACCATTCCCGATTATTGGGATGTTCATCCGTGGATTGTTTTTCACTTCACCGATCAATGTCCAATCCGCCTCGCCCGTGTACATTTGAGAACGGGTGCGCCCATGAATGGTAAGCGCCAAAATGCCAACATCCTGCAAACGTTCAGCCACATCAACGATCACTTTTGTTTTTTCATCCCACCCCAAGCGGGTTTTGACTGTCACCGGCAGATTCACTGCTTTTACAATCTTCTCTGTCATTTCCACCATTTTGGGGATGTCTCTTAACATCCCTGAACCAGCTCCTTTGCGTGCTATTTTTTTCACCGGACAACCAAAATTGATGTCTATTAATTCAGGTTGACTCTGTTCTGCTATCTTCGCTGCTTCTACCATGGCATCAATGTCCTTGCCATATAACTGAATTCCAACCGGACGTTCTTCGTCAAAAAGGGTTAGTTTTTGTTTGGTCCGGCTAATATCCTGAATTAAGGCGTCGGCCGATACAAATTCAGTATACATCATATCAGCACCATATTTTTTACACAATAGCCGGAACGAAGGATCCGTCACATCTTCCATTGGTGCTAATAGTAAAGGGTGTTTCCCAAGTTCAAGAGATCCTATCTTCACAGTTCAATAATTTTGTGCAAATATAGCAGTAAAACAAATTATATAGACAGATAATTAACAGGCTGTGGATAAAACGGTTTATAACTAATCACATAAATTATTTTAAAATGTATTATAATTTTATATTTTGCTAATATCAACTTTTAGTATGGAAAGATATCTATTGATTTTTTGTTATTTAAGTGCCTTAGTGAGCTGTGAGTTCAAAAATGAACCCGAAGTAATACAACTTGAACAAGCAGAGGAGAATTTGATGAATACAGATTCTGTGGTGGTGGCGCAGTTGATTCAGCAATCTCAGGATGTGTTCGCAGCCAGCCAATCCAATACCAAAGCATTTGACGATTACTTAAGAGAAGCGGAACAGTTGGCTTTAGAGAATCATTACAGTTATCTTTTGTTTGAGATCTACAACCTTATCGGCCAACGCTTGCGTAATCAGTCATTCTATCCTCAGGCAATGCAATATCATAAAAAAGCATTGGAGATAGCCGGGGTGCTAAATGATGATTGTTTGTTGAGTGAAGTACACAATCTTATTGGGGTCGTTTATCGGCGGATTGATGAGAATAGTAAAGCACTGGAAATGCACATGAAAGCATTGCAATATGCCGAAGAATGTGGTCGTTATTTCAATAATAGTGTGGCCTTGAATGGGATAGGAAATGTGAGTTTGAACCTGCAGCGTTATCGATCAGCTATTGAGTATTTCCGAAAAGCCAATTTGATATCTGAACAGGAAGGTAACCTTTTGGGAATGGCCATTAATGTAAATAATATTGGAGAAGCGTTTTTAAATTTGAATGAACCGGATTCAGCTTTGCATTACTTTTTTAAATCATTGGATTATAATTCGGAGATTGGTTCCAGGGTAGGCCAATCCATCTGTTTTAATAGTATTGGTGATGCTTATGCGTCAAAGCATCAAAATCGTCTGGCGCTCGATTATTTATTAAAAGCATTGGAGATTAATCTGGAGGAAGGTGATAGGATGTATATCGCTGTAAGCTATATGCATATTGGAGAGGCTTATTTAAATGATAACCATTTAACTGCAGCCATTGAGTATTTACGTCAGGGACTTGAAGTAGCCCGAAAGATTGGTTCAAAGTTTGTCATGGAGAAAGCCTCTAAGCTATTGGCTGAAGTGTACGAGAAAAATGGTAATACACTATTGGCATTGAAGTATTTTAAGCAGGGAGCTGCGTACAAGGATAGTTTGATTAATGAAAAGAATATATTTCATTTGTCTACCATGGAGGCCGTTTATGAACAACAGGCTCAACAGAGTCAGATCGATCAGCTAAGTAGCGAAGCTTTAATTCAAAACGCGAAATTAACTAAGCAAAAAGTTTGGTTATGGAGTGCACTGTGCTTTGTTTTGGTAATGGTAGTGATAACAAGTTTGATGATTCGGCAGGGGCGGTTGAAGCACAAGAACCGGGCACTTGTTTTTCATCAGCGTTTATTGCGTTCGCAGATGAATCCTCATTTTATTTTTAATGCCTTAAGTGCTATTCAGGTCTTTATTCTTGAAAATGATATGGAGAAATCCAGCCGTTTTTTATCGGATTTTGCAAAGTTGATGAGGCAGGTTCTGAAAAGCAGTAATTATGAATACATTTCATTAAAGGATGAATTGGAAATGTTGCATTATTACATGAATTTGCAGAAATTGAGGTTCATCACTCCATTTGATTACAAAATTGAGGTGGATTCGGAATTGGATAAAAGTAAAGTATTGGTGTTGCCAATGTTGGTTCAACCTTTTGTTGAGAATTCTATTGAGCATGGTTTAAGGCCTTTGGGCGGGGGAGGCAATATTGTAATTCGGTTCAAAAAGAGGTCAAAAGGTATTACTATAGAGGTGGATGATAATGGGATCGGAATTGATTATTCAGATCGTATTGGTAGCAGAGCGGATAAACATGAATCGTTGGCTTTGAAAATAACTAAAGAACGTTTGGATGCCTTAGAGAAAGATTCAAGGAAGAAAGCGGTTTTTGAAATTTTTGATAAAAAAAGTATTGATCCCTTTGACCAGGGAACACTGGTGCGATTTAAATTGCCAATTGTATATTACGATAGAAACCCCAAAATACTGCAAGGAGATGATTAAGGTACTTATTGTTGAAGATGATTTATATAATCAAAGAGCGGTAGAGAAAATTATTAGTGATAATTTCCCGGAAATTGAAATTATCGGTAAAGCCACTGGCGTTCAGGAGTCATTAAGTATCATAAATCAACATTTACCTGATCTGTTAGTTTTAGATATCCATTTGATGGATGGCACAGCCTTTGATCTCATTCGTCAAACTGAAGGATATGAATATAAGATCGTTTTCATGTCGGCCTTTCATGAATATGCCTTAGAGGCTCTTCGTTTTTCTTCAGTAGAGTTTGTATACAAGCCATTCGATGTAAATGAAATGGTGGTCGCTGTTGATAAGGCTATAGATGAATTGCAGGATGTTTCGTATCGTCAAAAACTGGAGACCTTATTTAGTAATATGGATATTAATCAGGAAGGGAAGCAGTTGGTTTTGCAGGGTGTGAATAATATAAAGGTCTGCCATGTGAATGAAATAGTTTGGGGTAAGGCCATTACCGGAGGGGCTAATTTTTATTTTGAAGATGGAAGTTACTTTTTTGCCATCAAACCATTGCGTCGTTATGAAGCCATTCTTGAAGGGTATGGGTTCTTTCGGTGTCATCCACATTATCTGATTAACCTCAATCAAATTAAAGAAATAAATGAAAATTTGCTGCGTATTCGCTTGTCCAATGATGATGAAGTGTTGTACGAAGTCCGTCGTTTTCATGCATTGAAAGAAAAAATTAGTCAACGGTTGGAAATGCAGAAAATTCTGCAGCAGTAGTAAGTCGTTATTGGTAATTTTTTTAAAAAGTAAAAACAACACTTTTCATATAACCTTTTTGACAAATATCCAGTATTAATTGACGAATGGTTAATATTTGTAGTCGGAGCTTTATGAAAGGTGTGTGATATGTTACGTAGGTGTTGTTTTTTTGTTCTCTCTCTTTGTGTTTGTCTAAGTTCGTTTGGTCAGCTTGATCAAAAATGGAAGTATTATTATCCGGAATTTAAAAACAATGCCGAAAGTGGGTTGTATTTTAGATTAGAGAATAATAACTTCGTGAAGAACAACGAGTATTTTGGTGAATATACCGAAGGGTATACCTTGATGGGTTACGCTGTTCAGCCTTCTGTAATGTATTATGCCGGATCACGTTTGCGGGTAAAGGCTGGGTTGCATCTGTTGAAGTATAGTGGTGTGTCTGAGTTTACTGTAGTGTTACCTATCTTTTCCGTTCATGCGCAACTTACAGATAAGTTAGATTTAATAATGGGTGGATTAAAAGGGGATGTACATCACCGATTAATTGAACCTGTTTTTGACACAGAGTATCAATATACGCGGCCCGTTGAAAATGGATTTCAGTTTGTTTTTCAAGGAGATAAATTGTGGTTGGATTCGTGGTTGGATTGGGAACAATTTATTTTTCCGGGTGATAATAAACCGGAAAAGTTTACTGCAGGTATCAGTAGTGAATATCGATTTACCAATGCAGGCTCAGAATTCGAAGTGACGATGCCTGTTCAGTTGATTGCCACTCATTTGGGCGGTCAAATCAGTGATTTTTCTGAATCCATGCAATCTTTAGCTAATATTGTTTCCGGCATTAAGTTGAGCAAGGATGTGGGGGATGGCTTTATCCAACGTGTTGGTGTTTCTACGTATTTTGCCATGTATAAGGATCTGACAAAGCAGTCAGGTTGGGATTTTCACACCGGAGATGCTGTTTACCCCGTCGCTGAAGTGGATTATAAGTATGGTAGTTTCATGGTCGGTTATTGGCATGCGCGTAATTTCCTGGCGCCTAAAGGAAGTCATGTCTTTCAATCTGTATCGGACTATAAAGAGGGGTATTATTCGAAGTATCGAAATCTGTTGACAACGAAATTTAGTTTCACTAAGACTTTTATGAAGCAGATTAAGTTTAGTGCCATGGTGGAAACTTATTATGACGTTCCTGCTTCCCAATTTGAATATTCTTATGGAATCAATCTGGTTTTCACGCCCAACTTCTTCATTTCAAAAATATCTTTTGATTAGAATTATTTGATTTTTTTGTCATTTGTATAGTGCTATATTAAGCTGAATCGCCAGGGTTTCAGACGCCATTCGTTAGGCGCATAGTCAATGCCAATTCTTACTGACGATTTGTATGCGTGGGTGTTTTGTGTCGGTTTTTCCAGCCATAGTCGCCTGGATGTATTTAAATCTTCCTCATAAAATGATTGGTCAAGGTTAAGTTGTTTTCCAATCCGACCAGGGCCATTGATAGCGCTTAATCCTCGAATCAAAACTGCCTGAGGCTGATCTCTTTTTCCGGTTACAATATTGAGAAGCCAGTACATGCCGTATATCAAATATACGTATATGTAACCCCCTTGTCTGTACATGACTTCTGTTCGTGGGGTTCGTCCCTTGCTGGCGTGACAGGCTCTGTCTTCTTCGCCTTTATAAGCTTCAGTCTCAGTGATGATCCATCTGGAGATAGTGTTATCTTCAAATTGGCGGACCAGAACTTTGCCCAAAAGATCAGGAGCTACTTCTAATACGTCCCGGGTAAAAAAGTTACGATGCAGTCGGATGCCAGTCGTATCAATACTCAATTTTGTCATCTGATGCTGCCCAGCTACTAAAGGTACTGATTGCTTCTAGTTTTAATAATTGTTGAGTTGGGATTTTGCGTGCCGCCAGTGGTTTTTTAATCTCGTCATAAATAAACTGATCGTCGAAACCAATCTGCGCCGCATCTTTTTTTGCATTGCCATAATAGATGGTTGAAATGCGTGCCCAATAAATGGCTCCCAGACACATTGGGCAGGGTTCACAGGACGTGTAAATGGAGCAATTACTTAAGTCAAATGTTTTTAAATGCAGGGCTGCCTCTCGAATGGCATTTACTTCAGCATGAGCAGTGGGGTCGCTATTGGCAGTAACTCTATTGACACCTCTTCCAATTATCTCATTGTCTTGGACAATAATTGCGCCAAAAGGGCCGCCACCATTTTTTATATTATTATTGGCTAGGCGAATGGCTTCTCGCATATAGTTTGAGTGTAGGTCTGTATCCATCTGAAAACAAAATTTGAACATCCAATTTGAAGAAATTATTTGTATTTGACAACATTTGAATCGTTTTTTGTCTGGATTATTGGCATATACCAAAAATTAGCGGTACTTTTGCGGCCGATTATTATCCGAGCCTAAAGGTATTGGCATCTAAAATTTGGTGGTAAAAAGGGTGGGACCGGCTTACGATCATTTAGGTAAAGTACCTTTGCAAACTGTTTTAATAATAAGTCTAATTAAACAAAGGAAGACTGTGGATACGTTAAGTTACAAAACGATTTCGGCCAACAAAGCGACTGCTAATAAAGAGTGGGTTGTTGTGGATGCTGCTGATATGGTAGTCGGTCGTTTGGCATCTAAAGTTGCCAAATTACTTCGCGGGAAGTTAAAGCCGAACTACACGCCTCACGTAGATTGTGGGGATAATGTGATTATTTTGAATGCCGATAAGGTGCGGTTAACCGGAAACAAATGGAATGACCGTTTATTCTTTTATCACAGTGGATACCCAGGTGGTCGTACTGACATTACTCCTGCGGAATTGATGGCTAAAAAACCTGAGAAATTGGTTGAGCGTGCGGTTAAAGGTATGTTACCTAAAAATCGTTTGGGACGTCAGCTTTTCAGGAATTTATTTGTGTATGCAGGTGGTGAGCACAAACATGAAGCTCAACAGCCTAAAGTAATCGATATTAATGCCATTAAATAACGACTATGGAAGTAATTAATGCTATTGGTAGAAGAAAAGAGGCAGTTGCTCGTATTTATTTGAGTGAAGGAAATGGTAAAATCACCATCAACAAGCGTGAGTTGGCCCAGTATTTTCCTGCTGCAACTTTACAGTACATCGTTAAACAACCATTAAATGTACTGGGTGTCGCTGAAAACTACGACATCAAAATAAACCTTTGCGGAGGTGGATTCAAAGGACAAGCCGAGGCGGTGCGTTTAGCTATCTCTCGTGCACTTGTTAAAATTAACGAAGAAAGTAAACCTGCTTTGAAAGCTGAAGGTTTTATGACTCGCGACTCTCGTGTTGTTGAGCGTAAGAAGCCAGGTCGTCCAAAAGCACGTAAGAGATTCCAGTTCTCTAAACGTTAATATTTGCCAGGTGTGTTTAGTATCTAAATCACTAAGACTTCTCAATCTATTGGGGAACTACTTAGCGATTGATTTAAACAGAAAGTAAACAACTTTTTAAAAAAAATTAAAATGCCAAGAGTTAATTTTGAGGAATTATTAGAGGCCGGAGTACATTTTGGTCACTTGAAGAGAAAATGGAATCCAGCTATGGCTCCTTATATTTTTATGGAGCGTAACGGAATCCATATTCTGGATCTACATAAAACAGCTGTTAAAATAGACGAAGCTGCTGCCGCACTAAAACAGATTGCAAAATCAGGCCGGAAAGTGTTGTTCGTAGCTACTAAAAAACAAGCGAAAGAAATTATTGCCGAAAAAGTTGCTTCTGCTAATATGCCATACGTTACTGAGCGTTGGCCAGGTGGTATGCTGACTAACTTCCCCACTATTCGTAAGGCAGTAAAGAAAATGACCACTATCGATAAAATGATGGTGGACAATACGCAATGGAAAAACTTGTCGAAAAGAGAAAGACTGCAAATTACTCGTCAGCGTGCTAAGCTTGAAAAAACACTGGGTAGTATTGCTGACTTGACTCGTCTTCCTGCTGCGATGTTCGTTATTGATGTGATGAAAGAGCATATTGCAGTGAAAGAGGCTATTCGTTTGAATATCCCTGTTTTTGGTATCGTGGATACCAATTCTGATCCATCTAACATTGACTATGTGATCCCGGCAAATGATGACGCTACGAAGTCGATTGCTTTGATTACAGATGTAATGGTGAAAGCTATGCAAGAGGGCATGAGTGAGCGTAAAGTAGAGAAAGATAGCGAAGGATCTAAAGAAAAGAGAGCTGCTAAACCGAAAAAAGCAAAAGCTAAAAAGGAAGATGTAGCGGAAGAGGGAACTGCCTCGGAAGAATCAAAATAGTAAATAATTTAGATTTAACTTTTTAAAAAGATATATCATGGCTATCACTGCTGCTGACGTAAGCAAATTAAGAAAAAGTACCGGTGCCGGTATGATGGATTGTAAAAAGGCATTGGTTGAAGCAGAAGGAGATTTTGACAAAGCAGTTGAAATTATCCGTAAAAAAGGACAGGCTATTGCAAACAAGCGTGCCGACAGAGAAGCAACAGAAGGTGTTGTTTTGGCGGGTGTGTCTGCGGATGCTAAGCGAGGTGCAATGATTACTTTGAACTGTGAAACAGATTTTGTTGCTAAAAACGAAAGCTTTGTAGCGTTTGTACAGTCTATCCTTGATCTGGCAATCGCAAATGATCCTGCTGATTTGGATGCTTTAAAAGCATTGGAATTAAATGGTCGTCCGGTAAGTGAAGTAATTACTGAGCAAATTGGTGTTATTGGTGAGAAACTGGACTTAGCATACTTTGAGAAAGTATCTGCTGAAACGGTTGCAGCATACGTACACCCGGGTAATAAATTAGCGACTTTGGTTGGTTTCAATCAGGCTGGTTTTGATCCTCAGGTGTCTAAAGATGTAGCGATGCAAGCTGCTGCTATGGCTCCTGTTGCTTTGGATGCTGATAGTGTTCCTGCTGATGTGAGAGAAAAAGAGTTGGAGATTGGAAAAGAGATGGCTCGTAACGAAGGGAAACCTGAAGCAATGTTGGAAAAAATTGCAATGGGTCGTTTGAATAAATTTTTCAAAGAAAACACTTTAGTGAACCAGATGTTTGTGAAGGATAACAAAATTACTATCAAACAATACCTGGATAATTCAAGTAAAGGATTGGAAGCTATTGCTTTCAAACGTTTCACTTTGAATAGCTAAAATGAATTTTAATTCAAATATATAAAAGGGGCCCATAAGGCCCCTTTTTTTGGATAAATTGTTGGGAATTCAACCCAAGCCGGAAAATTATTCAATTATTACTATTTTGCATTTTTTTATTATTTGGTATCAGGTCGTGGAACTTGAT
>JAEINY010000023.1 GCA_016342595.1 Marinilabiliaceae bacterium
TTGGCTAAATAAATAGTATGTGTAGTACTTTCCGAATCGAAAATAATAATCATATACATAGTTACTTTCGAATTGTGATCAATAGATCTATAATTTTGCCGAATCGATTGTTTTGCTCCACAAAAAATTTTAACATCCTTTCACTTTTACGATAAAATAAGTTTTAAACGAAAAAGCTGCACAATCCCTAAAAAGGGTTGCACAGCTTTCAATTAACTGGTTTACTCCTTATTTCTTCACCACTTTTATGATCCTCTGATTTTTTCCCATTCCCATCCTTAAATTATAAGATAGAAACCGTCAAAATCTCTGTTCCATAGGCTTTCTTCTAAGAACTATTCTGAAAGGTCATGCATCTCAAAAGGCACTTCACGTATCTTGCTAGACTTAGGGAGCAAAACAAATTTTTACCTGCAAATTACAACACACCATCTGAAATAACGGTAATATTACCGTGATGATTTCAAGAGAAGTAAGGCTGTTCAGGGCAGCATAAAATGGCTATTGAAGTGTTATTTCGTCTTTGATTTGATCCAAAACCGGACCCTAATCGGACGTTTTTCGGTTAATCTTCGGTCCTTGTTCGGTTCTATACAACCGAAGACCAACCGATAAAGGTCCGAAGAAGCATCGAAGTGGGTACATTCCTGGTCCGTATCAAGGAGCAATGTTTTATTGCTCATCCGATAGCCATCGAATTTGATTAGTAACTGTATTATATACCAAAATTTAATCTTTTTTAATCCATTTAATCTGTGGACAGAAAAAAGAACTGCAAGGCAGTACTATTCGTGATAATTTGTGCCATTTTCGGTTATACTACTGGTGAAATCATGCCAAACTAATTGAAATTCCACATTTAGAGAACTCCTAACCTGGACAAGCCAGAAAAGTAAAACTAAAATCTACCACAAAGGACTCAAAGTGCATCACAAAGGCACACCAATATTTATTTTTCTTTGTGTTCCTTTGTGACTTCCTTGGTGTTTCTTTGTGGTTCACTTTAAACTTTTGCCAAATATGACACGAATATTACTGGTAAGACACTAATTACTTATATAACTTTCAAAATCATAAACATGCAATTCAGGATCCCTATATAGAAATTTCTCACTCGTTACATAACACTTATATGCATGCATTTGGCAGATGGTTTCAATTTGATTAAAGAGTAAATCAACTTCTATTTTTCTGATTTTACCCGAAAAAAAATGGTTGCCGTCAAATCCTTCAAGTAAAATAAAAAATGGATGCATTAAATTACTATAGCCGGTTAGTATAACCGTTTGCTCATCAGGAAACTTAAAGGCCTCAGTAATTAAACCTTCAACTGGATATTCGCTTATTTTTTCAGCATTATAATCACCTGGCTTTTTAGGCATCACATATACTGCTGTGCCCTTACTTATCCATTGTTTAGTAAACAGGTAGATATGATCTTCATTCACAAGCATTGATTCACAATCATAGTCCGTTTGGAATACTTCATTATAAGAATAATCCACCTGATCTTCATAGCGAAATTTAATGGTATCAAGCTTAACAGCACCGTGTTCCAATGCTTCTTTTTCCAGGCGGAATATCCGTAAATTTTTCCGGTAGTTGGAGTTATTGCCAAAATCGCCCAAATAAATATAGTCCTCATCCTGCGCCACAGACTCCCAATCCTGCATCTTTAGTCCGGGAATTTTTTTCTTCTTAATAACTCTCCCTGTCAGGGGATCCACCCCATATAAAACAGGCTCTGAACTATCGCTTTGTAACCATAGTGTATCATTCCATACAATTGATCCTGAATTCTCATTCAATTCTGAGCCCAGTGTAACACTACTAAGTGGTTTAATTGCTGTAGTATGGCTATCTGCCAATTTTTCCTCTTCTGTTTTATTTTTACATCCTGTAATCAGAAAGCCAATGTAAAAGAACAGCAACCATTTAAAAAACAAGGTATTCAACTGGTACATATTATTAAAATTTATAACTTTTTCACTCGTATTCCAGGCTTCCTGGCCCGATTAGTAATATAAATCAATAAACGTAATATAAAAAGCCATTCTTGTCCTAAAGTACTGATAAAAGAGGAGATAATACTAAATGTATCTCAAATCCGATAGGCATCGGATGATTGATAAAGCATTTTGCATATTACAAGTAGCCTGTCCCGAATTTACTTCGGGAGTAAATGCCGATACAAAATCATTGAGCTATAATTTTTATCGTTCATTATGATTTGTAATCGGTATAACTATTAATCTCTTACCGCTTTCGGGGCTTATACCGTTTACTAATCAAAATGCGCCTTTAGTGCGTTTCACTTCTAAACGCCCTTTGATTATGTAACGGCATTATACCAGCGCAATTTGATATTTAATTGGTATTACAGCCACCAAAAGGGGTGTAGATGAAACCCTCAAAGTGGTTGCTTACCTTTTGAGTGGTGAACCCAAATGGATTTGTTATATAGTAGTTCAGCGAGGGCCGTTGTCCCTATTGACGCCAGGATAACATGTGCTTATCAGCTGGAACTTGAATTATAATATCGAATGATAATCAACGAATATTGAACATTGCAACTACAACTTGAAATCTTGTTATATGAAAGTCCGGTGGATCGACGCCATTACTTACTCAGTTTAACTAAGAAAGGGCTTATTGTTTACGACGAACTATCACCCGTTGCTGCGCGCATTATTGCCATGTCATCCAGTGATATCCATGATGCGGAACTACAATTGGCACTTAAAACATTAAAAAGTATCAATCAGAACCTCAAGAGAATGGTGGAGCAAACAGATTAGTGCTTCAAATTCTAAATTCAAGTAATTATTTTACTTTGCTTCCAATCAAATAAATTTTTTCTTTAAACCGCGAATTACCCTAATTAAACGAATTATTAAAATTTCTGGTAATTAACGTTTTCCGGCGGAAAACAAATTCGTGTAATTCGTTAAATTCGTGGTTCCATTAAAAAAAACTGCGAAGCAGTTGATATAGTGTAATTAGGTGTTTCGGTCTTGTTATTATGTCGAATCCAGTGATGAAATCCGTGTTAATCTGTGGATAAAAAAGAGCTATATAGTAGTTCAGCGAGGGCCGTTGTCCCTATTGACGCCAGGATAACATGTGCTTATCAGCTGGAACTTGAATTATAATATCGAATGATAATCAACGAATATTGAACATTGCAACTACAACTTGAAATCTTGTTATATGAAAGTTCAGCCATGGCCTTGGACCATATTGAAGCCTGGATAACAGTCCGACCTATCTAATATTAGGCAAAGAAGGTTAGAATCAGGAAAGCCGGAGATGGAAGCCTAGATACGCGGAAGCAACGCAGAAGGCCACAAAGGCTGTTTCGCTTCGCTAAACGGAGTTCACAGAGCCCGATTATTATCGCGCTTCAATACTTGATCAACCATTGGCATGATAACGAAAGAAAATCTGTTAAATCCATGTAATCTGTGGACAAAAAAAATCGCGTTAATTCGTGGATAGGAAAAGCTTGTTATATGATAGATTTTAGCAGAAAAAGGGAACCACAAATGACGCCAATGATCGCAAATCAATGGCATCCTAAACATTATTTTCAAATCAACTATAATCGACATTAATTGTAGTTTAGAGTTTATCTTGGGTGATAAGGGGTTTACTTTTAGCGTAATGAAACTAAATTTTAGCTATTTATTGACAGCAGCGGCATTTTTTGTTTACGTTTTTTTGCTGGAGAATTGGAGCGAAGCGGAATTAAAAATCAGCGGAGCTAAAGCGCTTAAATGAAATGCATTTCTATTTAGGGCAACAATGTCTCAAAATCAAATGTTATCATCTGATTTTCTGAGGAAACTCCAACTAACTGAAATTCATACTGCAATCCTCAAACGCAAAAGACCTCAAGGTTTTGGAAACCTTGAGGTCTTAATTACTTATTATTGCTTCAAATTAATTAATCTGGAGTTTTTCTACTGTCACATCAGTCTCAAGACGATCTGATCCTTTTTTTAATAGTATAGTGTATTTTCCGCCATTGAACTGGCCTAAATTTAACACTAATGTATTTCGACCTTTCTCAATGCTATTATTAGTTTCCTCATAAACCACCTTTCCACTACTATCAACGACTTCAATATCGATATCCCCATCATCCGGGGAATAACACTCAATGCTAAACAAATCAAGAGTTACTTTTGGTTGGGATGAAATAATTGAAAACGACTGAAGCTGCTCGACCTTCATAAATTGAACATTAAGGGAACTTTCACCATCGTATAAACTAACTCGATAAGAACCTGGCTTTAAAGACTCAACATTCACTGCACCACTATTTTCACCTACTGTAGCAGAAAAACTATCATTTAATACGCTGTTTCCGTTTCCATCAAAAAACTCCACATTCACATCTACAACCTTAGGTGAATAATACTCAACATTAAAACTTGTCACAGACTCCTCTGTGTAATCAATGATTTCGAGTTTTCGAACAGGTTCTACTTTTGGCTTCACAACAGTACAATCAATAGACGATTGACCGTAAGAAATTCGCGCCACATAGGTTCCCTCAGGGTATTCTGAAAGCGCGATATCAACCTTATTTTGTTCACCAATGATGGCGGCCTCGTCTTTACTGAGCAAAACAACATTCGATGTATTCAACAAAGTAACTTTAACGAATCCGTTTAGAGGCGAATAAAATTCTACAACCACTGCATCTGTAGAACTATCATACAAACATTTAAGTATTTCCAAGTCACGTGGAGGATCTTCCTTTGTCACATCACAGGAAATAGTATTTACACCATCACTGATTTGTGTGGTATACAAACCAGCAGGTTCACCGCTCAGATCAACTTCAAAATTATTTTCTTCCCCTGCCGTAGCCGTTAAGCTTCCAGACCTTACCTTCACTTCACTACTATTAATGACAGCATAAGTTAAGCTGGTTATCTCAGGCGTATGGTAAGTAACCGTGTAGCTGTTGGTTATTGTAGCCGGTGAACAAGCTACAATTTCAAATGGACGGGGCGTATCTTCTTTGGTCACCTCACAGGAAATAGTATTTACACCATCATTGATTTGTGTTGTATACAAACCAGCAGGTTCACCGCTCAGATCCACTTCAAAACTATTTTCTTCTCCTGCCGAAGCCGTTAAACTTCCAGACCTTACCTCCACTTCACTACTATTAATAACAGAATAAGTTAAGCTGGCTATATCAGGCGTATGGTAAGTAACCGTGTAGCTGTTGGTTATTGTAGCCGGTGAACAAGCTACAATTTCAAATGGACGGGGCGCATCTTCTTTAGTCACCTCACAAGAGATAGTATTTACACCATCACTGATTTGTGTTGTATACAAGCCAGCAGATTGACCGCTCAGGTCTACTTCAAAACTATTTTCTTCTCCTGCCGTGGCCATTAAGCTTCCGGACCTTACCTCTACGTCATTACTATTAATAACAGCATAAGTTAAGCTGGTTATTTCAGGCGTAAAGTAAGTAACCGTATAACTATCGATTGTTGTAGCCGGTGAACAACTAACCAATTCCAGTGTTGGCAACGTCTTTTCATAAACAAAAGACTCACTATCCTTAACTCCGTCACACTCCAACTGCACTGAATAGTTTCCAGATAGGCAACCCGGACATTCAACACTAATATCCCATATAAAACCTGAGCTTACATTATATAAAGAGTCAACCTGATCGCCTTGCTGTGTAAAGAATTTTGCAATTACCGGAGATCTAAGTTGCGAAGTCTTTGTGAAAGTAACTGCCACCTCTCCTTCTGTCGTTTCCGGATCAACACCGTCAATGGTAATTGTCCCCTCAGAGGCTTTCAACTTTTCAGATTTAATCACATAGGTATTAAATTCATGCGGGGTATGTTTAACCTCGTTACGTAAATCATTTCCAATTACCGGTGTTACATCAGTTAAGCCTGTAGGAACCCTCACTGTTCCCCCTTCATAAGTACCGGATGCTATAGGTTCAGAAAAGTAAACCTTACTATTTTCATCATAAACATGCTGTGCGTCGTAAATAGAATAGACATCACCAGGCTCTACAATGGAAAGCAAGTTCACATCAACATAACCAATTCCTTGCCAATCATACACAACCATTCCAGCCCAGTCATTACCATCCTGATATTTAATAAAATACTCCACTCCCTGGGGGATTTCATTTGAGAAGGAGCTTCGCCCATCAAAATTATATTTTGATTTCCACTCTTCCCACCCTAAAGCACTCATAAAATCGTTCCGGGAACCAGTATAGTAATAGTCGTTTTCATTCCAATTATAAGTTGTCAAATCTTCAGTACCATGAGCCAATTCTGTTAGCCAATAACTTTTTGCGTAAATGACATTCTTTCGTAACTCTAAGTTTTCAGCATACCTGACCAATAAACTGGTCTTACCACCAATAGCATAATTACCTATTGCTTTGATGTTTTTATTCGCCTGCTCATAATAACCAATACGAATACTATTACCACGGTCGTTCCTGCTCAAAAAAGTATGATTATTTAATAGCTCTATACCGTCCATTGGCCGGAGTCCCCCCACAAAAATATTATTCTCTACAGCCCCGGCTTCGGAAGGAGAACCTGACTCAAAGATGATATTATCATTTATATGAATATTAGAGATGGACGTACCCTTTGTAACATATACATGAAATCCCTTATTAAAATTCGAAAAGATGATATTATTCGTAATAAATGTCTCCATGGCGGGATCTCCATTTTGAACATACAGGCCATAGGCATGACTCCGATCCGGAGCATCCCACCCATTGTAGAAAATCAAGTTTCCATGTATGTTGGCATTACCTGCAAAAGCCCCAATCCCATTGGAATGATTATCATGGATAATATTATTTTTAATGGTGTAATTATGAGCTGCTACCATGATTCCTGATTTTCCTTGTGGCATCGGTGGAAAGCTCCCTTCATAATCAGTATATCTTACTGTATTACTATTGGTTATAACTAACCCTTCAATGGTCACATACCCACCTCCTTCGGGTTGGATATAAATGACAGCAGGTTTATCGTCACCTGTATTCCCATCAATTATAACACGATCATCCTGATAATTAGTAAGAACCACATTATTATTTTCATCTCCCCCAAACCAGACATGAATATCAATAACATAAGTCCCGGCATGAATATACACAGTGTCTCCCCCCCGGGGATGAACCTGGTTGCTCCTGTCAAATGCATACTCAATACTCCAGGGTTTTTCAAGCGAACCATCTCCGGAAGAAGTACCGGATTTTGTGACATGGTAGCCCTTACCATATGAAAAAACACAGAAAAACATTACCACTACAATCAAGGAAAAACTATTTCTTGCCATAATCATCAATTTAATCACACATTACAACCTTTTTATCAAAAAGTTACCTCAACCCCACATTGGCGGAATGACGAAAAGACAATGCAAATCGGAAATAGTCATTCCCTTGAGACAGTAATGCTCAATTTAATAACTTTTTAAAGTTTGGGCAAGAGTTAAAGCGCCTTATTTAATTCACGCTTAATCACCAGAGATATTTGAAGGGCCCCTTTTTCATTTAAGTGAATAAGGTCAGAGAACCAATCATTTTCAGCTGTGTGAGTCAAATTTATATAACGACAGTGCGGTAAGCTCGCTAGATCCTTCATTTTTTCCTTATAATAATTCCTATAAGATTCCGGTATTTCTTCATAAAGTTCCTTTGAAACAGGCATTCCAACAGCGACCAACTCAATATTCCGTTCCTGACATAAGCGGGCAATAGAGTCCAGATACTGATAATTTACCGGACTAATTTTTTCATCACGTCGATCCTCCGGAAAATACTTGGATACATACCGCTTAGGATCCATTCGTCTTCGCCCCACCTGACGTTGGTTAAAGGAACTATTTTTTTGAAAGCCTCCAATATGCAATAAGCTTTCAATATCACAATTCTTTTTATCTTGCTTCATCCATCTTGAAAAAAAAGCATAGTTGGGAAAAATACGATTTCGGATGTAAACTTCTAAATATGAAAAGTAATCGACATCAAATTGCTTTAAATCCTGCAGAGTGATCATTTTTTTTAGGAAAGACAGTCGGGTAAACATCTCAACAACCATTGGTTTATTGCTATTGAATACCTTATCCTGATTTGGCAGTTCCTGAAGCGAACATGAGATAACAACTTTTCGAAGAGAAGCATGTTTGTCCGGAAGAATATCCCGGAGTTTGAAAAAGGAAATCACAATTGGCTCAGCCGCTAAACCGATATTTTCAGATTTTGGTATATGTTCAGGATCTAAACCTAAGGTAACCAAGGAGCTTCCGGTAATTAAGATCTCTGTCGTATCTTTAAGTGCAAATCCATACCTGACAATCAAGTAATTGTTCATTTTATAACTTCCAATGGATAATGCTCCGAATAAAAACAACAGAAGCAGTGATTTAGATAAAAGGG
Source organism: Marinilabiliaceae bacterium (assembly GCA_016342595.1). Classification (GTDB taxonomy): domain Bacteria; phylum Bacteroidota; class Bacteroidia; order Bacteroidales; family Marinilabiliaceae; genus JAEINY01. Next base: position 8,465 of record JAEINY010000023.1, read on the forward strand.
CTTTCATCAATTTATCTTTTAAAATTGCATATACACGAAATGAGCTTGGTTTTTCGAAAAATAAACCACACATAACATCCAAATAAGGTACAATGTCCATCTGGGAATAGCAAAATCACGTATTCGCTGAAATAGTTGTAGTTCTCCCGGTTTATCCTCAATTAATACATCGCGCATCAAGACAACAGCTCCAAGCAAAACAGCCAGATAAAACTCTGTATGTACAATATTGAATCCAAAACTGGTGTTCGTTATATTCTCAATTATAAACAGATATTTATAAAAATGAACCACATCGCTCAAACTATCGGCAAAGAAAAAAACCAGAGAAGCTGAGAAAAAAAGATAAACCAAACCACGACTAAACCATTTATGCAGGAAGGGTGATGTCCTAGTCTTCATACTATTTCTCCATCTTCGCGTCATAAACTCATATGTTAATGCAATGACTTGCATAAATCCAAGAAAAACATAGGTCCACTTGGCGCCATGCCAGATGCCAATTACTGTGAAACTAACAAATATGGCATATACAACGGCTTTATCTCCCCACTTGCGATGCTTTAATAACAAACGATTGTAAATAAAATCACTACACCAGGAGGATAATGAGATGTGCCACCTTCGCCAAAAATCACCCACCGACCTGGCCATAAATGGACGTTTAAAATTATCCGTCAGCTTATAACCAAAAATTTTCGCCAAACCTAAAGCCATATCTGTATATCCTGAAAAATCACAATAGATCTGAACCGGTTGAATCATAAACGTCAATAACAATGGTATCCCTTGATAGACCTCAATATTGCCGTAAACTTTACTTATGATAATAGCAAAAGTATCACCTACGACAGCCTTCTTAAACAGCCCCCACATAAACAGCCGGAGCCCGGATACAATACGGGCATAGTCAAAGCTCACGTAGTTTTTGGTTTGTGGAAGAAAGGTACGATGACGCTCGATAGGACCTGCTAATAACTTTGGCCAGAAAAGCATGTATAGCAAAAAATCCAATATATTGCTTTCAGGAACATCCTTTGCTTTATACACCAGGTAAAGATAGCTAACTCCCTGAAACGTGTAATAAGAAATACCGATAGGCACAATTATTTCTACATGAGGTAATTGCCAATCAAAAACAGAAGCAAGGAAGAAGTTCGTGTTATCGATAACAAAATCTAAATACTTGTAAATTACTAATCCCAAAATATTAAACGCCTGACCTGTATAATACAGAATAGCGCGTACGTGCCCGTTAAAGAAAGCAATACCTATACCTGTCAAATAGTTAACGACGACAAATACGAATGAATAGATCAGATATGAGGGCGAAAAAGAAATCAAAAACATCCCAGCTGCCAAAAGCAAAATAATTTTCCGGTGCTGCTTTGGCACTACATAGTAAATGGCGAAAACGATTATTACAAATAGTAAAAATTGAATGGATGCAAATAACATGTAATCAAGGAACTTACTTATATATTTATGACTCTGTCACATTTAATGGTTGAACTCCTCCGGAGTTTTTGATATTAAATCCCTTCAGAATTGCTATAACGCAAAGGAACCACGAGGGGGATAGTTATCGCACCAACAATAATAGCCATGGGTGAAAACCCGTGGAATTGGTATCATGAACACCCTTTTTCTATTTAGTCACAACAACACGGATTGTTTTTAGGATAATCTGAAAATCACTCAGGAGGGAATGGCAATCGACATATTGCTCATATAAATCAAGTTTTTTAGGCAAAATTTGATTTCGATAACAAGTCTCGGCATTATCAGCTTTTGCTAATATCTCCTCTTCATTTCGAAAAGCGATGGATGCATTATCTGTAATACCAGGCTTAACAGAAAGTACTTTTAACCACCGTTTCGGATATACCTGCGTCCATTTTTCTATTTCCGGACGAGGCCCCACAAACGACATTGATCCATTCAGGACATTAATAAGCTGTGGGAGTTCATCCAGTTTGCTTCTCCTTAGAATTTTCCCAATGCCTGTTATTCTTGCACTACCCCCTGCATCAAACCACCCTTGATCTGCGCCGTTGAGTGCTCGCATGGTTCTAAATTTATATAAAAAAAATGGACGATGGTGCTTACCCACTCTTTTCTGAACAAAAAACACAGGAAAACCTGATCCTAAAACGATAAGTAATGCAATTACAATTGCTGGAATAAAACATATCAAAATCAAAATGACTGCACATACAATGTCCAAATAGCGTTTCACCATTTACTTCATTTTACATTTTCCATTAAAAAAGAATAGAGGTTTCTTATCTGTAGACTACGATTATACTGACCTCTTGCCAACACCTTACACGTTTCTTTTATACTTTTCACATTGGCTTTAGAGAAGATTTTTATATTGGCTTCCAGGCCGGACATATCTCCTGCTTTATTAACCCATCCGATATTATTGGTTTGAATGATTCGGGCACCTTCACCATCGCCAGAGAAAAGGATGGGCAATTCAGCGGCCATTGCTTCATATATCTTTGACGGAACAGCACCAAAAATCATTCGAGTAAGCGGTATCAGAGCGCCATCATACTGCTTTAAAACACCAGGTACTTCCTCCAAACTTAATACGCCTTTATACTTTATTCCACGGTCCGGATTTTCATTCAAAAATTCGATGACCTCTTCCCGTTCGGGCCCGGCACCGAAAATATGAAATTCCAGGCCGTAATCGGTAAAGTTAATTGATTCACAAATCTCTTTAATTCTCTGGGCAACCCCTAGCAAGCCAGCATAAATAATCTTTCTGCACCTATTTTTTTCAGCCGTCTCTACAACCGGTGCAGCTTCAAATCGCTGATAATCTACTCCATTACGAAACAGATATACGTGGGAACTGGTGTGCTCTTGAACATACTCCACAATTTCCTGAGATTGCCCCAATACTGCAGCAGATCGATTATAGATGCAGCGCTCCATGCGTTCCAGAACCGTATAGATTCGACCTTTTGAAATCACCCCCAATTCAACGGCAGACAAAGGCCATAAATCCGCAACATTAGTTACCAATTTACAGTTGCACATGAATGCCAGCAAGCAACCAGTTAAAGCCAGTGTTAATGGGGGACTTTCAACGATTAATATATCAGGTTTAAACCTTCTACAAAAAACAAAAGAAAACAAAGCTGTGAAACTAAACGATAGCATGCTAATGATCCGGGGTAAAGCACGCTTTGAATTTGAAGCATACAGCCAAAAACGCTTCACCAACATACCGTCTAAATTTTCCAGGATAGTGAATTTCCCCCGGTACTTGTCAAAAACCCGACCCTCCGGATAGTTTGGCATGGCTGTAACAACGGCAATGTCAACACCTTCCTGCTTAAACCCCCCAAGCATTTCAAATAATCGGTTTTGAGGAGCACCCATTTCAGGTCTGAAATATTGGGATAACAATAAGATCCTCATACTAGCAGATTATAGGTTTTCCGCAGGAAAACCAATTTGTGTTAATTCGTGCAATCTGTGGTTAAAGAAAAGCCTGCGTAGCTGGCTATAACAGCATCTGATGGTTATACAAGTAACATGGGAAATAACGGCTTAACCTCCTTATTATATTCCATCTATCAATCAGTATATTTGAAATAAATTTGAGAATCAGCATTTTTCACATGGTGATTTATATTCCCATCATCATCAATATCAAAGTAAATCTGTTCAAATTGATCAAAATAATCGGCCACATCTTTTAGCTGCCCGATCCATAATTTCTCATCCATGACCTGTTGATGCAAGCGTTCAAATACCTTGATAATTCCAGGCATAAATTCACCATCACAATTCTTAAAGATCCGCCCATCCAAATGCTTATCTAAAACTGAAAAATAAGTATGAGCCAGGCACACACCATGACCTTCGATGAAGTGTTTTATATTCTGCGGAGAAAAGGTTTGATTAAAATCATGAACTTCTAGCGTTTGAAAGACATTGAAGCGTTTGCCCTGAACATTGGCTTTGAAAAATACAGGTGCATACTTCCCCCATTGGGTAACACGATTTCGTTTCGATCGCCAATTCAGTAAATTCAATAAGGATAACAAAAACAGAATTGATACCCTGAAGAAAACAGCAAAACTTCTGAGGCCGTTTCGAAACTCTTTTCTTTTGACGGTTTTCACAAAATCGAAATAAACTTTTTTAGAGCTGGCTGAAGCAAAATACAAGTAATAGCTCCGGATAAAAAACTGTAATCCTCTTTTACCTTTTAGATGAAGCGCATTTCGAAGGTAATTTTTAAACTGAAACGCTTCATAATCCAGTTGATTTATAAGACCTCTACCAGATGTTCCTGTATCCAAATAGTTCCATAGGTTTTTAATCCCGGCTTGCTTTAAAATACCGGCCCACTTATCTTTTTCCGCCACATCACCATTTAATTTAGTGAAGTTATAAGGCTGATAACCGTGGTCTATCCATGTGACGCAATTCAAACCTTCATGAATAATCATTTTCAGCTCGTCCAGGGCTTTATCTTTTGAACTGCGAATAGATTGAGTCAAACTATGGTGGCAAAGCTCATGACCATCTGTAAGCCATTTAGTGAGTAAGTCCTTTTGGCGTTCCCAGGATACATTATTCTTCCGTTTTGAATAGTGATAAAGGAAAAATCCCTTTGTAACCGGGATGTTATATTTCCTAAAGAGTTCTCTTTGTTTTTCCAGCGTAACATCGGTATCAAAATCACAATGATCTGTAAAAGTCAAGATTGCTGAAAATGGAACAGGTGAACGACTGAATTCCGGAAAAGATTTCTGAGTATATAAAAGTTTTAACGACAAAAACTGTGGTAAGTCAAACAGGCTTGCGAACCAAATAACCTGATTATTACGATCATATTTAACCAATGGAGTTAAAAACGCATCATGAATGATCCACTTTAACTTTGTTGGGAATTTTGAATTAAACTCCCATACACCAATAGTACTTCCGCCTACCACTTTAAAGCCATTGTCCAATACTAAACACTTCGGGGAGTAATAGTTAGCAATCCTCCGCCTTGACGTATCCACCCATTTATAGTCAAAGTTTCGCCATTTAACAATGGAATATTCGAACTCGATATCTAAACTCAGATGTTCATATTTTTTTATTTTTCCATCAGATATACTAAGATTAATGACGGTCTGATTTTGCTTCTTAAGCACCACCAGATCAAGAGAATTATTTGCTAAGGGAAAAGCATTTAATAAAACTTCTTTAAGCATCATCATTGATTCTAACTATTAAACCATGCTAATAAAGTGCTTGAACTTGCCATTACCAGACCTGTCAATTGACTCCACAGTTTTAAGTTGCACCTGCAATCCAGACTCTAAATATTTATCAAATGATCTTTGGATAATCAACTCTACATCATTACTCACTTCTCGTTCGGAAACAACCTGTATCTCAAATAATGACTTTGATAATTGAACGATCCGGTACTCTTTCATAAAATCAGATTGTTCCAATATTGATCGAACCACATAATAAAAGGTGAACCCAGGTACCTTGCGTCCTGAAGGTAACTCGGCCAGTTCATTTTCTCGTCCAGCTAAATGAGTGATATACGTTCGACCATTTTTTTCAGAGATGGAAGCTAAATCACCGATTTCGTAACGAATAATGGGGGTGGCCCGATTGTGTAATAAAGTGCAAACCAACTTGCCAACGGTTCCTTCTTCAACCGGCTGATCATTTTCATCCAACACCTCCAGGTAAACCACTTCATCAGATACTACCCAGTATTCACCTTTCTTGAATCCGATAACACTTAACTCGGATGCCCCATATTCATTAAATATTTTTATACCGAACGCTTTTTCCAATAATACCTGATCCTCATCCACACAAAGCTCAGATGTCACGATACATATTTTGAGCGTTGGGCAAACGTCCTTTAGAACGATGTCCAACTGAATTAAATACTTTGCAAAAACAACCAGGGAATTGGTATATCCATATATAAACTTGAACGGTGTTTTACGAAATTTGCAGATCCATTGATGTAGTATTTTCTCTTCCAGATTAAAGACCAAAAAACGATAACGATTGGCGAAGACGTCTTTAATGCGCTCCCTGATCAGAGATTTCTTATTTAAGGGAATACCATAAAACCGGGCCTGTTTATCATTGATCGAAATACCAGCATTACGATAATGTGCTTCCACATTTAACCAGATTAATACATGGGTTAATTTATCTTTGGCAAAAAAGAAAGGTTGCCCCGAAGAACCGGAAGTATTTGATATATAAAGATCTTTTTCACGAAAAACTGGTGGAACTTTTGACAGGAAATCTCCTTGAAGATCACTTTTTTTCAGAACAGGAAGATCTTCCCATTCCTGAGGGATTTCACCTACTCTCAATCTATAATAGGGATTATTATCAAAGTGATACTTTATTAACTCCCAACGCTTTTGTGTCTGCCAAACTTTTAAATCATTTTGTTTTTGAATAGTACTATATTCACGTTTTGCCTGAGAAACAGGATACCCCATTAGCCGCATTATTTTGAAAAGATCAATCATGATTAGAAAGCAGGTTTTGCCATTTTGTTTTAACATTGTGCCAGTCAAAAGATTCAGCTTTCTTTCGACCGTTAAGAGATAATTTCAAAACCAACTCTTCTGAATCCAGTAGCTTTTCGATAGCGGCTACCATTCCATTAACATCCTGCCTTTCAACCAACAGAGCATCGTTCTTATTTTCGAGCAAATAAGGTATCCCTCCTACATTGGTACTGACAACCGGTAAGCCTAATGCCAGGGCTTCAATAACACTTACCGGTGTATTATCAATATTTGTAGTATTAATAAAAATATCGTAATTCTCTGATCGTTTATGCCACTCCTTCTTACTTAACATACCGGTAAATTCGATTTTATCTGTCAAATCATATTCCTGCGCCAACTGCCGGCATTTAGCAAGTGTTCCATCTTTATCCGGCCCCACCATACATAATCTTGCATCGGGGTAGATAACCAGTAATATCTTTAGCACTTCTATAGCCATTTGAGGGTTGTATATGGCATCGAAGCTTCGTACATACACTAGCCGTGGCGCTACTGCAGAGCGTTGTTTAAAAGGATACTGGCCAATATCTATGTTGTTTGGAATGAAACAAGCTGTGTAACCTCTTTTCTCAAATTCACTTAATAAATAATAGGATGGTGCTACATTTATATAGCTACGCGTAAAAATACGTCGACATTCATTGGGACTTCTTTCAAGACGGACCGGAAGATTCCCTCCACGTAATATTGGAACATATGATAATTTAAGCAACCGACAGACACGCGACAGTACTGCGGCATAAATGAAGCCTTTATAGCTATAGGTATCGATTAGCACAAAATCAGTCTTTCTGCTGTATCGAACTGTACTGATCAACATATCAATCAGCCGCATGACCTGATTTTTTTTATCGGAAACCCCCTTTACATGATATCCTAACGATTCCAATTGGGGCATCAGGGTTTCCATACCTGTAACGGAATTACCTTTTTTTGATAACTTATTGCCAATGTATAATATTTGGAGAGCTTTGATTTTCATTTAACGGATAAATTAATGATAAACAGAACCTCTAATCGTGCGACAAAAGAATACTTAACAGGACCATGATCTTCAATGAGATTGGTTTGCTATAATGTCGTTTCTGTATACCCTGTACTTCTCTGATAATAACAAAACATTATTCACCGTTAGTGCAGCTCGTTTTGTATTTTTTCGTACTTCAGGTCTGCTCAACAATTCATTCAGTGGATGGGTAAAGTATTGCTCAAAACCCTTACCTTCTTCCAGTTCAAACCTGGTACGCTCAGAAATACGCCCCCCTTTCCGACCCTCATTTCTGTTCTTTAGGTAAACAAAAACACGGCTGAAATATTCATGGTATATCTTATAAATATCCCTGATTAAAAAGGACTTACCATTAAACGGACGATTTCCTGAGTAATTCACATTGCACCCTGGTAATAATGACACATTCATACGTCGTAAACGGTCGGCATATAGATTGTTATACAAAGGACTACGGATTCCTAGTTCCACTGCTCTTTTATTAGCCAACAGGAATAGCGGATAGATGGTATAACTCAAATCCATAGTATGCGCCTGTACCCAATTTAAACTTCTGTTAAAATGATTAAACAACCTGGTAATTTCATGCTTTTTCAATGATTCAGCCATTATAGTAAGGTCGCTGAAAAGCTCTTTATACTTCTGTTTCAACTCCGATTTGCGAATATTGACTCCTTTAATCTCTTCGCATACATCCCCTAAATAAACGAGTGCTATAATTTGATTTATCACCTCCGTCTTCTTTACCCGGAAATCCTTCCAAACAGAACTGTATACATTTTTAAGAGCGGGTTCGGCACATAAACCATTAAAAATATAATGATCTGGCATAAACTCATGAATCATTTTATGATAATTTCCTCCACTACTGTATATTCGCGCATCGGTTCGCAGAGTATACTGGAAATTATGCATCCCATCAGCTCTTTGCACGTGCAACTTCAGATGAAGGTGCTTGCATATATCTTCCACCAATCCGGTTTCTTCACTCGGCAAGGTATAAGCATTCGGTACAATACTTTTTTTTGTTAATAGTCCCAAAACAAAGCGACTATCCATACCTCCTGAAAGAGATATGGAGGCTTTAATATCAACAGGTAAAAGACTTACCAAGTGACGTATCATTTCCCTATCATTATTAACAACCGGCTCAAAATCTGCACACCGGTATTCACTCATTTCAGGAAGCGTAATTCCATGCAGATACTTAACGCGTTTAATGGCTGAGAACAAGGTGGCATTAGCGATGAAGTATCCGGTAGCAACCAACATACCAACACCGTAACGATCTGGCGATACGCCATGCAAAAGAGCCAGCAATAGGGTATAATCAGATATAGCCTCTCCTGAGTAATAAATTGCCCCCTGCTCACCTGGTTCAATTTTCCATCCACGGTCGTTTTTCTTTACCACAACAAAATTTAGGAGGGGATTAATATCGGAAGGTATCTCCATATCCTTATAGTCATAGGGATGATCGCTGTGAGGCTGATTGAATGCTACTTTTCCGATAACAAAACCGTTTTTATACACAGTAAGATTATCAACGGCTCTGACATTGGTCCAAAACAACTGATATTCTTCTCCTAAGCGATAGCTATGTATAGATTTTACAGGAAGTTTCAATTCCTCAATATAAAATCTGATCAGAACCTGGGCATCAGTCGTTTTACTAATTACAAACATAAAAAGACAATCTATTAGTTAAGCGGATTCTCAAAATTCTAAGACACCTTCTTCTGCTTGGGGCGCCGAATGGGAAGTATATATATCAAACTCAGTGCAAAAAAGAACGGCGTTAACATCGTACGCATGGCTGAATGAAAAGAACTGCCGATGGCCAGAATCCAAAATCCAATAAAAAAGGCATAATTAAGGCGATCAAACTTAAGCTTATAGAGTAAGGGATATAATAACATCAGTATAATGAGAATTCCAAAAACGCCCTGCTCTGCCAATAGTCTGGAAAACTCACTGTGAGACATATTATTGACACCATACCCTCTTCGAAAAAGGTCTGAGTTCCCCCCTCCTATTCCCCAAAAGGGATGATCGAGCCACATCTGTATATCCGCCATGACTATCTCCAATCTTCCGGTAGTTAAACTATTCAAACTTCTCTTCCCACCAGCAAGCGAAGAGTTTGTCTCACCCATGTAACGCAACGCTAAATTTCCACCGCTTATCTCATTACTCACATAAAATATCACGCCAAGCAAAAGAATACCTACGAACAGATGAGAGAGTTTTATCCTTTTTATGCCGGGCACAGCCTTTCGAGGTAGTTTATAACCACTAATCACCACGATCATTGCACTTATTGCTAATACGGCAACAACCACACCTCCACGAGAAAAACTCAATAAACCGCGTGAAAGAAGTAATCCTGCCACAAACAGGCTCAGCCACTTTCGTCCGAAAATGTTAAAACCTAACAAGTAGGCAACTAACATCACAACAAAACCTACGCCGAAGATCGTTGATACCTGGTTGGCTCCGAATCCTCCTGTCATTTCAGCGGTTGAAGCCAATCCAAAAGAGGCATCACTTAAGTCCGGAGATTTGACGATGACATAGGTCAGTATCATCACAATGGGTGAAATCAAACTTTTTAAAATCCTTTTGAAATCATCTATAAACAATACTCTACCGAAGAAGATGACACATAAAATGCCGGTGTTTATAATACCGAAAAGAGCAAACGAAATGCGCTCAAAATTACTGTTCCCCAAAATCACGGCTGGAATTGTAAAAAGTATAATGAGTCCCCCGAAAAGCAGACGCTCCACGCGAATCTTCTCGATAAGACACAAAATCATAAAAATAACAACCGGGAAATACTTTCCTATCTCCCAAGGGATAAACGGATACGCATTTGTCATTCGGGCGATCAGTTCGATTCCTGGAATATATGCAAGGATACATATCAGCCAAACAACATTCCCATGTTTTATGGTCGTCAAAATTGAGGTCCCTAAAAAAAAGTAAAACCAAATGATCAATGGCCATTTAATGATGGTTGAAATAGCCCCCAGGATCACATGAAAGATGAGGTAAGCCAAACTGTACTTATCACTTAATAGTGTTTTAATCATAAATTACGAATCTATAACTTCGCTAATTATTCTTGTATAATAATGTCTAAATGTAAATTTGTCAACTATTTTTGCAGCACTGGAGGCCATGGTTTTTAGCTCCTTACTTTCCAACACTTCTAATAGTCTTTCTAATAAAGCATCACACGATGTGACCCTGTGATCTACCAAAAAACCATTCTCATACTGATGAATATACTGACCAATACTTGAAACATCGGATACAACCGGTACACATCCATAATTGGCAGCTTCGGCAATGGCTTTCGGGAATCCTTCTGAAGCGGTTGATGGCAATAGAAAAACATGGCAGGATTGAAGAATATCACCGATTTTATCCCTGCCCAAATAACCATGAAAAATTACTTCTGACTCAACTGTTTTGGCCATTTTTTCAAACTCTTTTTTTTCCACACCATCCCCAATCAAATGTATCTTATTTACCCGAGGATGGGCCCCAAGTGATGTAAACGCTTCTAATATGCGACGCACCCCTTTGGCCGTCTCCAGACGTCCTACAAAACAAAAATCCAATTTGCCATCATACCTTTTTTCTTCGATGCTTTGTACCCCTTTTTGCAGCTCTTCATCGAAAAGGCAGGGGTTTTCAAAAGTAATGCAATGATCAGGCTGTCCCGGCCATTTTCCATTAATGGTCACCTTACGCTTTGTCTGGTGCTTCAGATAAAAACGTTGGATGGCATAACCAAACGGTGGACGCTTCTGTGCCCAGTTACCGGCGTATTTAAACCAGCCCTTTTTAGACACCATCAGATTAAGAAAGGGAATGGCATAAATCCCCATACCCGTTGGGGCACGAAATTGAAAAACATCAACCCTCTCTATCGTTCTTTTAATTCTTCGAATATTCTCAATAGCATACCGTAAAACGCCTAACTTATGCACAAGCGAATTACCACCGGAAGGAATCAGTGGTACAAACACAATATTGCTTTCCGCATAGCCGAGCGAACTTGGCGGTATCTCCTCTTCATGTAATGGGGCACAATGATAAACGGTTTCAAACTTGGTTGCCAGATAATTCATTTCCCGAACAGTGGGCCCCCATCCAACTACATTCCCATTCATATCTTTGAAATGCCGGGTATGTGAAATAACTGCTAACACCATCTAATTCAACCCATTGATTACATCAATATATTTTAATACAACCTTATTCCAATCATGCTCTACGGACCATTGATAAGCATCCCGGGCCAATCTGCAACGATTTTCCATCACCTTATGGAGTTTCTCAAGAATTTCATCGGACTCATCTCCGTCCACTAAATAGCCATTGTAATCATCTTTAATGGCGGCGCTAATACCACATCCTTTCGCGCCTATGGCCGGTAACTTAAAGTAGTTCGCCTCGAGAATGACAATCCCGAATCCCTCAACTTCACCATCTGCCTGATTCTCACTCAACATAATAAAACAATCAGCAGCCGAATAAACGGCTCCCAATTCATGCCGGTGCTGCAAGCGACCGTGAAAAGTAACCAAGTCTTTTACACCTAATGATTCCGCCAATTGCTGAAACGGTTCCTTATAGGTGGGTAAACCCACAACATGGTAGTGTACAGAAGGATATTTTTCTCGTATTTTAGGTAATGCTTTTATCACCCGGTGTTGCCCTTTACGCGGTGTAACATTCCCAACGGTAAGTAATACCGGACTCCCTTTCAACTCCTTATCCCTGATTAAACCGTTCATTTCAAGGGGATCAATTCCGTTTTCAATCACTTTAAAAGGTTTACGTTGTAATTGGGGGGGTAACAACTGGTGCGTAAACGAAGATACCGGAACCAAAAAATTGGTCTGACGAATACACCACCACGTAAATCGTCTCCATAGCTGATTTTTTAGTCGAACTTCGGAACCATGTAAGATCCCGATGGATTTAAACCTGAAAGCAGACATTTTAAGTAGTCCACCAATCCATAGCGAAAAGCGACCGGATAATATCACTGTATCTATTTTCTCTTTCCGCAAAATGGAAGCCACCTTTTTTATACGACCCAGATAGGTTTGAACGCCACGACGAAAAACGCGGCGCATATGTATTCCGGATGGTAAGGCCTGATCAAATTGTTTGACTTCCTCATTTTTTGCATAATTGGCATCAGCTACGACCCATACCTGGCAATTTTGAGCAGCTAACGCTTTGGCCAATGAAAAGGCATGATTTCCAATTCCCCCGGGCCCCGGAGGAAATTCCGAACTGACAATTAATAATTTCTTAAAGGGTTTCAATGAGTGGTCCATTTTTTATCATTTCACCAGACTTAATCCATGATTGTATAACCTGAATGATAATCAGAGGTAACAGCAGTATGAAGAGAAATAATCCGAGAATTCTCAAGTATTTTTCATTCTTGTATTTATAGGGAATCACAGATAGTGGAATATTTAACAGCAAATACCACAGACTTGCACTCCTTCCGTAGTACTTTCGTGTCAGATACAAAACACTTGGTACTGGGCGAGGTGAAAAAATATGAGACGAGCGAAAGGCATCCCAGACACCGAATTCCCTAAAGCCACCTGTGGATGCTTTAACATCCACACAACTTGCTATCGGATTATTGATTGATCTATATCCTAAAAGATAGGAGCGTAATCCAAACTCACCATCCCCCATCCTTTGTCGCTCAAATTGCTTATCAAATAATCCTGTTGAAAGAAAAACCCGTTTATACAGCATGGCATTTCCTGTAGCAAACTGATCCGCCGGTTTAAAAAATGATTTTTCCCCTGGTATAGCACCTCCTTCGGGATAAAAAACACCAGCTGAAATATCCGCATCAAAATAACACAGACATTTCAAATGTTCGCGAATCCAGTTAGGTTGAATCCGGACATCATCTTCCGATAAAGCAATAATATCACCGCTAGCCTTTTTAACTGCAAAATTGCGGGCATTCCAAACTCCTTTTTGAGCGAGGTGATGTACTTTTAACTTGAGATCGTATTTCTTATAAAACTCAATCTCGAAATGATCAGATTGATCGGCAACAATTATTTCAAAATTTTTATAATCCTGTTTTTCGAAGTCCTTCAAGGTGTTATGCAAAAAATCATATCTGTTTAATGTAGGAATAATCACTGTTACTAAAGGCGATGATTCAACCAATTGCGAGTGATAGTTAGTATAATCATCGTATATTTTAAAGACATCGATTAAATTATTGCGCTTTATCTTTCTGCACTTTGTAAAGGCTTTAATCTCTGCAACAGGACTTTGAAAATGCAACAATCTTATTACCAACACATATACAGACCAAATCGGGTGATTATACTTTCGAATGAATCGGTAATTATCAATAACTGTATTTACAGATTTTTGTGGTATTAAAGATTCATTGTCATTTCCAGCGACGATCCCTTTATGGATAGCTTGGTATGCAGCATCACACAGAGCTGCTTTTTCTGTTGTATATTGGTCATCGTATCTGATCATCTGTTTATCATCCTCGGACAAACTGTTATAATCCGGCCAATACTCTCTTTGGGCCTTCAGATTAAAATACCAAACGGGTTGTATATACTTAATAAATGAGAACAGGTAATTAGTCTTGCTCATAAAACCTGATAAATTTTTGCTGTTGTAATTCGATGGAGAACTCTGTTTTAATACGTTCCCCTGCATTACAAAGAATTCTTTCTATTTCCTCTTCAGACATATTAATCACATCAATAATTTTCCGGGCAATACTTTCAGAATCACCAACAGCTACATGCCACCCCGTAATACCATTCTGGACATTTTCAACCAGTCCACCCACTCCCGTGACGATGCACATACAGTGACATGCCTGAGCTTCCAGAACCGCATTACAAAAACCTTCCTCTAAACTTGGCTGCAGATAGATATCTGTTTTATTTAAAATGTCGCGTATTTCATGGCTACTTTTTCTCCCGATCAATTGCACATAATTATCCAACTCCAACTGATGGATAGCAAAACAAAGCCGATCATACAGAATCCCATCACCTATAATCTGATAAGAAAAATCACAGCCACTATCTGCTAAAATCCTCATTGCCTGAATGGCATAATCCAATCCCTTTATCCAGGTTAAGCGGGCAATTGTAGTAATGACCAGCTTATCACCTCCATTAAAAGAACGTTTTGCAGGTGTAAAAAATCTTACATCTATGGCTGGTGTTATTTTCTCATATGACACATCAGAAGGCAGACCAATTTTCAGTGCTTTGTGATAAAGACTATCTGAAATAGAATGTACTTTATCGAGTTTGCCCCAAACAGCTTTGTAGGCATCAGGGTATTTCATGGGATACACATTAATATCATAGCCTCTGAAACTTACAGCCATTCGTGCCCCCAGTACTGTTGCCAGATTTTCTTTTTCTAAAGCCTGGGTTGCAAAACCAAAATGTAACCAATCCAGATTACTTCGAAGAATATGCGAATTAGAATAAAGGTTTTTCATGATTTGAGAGATCCCTTTACCATCTGCCCATTCCAATGTTACCAGCCTGATTACCCGACCAGGAACGACCAGTAATAAATGCAACAGTTCAATAATAACCCGCATGAAATAGAAGAGCGGATTAGACTTAAACTCTGGTGGTCCTTTTTTAAAATCCAAGTCACTTTTTTGAATGGTGTAACTTGTAAAAAGAATCACTTGAAAGCCATGCTGCTTTAGTACATGTATTTTGTTCCTGAAAAAAGTTTCGGAATACCCCGGTAAGGAGGATAAAACTAAGCCGACTGTCATGGCCGTTCATTTTCAAGTTTATCAAGTGGTGAAACGTTCATTGCTTTCTGATACAAACGAATCATATTGGCAATTTGCATGCTTAGCAAATGCTTGCTTTTAACGGCTTCCCTGGCATTTTCAATCATTTTTTCCCGTTCAACTTCATCCGTGTTTAGATAATCTATAATGGCTTTATAAATAGCTTTTGAGCTACGGATCGATACCAACCAACCGCTTACTTTATTGGTAATAACTTCGCTCATTCCACCGCAATTTGTAGAAATTACAGGTACGCCCAAAGCCATAGCTTCCAACACAATATTTGCAATTCCCTCTTCAACACTTGGCAACAAGCATACGTCTGCTTCAGCAAGCACACTCAGTAATTGGTTGTGAGACAAATGATCTACAAATTTCACCTCCTTTTCCAATCCCAAAGACCGTCGTAGAAATGGTATTTCTTCCTGACCGACCCCTCCAATAATGGTATATGTAAATTCAACTCCGGCATCTTTGAGCAACTTACAGGCATCTAATGCAAAGTGATAACCTTTGACCCAATGAAACCGGCCAACAGATATAATTTTTAAAGCACTTCCATTGACTTTGGGGGAAGGAACCCGATTCAATAATTCCTCTGAAACAGCACCTGGAATAACATGAATTACAGACCTATCTGCTCCAAACGTTACTGCTTTATGAGCAATATCCTCTGATACTGCATGAAAAGCAGTAAACCGCGGAAACGACTGTTGATATAACTCCACATATTTCTGATTTACGATGGGTGTGTAAGTAATATGAGAACCTCGAAAACTCCCAATAAGTTTTATCCCGAACCAAGGTAAAAAGTCCCACTCAATTCCACTTTTTATCCATTGTATATGAAATAAATCCGGATGATAATTTAAAATCGGTAACACTTTGGACAAAAACAAAAGCTTTTTACGGAGTGTTTTTTGTTCTTTTTCCTTCATCGCTTTTATTAAAAGAGATCTGTCGGAAAAATGTCTTAATAAGAAGAGAAGACCTTGCACAATAACAAAAAGGATGGAGAAGAATGGAGAGATCGGCGTATTTTTAATAATCACCCTTTTATCATTATAGTTTACTCTTTTCCTCAATCGTCCGAAAAGTACAACCTCGTAACCAGCTTTAGCAACCCCCCGGATAAGATGCTCAATAAATGTAGTGGAAGGTATTTCACCTGAATAGATGGCTATTTTCATATCAATTAGCATTTCCCGGGTCAGAATTTCGTTTAATCCCAAAATCGTATAAATATGCATTCTTCAGTTTTAGTGATTACCTTTTGCAATTCGCTCTTCAAAAACCCTGAATACTAATAACATATTTAAGCCATGTGCATACCGGACGGGGTCTGAAACACTTAAGAACTTATTATAAAACGTCTGAACTAACGCATTTGAAATCAAATCACTTTTTCCCCGATTAAATAAATAATCAGAAAGTCGTTTCTGGTTTTCCTTTCCCATAAACTGTATTTCCCAGTTTCGTGTAGTGGCGGGTTGATGTTTCAAAAGCTGCTCCTTTAATAGTCGAGCGGTTTTATTGAAAGCTCGCCTCGGTGTATTTATAATTCCTGAATAGCGGGAATAATTATATAAATTATATGGATGATAAGGTTGCCACGGTATTTTAGCCATGGCCGGACTTTTCTCCTTAATATATTCAATTTGAATTTGTCGGGCTGATAGATGTTTTTCGGGAATAGTGCATATAAAGCGGCACATTTCTTCATGATAATATGGCAAAAATACAGGATGTTTTGACTTGAATATATTCAGACTTACAGAAGTCCAACGTGGCGCCCAATACATGGATTTAAATACCCGAATTCTTGCATTTACATTATCGATTCGAATATCCTCTAACAATCTGGCCACCTTACCATAAAGGTATTGATAAAGCGAACCGGCTAAGCCCCACTCCTGCCAAAGTGCGTTACCCAACTCCAATCCACCTTTCTTAATTATTTTTTTCAGAACTGTTTCTACCTGCTGCTCAAATGAAAGGTGTTCATTGACTCCCATATCATCAAACAACACATCTCCCCAATGACCTAGAAAGAAGATATCTCCCATGCCATCAAAAGCATCATAAATCCCCATTTGTCGTGGAGCTGTAAAATCTGTATAGCAGTGATTGATATCAGCCAACCGATCCAGTTCATTCCATAAATAACCGCGTTGAATAACATATTCTTTAAACTCACAATTCATCACAGCAGCAATTTTCTTGCCGTAAAATGTTTCATTGAAACTGTTATGAAATTTATAAGAATAAGCCAATACATTATCATACCCTATTATGGCAGCTGCCTGACTCCGACTATCTAATCCGCCGGATAAAGGTAAAATGATATTCTTTCCTTCCAGGTTTTCGTTACACAATCGTTCATAGAGATGGGCAAACTCTTCTGTAGCCTGACTTAAAGTCAAATCCCTCGGTTCATACTGCCACTGAAAGTAAGGATCACTTTTAATCACCTGTCGTTTCTCATTCAACGAATAATTCATCCCAGGCTGCAGGCATTTCCTGTTTTTGTAAAATGTGGCATCCCCCAGAAAAAAACCTATTGCTGCAAAAACAGCCATTTCCCGATAATCATACGCCTGAACTTCACTTGTCAAATGAAATTGTTGCTCAACGGGTATGACAGCGGTTTTAACCTTCACGGGCTTTGGCAGATGAACGGTATTAGTTGGATTCATAAACGTTTTGATACCTGTTGACCATGATTGTTTTTGTGTATTCTTCCCTGTAACATTGATAACCAGCCATACCGTACTTCTTCATCACCTCATTCCTGTTGAGAAATTCCCTGATCCCCTCCACAAGAGGAGTATGCCCTTCGGCAGAAACTAAGAGTCCGGTTACTCCATCCCTTACAATATCTTCAGGACCACCGCTTTTTGTTGAGATAACGGGTTTAGCACAAGCCATTGCCTCAACAACAACTGCACCGAAACCTTCCCTTCGACCAATATTTCGGGTAGCCAACAGCTTAAAATCCGACATCTTAATTAGTTCCGGAATATCTGATCGCTCGCCTAAAAACCGAACACAATCACTTAATCCATTATCGCTGGAAAATTGTTTTAGTCTGGCTTCATATTCTGGTTCTCCCTTACCTACAAATAACATCACGAGTTCAGGAAACTCCTTTTTCAGTTCAATCATAGCCTGCATCATATCCATATGCCCTTTCACAGCAACCAAATGAGCAACAGAAATACAAACGATATTCTCATTTGTCAGTCCATGAGAAGATCGCTTGGCCGGTGTTGCTGACTTGATACGACTTTCATCAACGCCAGTTGGGATGACTTCTATTTTTGCAGCATATTTTTTAAGCAGGTCCTTTTGCGCATTACTAAGACAAACAATTTTATGAGCCAATTTGAGTTTGCGATCCCATTTCTCCGGATCATAAATCAGGTTGGTTTTCTCTGCTATCCACTTGATTTTAGCAATTCGCATCACTAAACCTTCACTATAATCCGAGGCGTAATCAAACGAATGTGCGATATCAAACTGCCCTCTTAATCGCAAGCCTTCCTTTAAAACCCGAAAAGGATATAAGAATTTCGGGCGACGAGAAGTACGCAATGAAGCTTCAAAAACAGGAAATCTTTCTTTTAATTCAATTTCCAGCTTTGAGCCTGTCAAGTAATTAACCGCAATCGAAATAGCATACATTTCCTCCGGCAAGGCCGTGGCAATATCAGCCAAAACAAATCTCATACCGGCGGTTTCAAGATTATTAATAGTAAACAGTAATCTTATTTTTTTCATGCATATTTGTTGTTCATTTTTTACGCCATGTAACTCCCAAGATATTTTTAATCACACTCCTGACTATCTATGCAATACTTGTTTTCCTTGCACATCTCACAGAATTAGATTGGATATCGATTTCAATGATGCATATGTTAGTATTCAGCTATGGTAACTTTCTCCCTCCATTTTTACCCATCAGTGCCAATGCTTTTTCATAAACCATATCCGGGGAAATTTCCGTCAGACATTTGATATTATTTAAACAAGGACCTTTTTCATAACAATCCGCACATGCCGGACGATTTTCGATATAGTGACCATGTGAAAATTGAGTGGCAATTCCTGGTTCACTACCTCCAACAATTGCCAATGATGGTAAATCAAAAGCAGCAGCCAAGTGCAAAACACCGGTTACCGGACAAATCGATAAGTGAGCACAACTCATTAAGGCAGCGCTTTGATGAATTGATATTTTACCAGTTAAATCTAAAAATTTGGGATGTGAAAAGGAAATATCTTCAATCCCATCATAGTGTAACCCGATTTTAACGATGACATTGCCATCATCCAATAGTCGGGCTGACAACTCCTTCCAATACTCAATGGGCCAATTTTTCTTATCTGATCTTGGTCCGGCAATGGTTGTAATCACAATTATTCGCTCGCTTTTTAAATGGCCCAATAATTGATCAATATAATTGTAATCAGAATCATCAGGATAGATATAAGTTTTTAATTCCTGATCCGACACATCTTTTATCCCTACCTGATCCAGACAGTAATGCAGTATATTTCGCTTCCAGGGAAAAGCCGACTCATAATGAAGTAGATATTTACCCATATGTGGCGTTGGTTTTTGAGGCTCTGGACTTACAAAATCAACATTCGGATTTCGATTAAAGAGAACAGGTAATCCTGTTATAACATGAATCACGCTATGCGGATTACGCTTTTTAATTTCATGTGCCAAAGTAGATAAAAACAGATTATCGCCCAATGCTTTTGTATACCTAAACAGGATAATCCAATTTTGCTTATAAACCGGACAGAACAAACGTTGCCACCTATATGTCAACCATTTGAACAAGTATTTAAGAGATAACTTTCGTGTTATTGATTTTTTATTCATTCAAGATAATCTGAATAAAACCCAGGATATACTGATTTAATCCAATGGCTCCATGGCTACTTTTAGTTCCTCCAGGTATTTCTGCTCCCAAAAATCAACAGTTTCAACATTCTTCTGTTGCATGAGCACTCCCTGGTTAAGCATACTTATCAGCTTGTCGTTGATTTGTCCGGGTAGCAACTGACGATCATCAATAACCTCTACATTAAAGAGCTCAGAGCTTGTTGAGCGCGAATCCGTTTTAAATAAAAGCACCGGACAACCAATGGAAGCTGCTCCCATAGCACCATGTACTCGCCAGGTAATCAGCATTCTGAAAACAGACAATGTCTTCAATAAATCGTGGCTGGTGCCGGAAAGTGTTTCAACGAACGGATATTTCTTTGCCAATTGATGATGTAATTCTTTATCCACTTTATTGTGAGCAAAAAAGACAATAGGGAATCCCTTTACTTTCAATTGATTTACAATCACATCCAATGCTTTGCGACGTTGGATGATCGTTTTTTCTTTTTCTGTATCACTATTAGCGCTCTCTTCACTGTAGCTAATAACAATCTGATCAGAAACATTCTCCGGATTCCGAACGACACCCAGGTGCCTGGCTGAAAAGATAGACGGGCACGGAAGAATTTTAATGTCATCCTTTCCGTTGTTTAAAGCGCATTGAAAAAGTCGCCCGGTTTTGCTATCCCGAAAAGAACAAAATTGAACTGTGTTATAAAAGTCATTCATAAAATGAAACTCCTCGGCATATTGTCTTGCTAAAGCATCTGGTTCCCCCGTGTAAATACTGCCCACGCCAATTGCAAATACAGGCTTTTGAGGGTGATCATGCTTGATAATGTCAAAAAACTGACGGGGCCAGAAAGCATTTTTCAGGAAGGTGTATTTTTCCTTGGTAAAAAAGAATAATGGGGTTCCGGCAATGACAAAGAGGTCGATATGCTTAGCTCTTTTATAAAAGGTTTTGTTTCCTATTTTACCTGCTAACCTAAAATAAATCTTATCTGTCAACCATTTCATAAATGTCCCCATTTGCCACCTTGGAGCATGAGTGAACCGACTTTTTCTAAAATAAAGACTTAACCTGTTGGACTTTGAAAAATGATCGATAACGGTCTTTTTCTGCATTACTTTCTGCAGCAGATGAGTAATTCCTATTCGAATAAAATCATCACCGATATTCTCATAATACGTAGAAAGAAAACCTATTTTCACTTGCCCTATTGGTTTCATAATACCCTTATCCGATTAATCGATGATACACCCTTGAAATAAACTGATGAACAGGCTGAGGAATAACTAGCGCTGAAAGCATCAGACATTCATAGGGAAAGTTCAAGCTTAACTTATATTTTTCTTTAACCGATCGATATACCTCCAATCGTTGACCGGCATATACCACTCTTGAAAAATTGTAATAAACTTGTCGAGTAGCGATTTTTAAAGGTTTATTGATCTTATACTTTTCTTTATAGTCTTTGGCCAGGGGAACAGCAGATTTCCAATAGGCTTCAAAATAGCGCATAAACACAAAAACTTCGTCGTTCAGTTTGGCTCCGGCAGAGGCGGAGTGACGATAATAAATAACCGTTTCTTTATTTGTAAAGGCTATGGGATAGTTGAAAGCCAGTTTCAAATGATAACTTACATCATCATTACCCAGTGTTAAAGACTCATCAAAACCACCAATTTCCCTTGCCACTTTTGTCCTCACTAAGGTAGCCCCGGTTTGAGGCAATCTAAATAACGATTCGATCCAATCTATTGCCAAAGCACCCACCGGATTGAGACCTTCCTGAACTACTCCCTTATCTTGAATTACAACTCTGTTTTCAGGAAGGTAAACACGTCGGGTTAAGCCATATGCCATGGCTGCTTGAGGATACTGATCAAACACTTGCAATAAAGATTCGAACTTATCAGTACAGAACTGATCATCGATATCTAAAAAGGTGATATACTCTCCTTTAGCCTCTTTAAGACCGGCATTTCGAGCAAACGCAATGCCCTGTCTGGTTTCATTGACCACTTTGATATGCTCATCTTTTTCTGCCAGTTTCCGGGCCAATTCCCCTGATCCGTCAGAAGAATTATTGTCAATAAATAAAAGCTCCCAATTGGCATAACCTTGCTGCCTCAAGGAAAGGTAAGCCGGCTCAATGTACTTCTTATGATTAAAAAAAGGAATGACAACAGAAATCATAAAAGTAAGGTTAGGTGTTTATACTTTTTCAAGGAAATTACTTACCTCTGTATATAGACTCTCTTCACTGAAATATTTCAAACCGATCTGCCAACCCCGCTCACTAATGACTTCGCACTTTTCCTGATCGGCAGTAATTTTTTTTATTAAATCAGCATACAAATGCGCTTCATAAGACTTTGCCAATAAGGCACTTTCTTCGTGTTCAAAATAATTCACCATTTCACCAATTTCAGTAGAAACGATAAGCCCTTCACTAGCTGAATACTCGCAAATTTTTTGAGGGAAACGGGCATAATCATGAACGACATTTCGCAGTGGTATCATTAAAGCTTTGGCTCCTTTATACATTTTAATCAGACCGGTATAATCCAGTCGGGTAAAGATTTTGATGGCCGGAAAATTTTTTAATTCTGATTTCAAGGTTTCTATTTCACCCAATCCTCCATTTATTACAAGGTAAAGAGATAAAGCCTCTGAAACATTTGCTTTCCGGTAAGCATCCACAACAAAATCAATGACATCTTTATAACCGTATGAACCGCAATAAAGAATATAAGGTTCTGTTGGCTCTGTTTTTATTTGCCTAAAGTATTTGAAATCGCAAACCGGAGGCAGCTTATAACATGGCTTTGAGGAAAACCTGTTTTGCACCTCTTTCTCAAGAAATCCGCTGATCACAAAGAAGCCATCATTCCACTTTAATGCATAGTGTTCAAATAGCTTATCCTGAAATAGTTTTCGTTTATTCTGATAGCGTTCTTTTATTTCAGTTCGTTTTTCTACATAATCATATACAATTCGTACATTTAATACCTTTGATACAAACACATACCAGGTAAACAAGGACAATGAAGAAGTATAAACAATAAATAATTTCTTCCCTTTTCTATTCATTGACCAATTAAACAATTTACCAAATTCGAATAAAAAAAGGAAATAACGTAGAACTTTTCGAAGGGTATAACTAGACAAACCTGTGTGCAGACAACTTTCGATAATTACTCCTGAAGGTAGGCCTGACCATTTCTTTTTACCGATTTCTCTATTTAATACAACCACAGAATTTCCAGCTTTAGTCAACATACTGGTAACGGATCGATAACGATTAACTTTCGCTGAAAACGAATCAGGAAAACCTCGCATTCCCAATACAACAATATCCATAGAGCGCATATTACTGATGTCTTTCATTCCTGATCAATCATTTGGCCGTCCATCGGCCCAACACGTATGTGTAGGCCAGTTGCATTTTCTCCTTGACGAAGGCATAGAAAAAGAATGTATACAGTACTGTAAAAATGGGAATGACAAGATATTGAAAGTGATCATGTATATTACCTAACAATTGCTTAAGACCAATCATTGACAAAGATAATGCAGCAAATATCACATACCGCGCACTGTATTTCATCCACTCCCCACCAATAAATTGATTATTAAAATACAGTCTGGCAGTTACAGCCAATACCATCACCCCCACAATACCATAAAGATAATAATTGATATTGACGAAAATCCCCAGCAATAAAAAGCCAAGTTGCAGGAATTTTTCTGAGAATGACAAAACCAGCAATAATTTTTTCTTTCCCAGAGCTTTGTAAAGACTGGTTGATACAGTATAAATGGAAGCGAAAGCTGTAGCGAAAGCAAAAATTCTTAGATATGGAACAGCTTCCAACCATTTTTCATTGAGTACGATCAAGATGATTTCTTCACTAAAAACGGCCATCAATCCAAAACCTAAAAATAGCAAGGGATCTAAATTACGTAAAACAGAAAACGATGTCTTACGAAGTTTATCTTTTTCTTGTTTAACTTTTGAAAAAATAGGGAACAGTGGACGTGTAATAGGCAAGATAAAGGTATTCTTCATGAAGGTTGGGAATGATTTACCCCGGTCAAAAAGCCCCAGAAACGAAGCGGACAGGAATTTACCCATTAATATAGTATCCAAATAGTTGAAAATTTCGCCTAAAACTCCAATGCCTAACATACTCACTCCAAAATTGAACATGTCCTTTATTTCTCGAAAATTAAAGTACAATTGTGGTATCCATCGGGATTTAGACCAAATCAAGATGGTATACAAACCGGTGCGCGAAAGACGTTGAAATACCAGACTCCAAACACCATACCCCTGATATGCTAAAACAATACCAAATATACCGGAAGCTACATCACTGATCACCGACATCAAGGTCATGGTTTTAAAATCCAGACGCCGGTAAAAACGCATATTTTGAACCAGATTAACCGAATTGAGCAAGTATGAAAATGATATCACTTTCACAATGTTCTCCAGACGATCATCTCCATAAAAATCAGCAATCAGACCACTGATTGACACAAAAATGGCTACAAAGGCAAAACCGGTCGCCAGGTTAATAAAGAAAATAGTACTGCATTGCTTGTCTGATACGTTATCTGCCTGAATGATGGCCTGACCTAAACCAAAATCAGCAAAAATATTACCGATCCCCAGAAAAACCATTGCCATTGCTAACAGGCCAAAATCGGCCGGCACAAGTAAGCGAGCCAGGATTACTGCAACTAAGAACTTTGAACCACGCTTAAAGAGCTTATCAATAAAACTCCACTTGATGGCATTTATGCTTTTCTTTTTAAAATTCATAGGAGTGGAACAACTCTTTACCCCATTCTCTACTGCTTGAAAACGCCGCAAAAATCCATAATAACTTTATCTCTGATATGATTCAAACTTTTAAACTCATCATGAGCAACTAAAAATGCTACAACATCAGCATTCTCATAAGCCTCACGGTAATGTGTGAGTTTCAACACCTGATGCTCATTAATATTGGGTTCAACTAAGTAAATTATATCACCATTGGCATTTTGCATAATTTTCTGAGCAATATATTTTGCCGGAGATTCACGTAAATCATCAATATTAGGTTTGAATGCTAATCCCATGATAGCAATGGAAGGACTTTTCCCATGCTTAAGCCGGAATTCCAATTTCGCATTCTGTATTTTTTCAGCTACCCAAAATGTTTTATAATTATTGGTTTCACGAGCTTTACCAATCATTTGTGACTCCCTGGGATAATCAGAAACGATGAAGTAAGGATCAACAGCTATACAGTGGCCTCCTACACCACACCCTGGTTGCAGAATATTAACGCGGGGATGCTTATTAGCTAATTGTATTAATTTCCAAACATCTATGCCTGCCTTATCACATATCAAAGATAACTCATTTGCAAAAGCTATTTGAACATCCCTACTGGCATTTTCAGTTAACTTACACATTTCTGCTGTTCTTGCATTGGTACGATGTAATTTGCCTTTGACAAACAGTTCGTAAAACTCAACCGCTTTATTCGTAGAAACTTCATTTATTCCTCCAATCACCCGATCATTATTTACCAATTCATACATTACCCTTCCCGGTAAAACCCGTTCAGGACAATAGGCCAGGTAAACGTTATCTGTTAATTCCGGACGTTTGGTAAAAATCAAATTCCTGATTCGCTCTGTTGTTCCAACAGGAGATGTAGACTCAATAATAACCAAATCACCTTCTTTTAAAATTGGAATAATACTCAAAATA
The DNA here is from genome assembly GCA_016342595.1 of Marinilabiliaceae bacterium. GTDB lineage: Bacteria > Bacteroidota > Bacteroidia > Bacteroidales > Marinilabiliaceae > JAEINY01. The sequence goes on from JAEINY010000023.1 coordinate 34,602, forward strand.
GCCCCTTCAACAAACGAAATATCCGGTTCATGGTTGCCTTTAAATGGAGTGGGAACCACAATTAAAAAGACATCGGCAGGTTTTACTTCGGTAGATGCCGATAAAAATCCCGTATCAACGAACTCTTTAACATAAGTCAGCAGTTCAGGTTCTACAATGTGTATCTCGCCTCTATTGACTGTTTCCACAACATAAGCGTTTAGATCCATTCCATTTACTTTTATTCCGTTATGTGCAATCAGGGCACTTGTCGGTAAACCAATATAGCCAAGGCCAATTGTTGTAACTGTAATAGTGTTTGTCATGCTTGCTTCAGGTTAAATTAAAAGATTTCATAAAAGCTATAATTCTTTGTGATGCTTTACCATCACCATAAGGATTATGAAGTTGACTCATCATCTTGTACTTGTCTCTATCTGTTAGCAAACACAATGCTTCATTCACAATTTTTTCTTTGTTGGTTCCAACCAATATCACGGTACCCGCCTTAATAGCTTCGGGGCGTTCGGTAGTATCGCGCATGACCAATACAGGTTTTCCTAAACTCGGTGCTTCTTCCTGTACACCACCACTATCGGTGATAATTATTTTTGCCACGGACATCAACCACACAAACACTTCATAAGGTTGTGGATCAATTAATTTCACATTAGGTATATCTCTAAGCATTTCAAATACTGGCTTTTGAACATTAGGATTCAAATGCACCGGGTAAACAATATCACCATCAAAGTTCTCAGCAATTATGCGCAGGCCTTCACAAATATTTAAAAATCCTTCCCCAAAATTCTCGCGGCGATGTCCTGTAACAAGAATCATCTCTTTATCAGCCTGTAGTATTTTTTTGACAGCATTAATTCCAGTATGATCAGTTAAACCCTGAACTTTCTGAACACTGTGCAACAATGCATCAATAACAGTATTACCGGTTACCACAATTCGATCACCTTTCACTCCCTCATTTAACAGATTTTGTTTCGACTGTTCAGTAGGAGCAAAGTGAATATCAGTCAATCTTCCGGTTAATTGACGATTCATCTCCTCAGGAAACGGTGCCCATTTATTAAAGGTACGTAATCCAGCTTCTACATGACAAACTTTTGCACCACAGTAAAAGGCAGCTAAAGCACTTGCCATAGAAGTCGTTGTATCGCCATGTACAAATACAAAGTCGGGTTTAAACTCTTCAAAAATGCTTTTCAGACTCACCACAATATCAGCTGTTAATGAATACAGATTCTGGCTTGGTTTCATCAGGTTTAAATCATATTCCGGTCGGATATCAAAAAAAGATAAAACCTGGTCGAGCATTTCCCGGTGCTGAGCAGTGACACAAACTCTTACATCAAAATGACTTTTTTCCTGTTGAAATTCTTTTACAACAGGTGCCATCTTAATGGCTTCCGGGCGGGTACCAAAAACGATTAAAACTTTCCTCATTGTTCTGATTTTTTCACCGCTCCGCCTCCTTGGTCCCATTATTAGGGAAGTAGGATAACTAACAAGTTACAAAACAGGATCTATATAGTCAAAAAGAAATCCATCTCAATTAGACAGTCAAGTACCATTTATCGCCTGCAGCTAAATCAATAGAAAACAGTAACATATCGAAGCTATTAGCAGATCGCATAATCAAGGTATTAATAACATATATTATTATTATTATTGTTATTGCAAAAATCTGAGCTCTCGGACAAGTCAAAATCTATCTGGGACTTTCTGTTTTACTAAGATGTTTGCATAAGAATTGCCCGTCCAGAACCATTATTATCACATGGCGCATCATAATAATATAGAAATGGGAAAATAGCATCACAACACTTTCATAAGCGTTTTTGAAATGCCGGCAAGATTAACCATCATCTTTCAATGAGCATCATAGTAAAATAATCTACTGCCAGCAAAGTCTTAAAAATATTGGAATTGCCTTACAATTACTTTCTTCTATTAGAAAACGCCTTCGTGTAATTTGGGTAATTCGTGGTTCGAAAAATCTATAAGTATGTGGTAAAATTCATCCTTAATCTTTTTTCTAAGTATAGAACACTTTGCACTTTATTCCTAAATTAAAGGCCTTGTATTCCGAATTTATACTACTTTTATAGTCCCTAATTACGATTAATGACTATTGATTTCTTTAACATACTAAAGTTAAAAGGTTTTCCGGTTAGAAAGGCAAAAAAACAACTTCACTCCATTCAGTCAATACCTAATATTCCAGACTGGCAAGACAAACGTAAATGGGAAATATTTAACCATCATTTCGAAAGTAACTCTTTTTACAAACAATACATTAGCAGTAAACCTGACTCTTGGGAACAAATACCAATAATAACGAAAGAGGAGTTAAATAAAATTGATTGCCACAGACCATTACTTAACATTTTCGAAAAGCGTTTTATTCGTCAAACGTCTGGCTCTACAGGACGTCCCCTTACCTACTCCATCGATTATTACAGCCATGCTTTTACATGGTCTTTAATAGCCAATCGATATGCTTCATTGGGACTATCAATCAACGACAAACAAGCACGTTTTTATGGTATGCCTCGAAATATTCGTTCAAGGCTTACAGAACGCACCAAAGATCTCCTGGCAAACCGGTATCACATGCCCATTATGGATCTCTCAGATGCTTCTCTTAAGCAATGGGTAGAAATAATAGCAAAGAAGCAATTTAGCTATTTATATGGCTACAGTTACCCCCTCATCACGTTTGCCAAATACCTGAATTGGAATGGACTAATACTAAAAGATTATTGCCCCCATCTTAAAGCCTGTATCGTTACTTCTGAAATGTGCTCGCCAGCGGAAGAACAACTCATGGAAACCGTTTTTGGCATTCCCTGTGCCAATGAATATGGAGCATCGGAAATTGGTATTATTGGATTTGGCCAAACAAATGACTGGCTCATCTCCGACGAACAACTTTTAGTTGAAATAGTAAATGACAAAGGCGAGGCTGTACCATATGGTGAATCCGGTCGTATTATTTGCTCCAGCCTTTTTAACACAGCTACCCCTCTGATCCGTTATGAAGTGGGTGATCTGGGGAAAATAGAAATCCGGAATAACAGACGTTACCTAACAGAACTAATCGGGCGGAAAGAAGAAATGATTTACCTTCCCTCTGGAAAAAAAGCACCAGGAGACACAACATTTTTCTATATCATTCAGGGCTTCATCCGAAAATACCCTTTCATCATTGATGAATATCGAGTTATACAGCACACTTTATCAAGTTTTGAATACCAACTCACTACAAAAAAATCAATTAACAGAGCTCAAGAGCAGCTATTAATTCAATTGACAAAAACTTATCTGGAAAAAAGTATATCTGTATCGATAACTGAAGTCACTAAAATAGAACGTACACGGATGGGAAAATACAGGCGGTTTATATCAAAAGTCAATCCTTGAATTAGCACTAATCAACGATTGACCTTTAAATGAACCATGCACTATCAGAAAAACTGACTACTTAATTAGCAATTACTCCTTTGCAATTTTAATGACTTTAGAGAAATCATCCGCTTCGATACTAACCAGATAAATCCCTGCATTTAACATGGACACATCAATCGTTTCTATGCCACCACTATCTGAATAGGCACTTCTCAAAGATTGACCTGTCATTGAAAAAAGTTCAATCCTGACCTGCTGAAGTCCTGAAACATCAACAAACAATTGATCTTTTGCAGGATTTGGAGAAACTAATGCGCGGGCATTTTTATGTTTCGTAAAACTTGTCGGAATCCCGGCATAAGATAAGCTCCAGTTATAACTGGTATTGGCATCAACCTTATCCCATAAAATTAGATATTCTGTAGCTTCCGAACAATCAAAGATGACTTCCGATTGTTGATTACAATGCTCATCATTAATTGTGATTAATTCACCTGCACAATTAGAATAGACTTTCACCAAAGTATTTTCAGTTGTATTCCCGCAGCTCGATAATGTAATTGTCCCTGCTCCCGGAGCCGTATAAGTAAACCACTGATCGGTACCGGCAGAATGATCACATACATTTACTGATGTCGCGTTCGCCTGTTTAGGTACAGTGCAGCTTTCTCCTTCTGCCCAATCTCCTTCCGTCAATGTCCATTTAAAACCATTCGAAGATTTTTTGTTAATCCAAACAATCAAATAATCATTCCCTTGTGTTCCTTTAAACGAAACGCGAGATTGAAATCCACAAAAATCATCACTTTCAGCCGTGAGCAATAATGGTTCACAAAATGCTCCAGGGTAAACCAATACATGTGTATCTTCATCTGTCAAACCGCAGCTTGTCAATGATATCTTTCCAGACTGTGTGGCTTTAAAAGAAAACCATTGTTTGACATTTTCACCTCCACTAAAAGCACATTCGTATGTGTTTGGACTGATAAGCTTCGTCTCACCTGTTCCATCTATTACTATTGGGTTGCTGCAAGAAGATCCTTTCTGAGCAGTTAAGGTAAAGACTACTATTAATAAACACGTAAACGTGCTAATCATTTTTTTAATATTCATTCTTTCCCATATTTAGTTAAAATATGATTACAAAATAATTCTTCCTCCCTTTTCCACCAACGATCCAATAGAATATTCATCTGACAAATCAATGCTTTAGTCAAATAGAATCAGACATTTAGTCGCTATCCTCACAATATTGAATTAGTTTTAATGCTCCTTGTTCAATTCCAATTAAAATTTAAAACAATTCTATACCATGGGAAAAAGCAAAAGTGCTATCACAATCATTGAGGTGATTGATAAAGAGTCTTGGCAAAAAGACCTGGACACATACGAACACAGCGTTTTTATTACACCACAATGGATAGAAGCAGTTAAAACAAACACCTGCTTACCTCTTTACCTGGATTTTTATGATAGTACAAACAAAATTGGAAAGTTAAGTGGCCTTATTATTAATCATCCTAAATCGATAAGCAGGCAACTTTATTGTTATTCAGGTATAGCCATTCAAAATCCAATACGCGCACTATATAATAATTGCTATTCAATGCTATACACCTTTTCAATAAGAAAAAAGATCAATCGAATAGTGATTGGTTCATATGATCAACCATTCTCCCTTCCAATACAAACGACTCAGTTCTTTCCAACAGAAAGAACTGAGTTTGTGATTAATCTAACTGAATCCATTATTTTTGGTTCACGTTTCAAACGCAATCTTAAAAAAAATAATGCTTCCTCATCCTCTATCCAGAAAGTAAATCATCCACATACAAAGTCTGATTTATTATCACTCCTACTTGAAACACATGCCATCAGGCAACAAAAAAAACGAACTAAGTACAATCCTTTCTATCTACCTTACTGGACCATTTCTTCATTGGAAAAACTCACCAAATCACAGAATACAGATATTTTCAATACCCGATCATTGCACAAAGTAAATGCGGCTGAATTAAATATTAGAACAGCGACTTCTGTATTTAATTTATTAAGGGGAGCTGATCAATTTGCTTACGATAATGGTCTTCCCGCCAGATTAGGCAAATTCATGATCGATTACTATAAAGAAAGAAACTATAAAAGATTTAATTTAGGAGGTATTCCCTCCGGGCCAGATGGTGAAAATCTGGCCATTTTCAAAAAGAGCATGGGTGCGCAAGCTATTACTGTTTTTGGGGCTACTACCAATTACCTGATTTATCCGTATAAACTACTTAATCCTTTGTTGAACCTGGGACGAAGATTCCCTGATCATACCCTCATCCAATTCCTTAAAAAGTGGATTTAAAACAATCTATTGATATCTGAAACCGATCTTCCAAATTAGCCCCACAAAACCCCAAAAATTTTAATCTAGACCATAAAAAAAACCGAACGGCATCCATTCGGTTTTTTATTCAGTTCTTTTAATACCTATTGTACAGGTGTATACTCTTCAAAATAATAGGGCGGCTCAACTGTCTTGTCATCCAGACTCTTAGGATATGTCCCCTCCTCAAGCATTGGGATACTTTCAATAAACTCAATTTGCTCTTGCGTTAACCCGGAACCATTGGTAATGGCCCAAACAGCGTCCTGCAAGACATCTGCTATCTCTTCGTAAGAGGGATTTCCATTTGCCTTTAATTTGGCTTTACTAATTTCAACATTAGAATTGTAGTGCTCCCAATTAATTTTATGCCAGTGAACCATATGCAATAATCTCCACATTTCCAATGAGCTAGTAACACCAATTATCTCATATTCCAAATTTGCTTCCGAACCTTTTTTTCCAAGGTTAACACAATATAGATGCACAACAAAAGTTTTTGTTTGCCCTGGTTGGATACAAGTCCAAATCCAATCTAAAAGAATGGCATTTTGGTAATCAGCCAGATTAATTTTAAAAATAAGTCCCGGAGGAAAAAACAATGTTCTTTTAGCAGTTGGGTTAGTATTTTTAACGGTAATTTGTAATTTCACAAAATGCCCGCCACTGCCATAGTTACAAAATGACTGAACAGTTTTGCTTGCATAAGTAGATTTCAAAGAAGCATTACCTTGTACTGCTATAGTACTTCCATCAAAACCACTTGCATTACCAATAAACTCAATATCTTCCGGAAACTCAAAAGGATCAACCTGCAATTCTCCTGGTGCGTTACCCATGCCGGGGATATTGCCAGGTACCTCTTCAATTTTCTCTTTTTCACAAGCCGTAGAAAAAACTAGAACAGCCACAAATAAGTATGATAAGATTTTTTTCATGATATAAATAATTAAGTATTTAAATCAAAGGTAAAGTAGTTAATCTTAGTATTCAACCCTTTAGTACTTTACAAAAATAACCCCAACTAACACCTAAAACGCTTCCTAACTGACACTTACAGCATTCACGCACCCTTTTGATAGATTTTTCACTTTGACAAATGAAAGAATTAAGACTGCAAGCGTATTAATAAGTTTGACAAAAAAGTATTAATTAGAATGGGCAGCCACAAAAATAAAAGAACCGGCAAACTGATTATTGCAAAACTTGTCCATTATTTACTTCTCTTTTCAAAGGAAAGCATAGCAACTGTTTACTTTTTTCTATGTTTTTGCTATATTAAACTATCGGTATAAAACACGTCCACGTTTATTACGTCAATAGTTTTTGAATTTCAGCGTATGAAAAAAATAGCCATACTTCAATCCAACTATATCCCCTGGAAAGGGTATTTTGATATGATCAATATGGTAGACATGTTTGTGATCTACGACGACATGCAATACACACGCAGAGACTGGAGAAACAGAAACCGGATTAAAACGTCGACTGGAACAAAATGGTTATCCATTCCTGTTGAAGTAAAAGGCAAATTTCAACAACGCATTGACGAAACTCTAATCAGTGATAACAAATGGAATAAGAATCATTGGGAAACGATAAAAAATGTGTATGCCAAGGCACCACATTTCAAAGCTTACAAGCCTTATTTTGAAGACTTATACCTCAATACAACAACTCCATTCCTGTCGGAAATAAACTATCAATTTATTACGGCTATCAACCATTTATTAGGTATAAAGACGGAACTCATTCATAGTACTAAACTTGAAGTATCGGGTAAAAAAACAGATCGCTTGCTCAATATTTGCGAGCAATTGGGTGCTAATTCTTATTTATCAGGTCCTGCAGCAAAAAACTACCTCATTGAAGAGAAATTTGAAGAAAAAAACATTCGGATTGAATGGATAGATTACAGTGGCTACAAAGAATATCCCCAGCTTCACCCTCCATTTGAACATGGGGTAACTATTCTTGATCTGATTTTTAATATCGGCCCGGATGCTATCCAATACATGAAATCATTTGATAAAAAGTCAGCTACTTCGAGATTGCCATTATAGTTATCCACAAATTGGTTTTCCTCGCCAGCTGCGCAGGCTTTTCTTTAACCACTGATTACACGAATTTACACAAATTGGTTTTCCTCAGGAAAACTTAA
>JAEINY010000024.1 GCA_016342595.1 Marinilabiliaceae bacterium
CAAAGGACTCAAAGTACATCACAAAGGCACACCAACATTTATTATTCTTTGCGTTCCTTTGTGACTTCCTTAGTGTTTCTTTGTGGTTCACTTTAAACTTTTGCCAAAGAATACACAAAGACCTTTATTTATTCAAGTTATGTCTTAGTGAAACCTTTGTGGCCCGATAGCTTTCGGGCTTGTGACTTTGTGGCATTTATTCAACTTTTGTGAAAGCTTCTTACTTCAATTCAACTCAAATAACATGATATGCACCCTATAAATATCCCATCCTCATCTTTAAAAAGAATCGTAACACTCTGGATACTCTCCTTACCCCTTCTTTCTCATGCCCAAGAAGCCGAAAAATCTATAAAGCGTGATTTCATCATGCCGCTCATGCGACTGGAAGCCTCCCCACGCAGTGGCAAAATCGATGTGAATCCCCCCTGGTTCTACTGGTCTCCGGTGGTGAAAAATAAAAAAGGTAATGATACTTATCAATTTGATGACAAGTACATCTATCAGGGACGTGTTTCTCAAGATCCGGAATTTAAAGACTCCACAACCATTACCTCTGATAAAAGAGCGTGGTGCCTGTTTAATCCGCATCAAAAATTAAAACACGGTAAATGGTATTGGCAATATGCTACCATCCATAAAACAACGCGTAAACAGGTATTGTCAGAACCCATAGCATTTGAAGTATCAGGTCGGGAGCGTGAATTTATCATCCCTCCTTTTGAACAAATTAAAGCCAATATAGGACACGATCATCCCCGCATCTATTGTTCAAAAGAACAGATTGGAAACTTAAACTTCCCTGCTGAAGGCGTTAATAAGTTTCTGGATAAAACCTACAAACAACTAAATGCACCTCTGCCTGCTTCCCTACTTTACAACAACACAGAAATACTTAAAAAGAAAGAAAAACAATTACAGCCCAAAGATCTACAGCGCTTCATCGGTAAGCGTACCAAAGAGATATACCGTTCGCAAGCGCGGGCTTTTGATCACATCGTAAAAGCCTATTTAATCACCGGTGATGCGAAATTCAGAGAGGAAGTATTCAGACGCTATCAATATCTGAAAAATCAATACTATAAAATTGTTGAAGCAGGAGCCTACAACGATTTCACCGAAGGTTTTTTCAACGCCATCTCCACACAGACATTTGATGTGTTTTACGATGATTTGGCCCATGACGAGCGACAGGAGATAATGACCCGACTGATTAAAACCCAACAGAAATCCTATCAGCACATTTTGCACAATGGGGAACATTTCTCCATAGACAACCACCTGTGGCAGCATCATTTTCGTCATTTCTTCACCACTTCTCTTGCTTTGATCAACCACGTACCTGAGGCCGACACCTGGGCCAAGTATATCTATGAAGTGTGGTCGATGCGCGCCCCGATGGGTAGCCGAAATGACGGGGCCTGGGTTCCTGACAACGGCTACTTTTCTGCCAATAAAGAATCACTGATCACCTTCCCGGTTATCCTGGGCCGTTTAACGGGTGTCAACTACTTTGATCAACCCTGGTATCAAAATTCGCCGACTTATTTATCCTACACCTCTCCCATTGGTCATCTGGCCGGCGGGTTTGGCGACAATGCAGATGTGACCCGACAAAACAACCTGGATTTTGTAAGAGCCCTATCAGCCATTACTCATAATTCCTATGGCAAGTTCTATTCCGATCAAGCGTTGCGAGCCAAACGGCAAGCGACAAAACAACCTCACCAGGCATTATCCTTATGGGAGGATGGCAACCTCTATTGGTATATGATGCAGGCCATTGATCCGAAACAAAAAGACATTGCAGCCATAGCAAAACCTGAACGGGCCAAATGCTTTAGAGATGCGGGAATGGTAACGATGCATTCCAACTTCAAAAATCCCAGTAAAAACCTCATGGTCTCTTTCCGTTCATCACCCTATGGTCTTACCGGTCATGCCCATGCCTGTCAAAATGCCTTTAATATACAGTACAAAGGGGAGCCACTCTTTTTCAAAACCGGTTATTACTCCAGTTTTATCGATCCACACTCCACACTTAGCTATCGTCATTCCCGCGCACACAACACAATTCTTGCCGATGGCATGGGACAAACCTTTACCCCTTCATCCTACGGCTGGATCGCCCGTTTCATGACCGGCAATCACATCTCTTATGCACTGGGCGATGCTTCTGAAGCCTACTCGGGTCAGTTACTTCGTGACTATTTCGTGGAACAGTTTAATAAATGGAACATTGATACCACAGTAACGAATGGTTTTGGAAAGCCCGGTGTCAAACGTTTCCGTCGCCACATAAGCCTTTTAGAAGACGACCTGATCGTGATTTACGATGAACTGGAAGCCGATAAACCGGTTAACTGGTCATGGTTGCTTCATAGCCGGGATACATTAAATAATAAGGAACACACTTTCTATACCGAAAACAAGAAAGGAAAAGGCACTTGCTGGATTTATAATCAGAATGACCTATACAGTGCCGTTACCGATACTTTTTTCTCACCTGCCAAAGATTGGCTTGGAAATGGCGCCAAACGAGGTATTGTTTATAAAAACCACTGGCATGGCGAAAGCAAAACGACTAAAATCAATAAGACCAGATTCCTGGTCATTATACAGATCTCGCCACTTAAGAAAAAGTTACAAACTCCAAAAATCAACCCCAATGGTACAATTAGTATTAACGATTGGATTATTCAAGCTGAATTGGATGGAGATACTCAACCCGGACTCGTTATTAAAAAAGAAGATGTGGGGTGCATAAGTTATGGCTGTGATGATGTCACATTTGATAAACAAACCTACACCCGGAAAACTAACGGAAGCACCATCCTGATAGAAAAAGGTCGCCATGGAATCATTCATAAAGAAACCATTGATCAGCTTCCGGACGCAGCTGTTTACTATTGAAAATCACCTTAATAAATTGAATATAACGCAAATAAAACAGTAAAAGATTATCTCAAAAGGTATAAAATAGAGGATTAGCCACAAAGACACCAAGTCTCAAAGAATATACAAAGGACTATATTTCATCCAGAAAAATATTAGTGACACCTCTGTGGATCACTTACTTCAGGGCTTGTTACTTTGCGGCTATTATCCGGCTTTTGCGATAACTCTTATGACTTAGAACATTAACTTTTAACTGCAAAAGAACCTTCCTACCAATACACACTTGCTATTTTGTTAAAACCTGAACAATATTGGCCTATAATATTAAAAAACGACGCTTTTGATTGTAGAAAATTGGCTTTATTTACACCTTCATTTTCGATCCCCTGACAAGATAAAATAAGGCATTTAAAGGGGAATTAAACAGCATTGAAATAAAATTCAACCAGATTAAAATTCAAACTAAAAAGTACAAGGTTTATTTGAAAAAACGAAAACTAGTGGCAGGGTCCCCCTCTCTAACTTCGTCCTGAATTTAAAATTTCGAATCACTATGAAAATAATCTATCGGAAAACATTTTTTCTAATCACTGCCTTTTTCTGGTGTATGTTATTACATGCCCAGGAACAAAAAGTGTCAGGAACAATTTCTGACGAATACGGTGAAAAAATACCTGGTGTGAACGTATACATTAAAGGTACCACCAATGGCTCCATCTCTAACATTGATGGACAATATACCATCACCGTGAAAGATGGTGCCAATGCCATCATGATCTGTTCATTTATTGGTTTCGACACACAGGAAATACCATTGAACGGACGCTCACAAATTGACGTGGTTTTAAAAACAGAGTTTACACAGTTAAATGAAGTGGTAGCTGTTGGCTACGGTACCATGAAAAAGAAAGACCTCACCGGTGCCATTACTTCCATTGATGTGACTGATATGGAAAAGATGCCCGTATCAAATGTGGCACAAGCCATGGCGGGACGTGCAGCCGGTGTACAGATCACCACCTCACAAGGGGAACCGGGTGCCGGTATTTCCATCCGTGTACGTGGAGGTGGTTCTATCACTCAAAATAATGAACCCTTGTATATCGTTGATGGTTTTCCTTCTGAAGATGGTCTATCTACTTTAGATCCTTCCGATATAGAATCCATCGACATCTTAAAAGATGCCTCTTCCACGGCTATTTATGGAGCCCGAGGAGCCAACGGTGTGGTGGTGATTTCAACCAAAGGAGGATCAGTAAAAAAGACCACTGTTAACTTTGATGCTTATTACGGGGTGAAGCAATTAAGCAAGAAGTTAGGCGTACTCTCTCCCCTTGAGTTTGTGGAGTTAGATTATGAGCGGGAAACGTTTGGCACTCCTCTCCTTGAAGATGGCGAAATGACCGAAGCTTACAAAAGCTTCTCGAATAACTATGGTCTTTGGGAGGATCGGCATGAGACCTATCAAAACCGTCCGGGTATTGATTGGCAAGATGAAGCATTTGGTGGAAACGCTTACATCCAAAACTATAAAGTAAGTGTAAATGGTGGTACCAAATCGGCCCGTTACAATCTGGCGTATTCTCATTTCGATGATGAAGGGCTGATGGTGGAGAGCGGATTTGTAAGAGATAATGCCAAATTAAAGCTGAATCTCACACCCAACGATAAAGTGGATATCGACGCAAACATTAACTATACCAAACAAGAGAAGTATGGAAACGGAACCTCTACCGGTGGTAGTTACTTTAACCGCATGTCGCACATTATCCAATACCGCCCAACGATTGGTATCAAAGGAGACGATCAGGATCTGATTAACCTGGATGAAGATCCTATTCTGGTGAATGAATCGGGTGATGTCATGCAAAATCCGATTGCTTCAGCCTATGCGGAGCACCGGGTATATGGCAGAAAGACCCTGACTATGAACGCCAGTTTACAATATAAATTAACCCCCCATTTATCAGCTAAAGTATTGGGTGGCTTTCGCGATGAAAATCGCCGGACGGAATCTTTTGACGGCGCCCGTTCTATTACGGCAAAAAGAAACAGCATTCAGGGCTGGTTACGCAACGATGAAATCAGCAGCTTCAGCAACACCAACTTACTCTTGTACAAAAACACTTTTAGAAAGCACAAACTGGATTTTACGGTGGGTAATGAGCAAATCTATAAAGAAGGAAAATGGTTCCGCGCTGGTGCCTCCGGCTTTCCCAATGACGACATCGGTCTGGCCGACCTCTCCTTAGGTTCCGTGCCTGATGTACCGCAATCCTACGAGTACGATGAAACGTTGATTTCCTTTTTTGGCCGTGCCTTCTATAATTTCAATGAGCGCTACCTGGTATCCGTCACTTACCGTGCCGATGGTTCATCAAAATTTGGTAACGATAACAAATGGGGTTATTTCCCGGCCTCCTCCTTTGCCTGGCGTGCCAGTGAAGAAGAGTTCGTGAAAGACCTGAATGTATTCTCCAATTTGAAATTAAGATTAAGCTATGGTAAAGCCGGTAACAACCGAATCGGTATGTATAATTCATTATCGACCTTAAGTTCGGTTACCTACCCATTGAATAATACGGCTAATGCAGGTATGGTACCAGACCGTTTACCCAATCCGGACCTGAAATGGGAAACGACTACCACTACCAACCTGGGTATTGAAATGGGCTTTCTCAATCAACGCATCCAGTTAACCAGTGAATTTTATAAAAACAAAACCACCGATTTATTGCTAAATGCGACGATTCCGTATTCATCCGGTCATTCAAGTATGGTGATGAACATCGGTGAAACGCAAAACCACGGCATGGAGTTTATGTTATCCACACTCAATGTGAAAACCAAAAATTTCACCTGGAGTACCGACTTTAACATCTCCTTCAATAAAAATGAAATCAAGTCTTTGGTTGGCGATCAGGAATTCTTTCTGGTTAACTCCGGTTGGACCAGTAGCGTTGATGGGGATTACATTGTTCGGGTAGGCGACCCCGTGGGTCAAATGCATGGCTGGGTAACAGAGGGTTTGTATCAAGTGGATGACTTTAATTACGATGCCGCCTCCGGCACCTATACCTTAAAAGAAGAGATTGCAGAAGATACGAACAATGCGGCTCAGCCAGGTAGCTGGAAGTATAAAGATGTAGCCGGTGATTTTGATGAAAATGGCAATCCGAAACCAGACGGTGTCATTGATGCCGAGGATCGTCAAGTCATTGGTAATGCCAACCCCATCCATTTTGGTGGGTTAACCAACAGTTTCTCATACAAGCAGTTTGATTTGAGCATTTTCTTAAACTGGTCGTGGGGTAATGATATTTACAATGCCAGTAAATTGTATTATACCCTTGGTGATCGCTCAAATAAAAATGGACTGGATCAGTTAAATAACCGGTGGTCGACCATTGATGACAACGGAATGAAGGTCACCGATCCTGCCCAATTATCAGAAATGAATAAGGGTGCCTCCATGGCGCGCGTGGATGAATTAAGTCAAAATGGGCTGCGCTTGCACTCCTGGGCCATTGAAGATGGATCGTTTTTACGCATCAGCAATGTATCATTGGGTTACAATGTACCTAAAAAATGGCTGCGCAAAGTAATGATCTCCAAGTGCCGCATTTATGCCACAGCCAATAACCTGTATACTTTTACCAACTACTCGGGATTCGATCCGGAAGTAAACATTAAAAACAGCACCGGATTAACACCTGGATTAGATTATGGAGCTTACCCCCGCAATACATCCTATGTGTTTGGAATGAATCTTAGTTTTTAATCGATAACAACTACTATAAGATGCAAAAAATAAAATCACTCTATACTTCCATCCTGATTCTGGCCATTCTAGGCATTGCCGGATCATCTTGTGAAGATCAGCTTAAAGAAGAACCCCGCTCCTTCTATTCGAGCAATAACTTCTTTCAAACCGTTGAGCAAGCCAATATGGCTGTAATTGGCGTATATGACCTGTTGGGTACCACCAAATTATACGGCCAGGTAGTATCTACCATTTTTCCCTGTGATACCGACATATCCCAGATTAAAGGAACAGGAGATGATGGCAGCAAGCGCTCCATTGGTCACTATACCTCTCAGCCATCCATTACGATGTTCAAAGATGCCTGGAGATATTATTATACCATTGTTGAACGTGCCAACTATGCCATTGAGAACATTACTAAAATGGAACTTTTGGAATCGGGTTCAGAAGCTGAGATAGCTACTTTAAAAAGCTACCTGGGCGAGGTGAAATTCCTGCGTGCATTGGTCTATTTCGACCTGGTACGCCTGTGGGGAGATGTTCCCTTCAAAACGACTCCTACCTATGTGGGTGAAGATCTGAATTTACCCCGTACCGACCGTGAATTAATTTACGATCAAATCATTGAAGATTTGGAAGATGCCAAGACCTTACTGCCTTGGGCATCAGAAAAAGCGCTGAACGAACGTGTGTCGCAGGGAGCGGCAAGAGGTTATTTAGTACGCGTATTGATGGGACGCGCCGGTTACTCCCTAAGGTTAGATGGAAGTATTTCACGTCCGGATAACTACCTGGATTATTACAAAAGAGCGGCACTGGAAGCAGATACGCTCATACAATCAGAAGAACATACCTTAAATCCGGACTATGAAGAAATCTTCCGAAACTATGCAGAGGGTAAATTGGAACCCATGGAGAGTATGTTTGAGATTTCCTTTGCGCCCATGGGTGCAAATGCTGAAAACGGTGGCTTCATCTCTACCTACATCGGACCCCAAACCAATGCTTCCAGCAGCTATGGCCGCGCTAACGCATATATCAATGCCATGTGGCCCTTCTACGATTCATACGATCTGGATGATACCCGTCGTGAAATAGCTGTTGCCCCTTATGAAATAAAGGCAGATGACTCCAAGAAAGACTACACTAAAAAGAAGAGTGACTATCATAAAATATTCCCCGGTAAATGGCGCCGCGAATGGAACAGCAGTGATCCCCTCTACACCAATGATACAGATGTGAACTGGGTGCTGTTACGTTATTCGGATGTGCTGCTCATGTATGCTGAGGCCATCAACGAGTGCCGTAATGACCTGCCCGGCACGTTAACCATGACAAAAGCCTATGATGCTGTTAAATTGGTACGTAACAGGGCCGACTTGAATGGCTGGGAAACCACACTGACGCAAGATGACTTCCGCAGTAACATGATTCAGGAACGCGCCTGGGAGCTATGTTACGAAGGATGGCGCAAATGGGACCTGATCCGCTGGAACATCCTGGGTGAGAAAATTCAGGAAGCCGGTCAGGCCGCCAAAGCCATACGTGAGAAATACCCTTATCCGGCCATGGAAAAATTCACCACAGGCAAACATGAGCTGTACCCTATTCCGCAACGTGACATGGACGTGAATACGGCTCTGGTAAAACAAAACCCCGGTTATTAATGCAAGCATACAAACTACATTCATAAAAGTTAAAGGAGGTGGCCCATGTGGTCCCCTCCTTTATGCATTAAAATTGGGTGCTCTCTGAAAAAAAGATAATTTTAGACGATTCATTAACGAACAGCTTAGAACGATGTGCAGCGATTGGTTGAAAATTCTGATGATACTAGTATTGGGTACTGCTATAAATATAAAAGCCTCCACCCAGGATCGGGAAATCCTTTTTAAAAACATTTCCAATACCGATGGCTTATCGCACAGCACTGTATTTACGACCATTCAGGATTCAACCGGTTACATGTGGTTTGGCACACAAGATGGGCTCAACCGCTACGATGGTTATGAATTTACGGTATTCCGTCCCGATCTTAATGATTCCATTACCCCTTCCTCCAACTATATCCGCTCCCTGTTTTTAGATCGCAAAGGCCTGTTGTGGATTGGCGGGGACAAAGGCATTACCCGCTACGATGAAAAATCCAACCGCTTTGAAAACTACCACCTCTTCGCTCAAAAAACGGGCATCTTTATCACCGCCATCACCCAAAGCGAAGATGGAAAGCTATGGGCCTGTTCACGCAATGGCAAATTCTTTCTATACCAAACCGACACAAATCAGTTCAACGAAATTAAAAATATTAACGTTGGTGAACAGCTAGACTTCATCAGTGCCCTCTATCCGGTTGCAAACGGCCTCCTTATCGGGACAGATGATGGCCTGTTTCATCTGGATCGAAATTCGATGCAGATCATAAAAATCCCCTTAACCCCTCAGAACGTTCCGGTCCGTCAAATCATTCCGGCCCATGACCAAACCTATTGGCTGGCCACTGAAGGAGCCGGCGTATTCCACATTGACGCTTCTTTTCAACCCATTCAGCACTTCCAGCACGAGGTATTTAACCCCAATAGCCTGTGCAATGACAATGTACGTTCGCTTTGCTTTGATGACTTGGGCCGACTGTGGATGGGAACCTTCATTGGCCTGAGTATTGTAGATCTGGAAACCAATCATTTCACCAATTACTACGAAGAATTTTCACGGCCATATGCCCTGACACAAAACTCAGTACGCTCCATTTTTAAAGATAACAACGGCGGGATGTGGCTGGGCACCTTCTTTGGAGGCATTGACTATTACCATGCGGCCAATATCAAGTTTGACCTGCTCAACCAGAATGGGGGAAAGTTATCCTTGAGTGATAATGTGGTAAGTGCCATCAAGGAAGATCCATCCGGTAATTTATGGATCTTAACCAATGATAAAGGTTTGAATTATTGGGACCGTAAACGACAAACAATAAAAGTCATCAGCCACGATGAGAAAAATAAAAACTCCATCAGCTCCAACAACCTCAAATCAATTACTTTCAGCAACTCGGGTCACATACTCATTGGCACACACAACTCAGGCCTGAACTATTACGATCCTGTGTCAGGCAAAAATACGATTTACAAAAGCACCGGTGCTCAAAACGCCATCTCCGATAACAGCATCTATGCCCTGCTCAAGGATCACAAAAACCGCTTATGGGTGGGGACCTGGAAAGGCCTGAACCGGTTTGATGAAACCACCCACACCTTTTCGCATCATTACATCGATAGCAAGGGGGAACGTCTCTCATCCGATCAAATCTCCTATCTGTTTGAAGACTCCAGACACCGCATCTGGATTGGCACCTTCAATGGGGTCAACATTTTTTATCCGGAGAAGAACATCTTTGAATCATTCAAAAAGACACCGTCCAACGACATACAATTAAATAGTAACGAGATCTCCTGCATTTATGAAGATACCAAAGGACGCATTTGGATTGGTACACGCCAAGGTGTTCACCTGTTTGATGAGATTGAACGCAACTTCATCAGCCTGACCACTCAAAATGGTTTATCCAACAATGTGATATATGGCATATTGGAAGACGATCAGGAAAACCTTTGGATTTCGACCAATGGCGGCTTGACCAGCTACCACACCAAAACAAAAAAAATTCGCAACTATGGCGTAAAAGATGGGGTGCAAAGCCGGCAGTTCAACAATTATTCCTTCTGCAAAACAAGTGGCGGCCAATTATTATTTGGCGGTATTAATGGCATCACACTATTCGATCCTGAAAAAATAGGGGCTACCCCCTTCAATCCCCAGGTTATCTTCACGCACTTTCAATTATTCAATGACGTGATTCAGCCCAAGGATGAAACGGGTCTGTTGCAAAAAAGTATCAACCACACCAGTCAAATTCAACTCAAACACAACCAAAATGTGTTTTCCATTGGGTTTACGGCAATCAACTACATTGAAGCCGATAAGATTACCTATCATTTTAAATTGGATGGCTACGATCAGGATTGGCGTTTAGCCGAGAGTGCCCGTAGTGCCTACTATTCCAATCTGGAGCCGGGAGAGTATACCTTTCGGGTGAAAGCCACCAGTAGTAACAGTGACGTTGAAGAACAGGAAACAACCCTTAAAATAGATGTTCTCACTCCCTGGTGGTCCAGCAACATTGCCTTTACCTCCTATCTGGTGGTGCTGACCTTGCTAATGTGGCTGAGCTACCAACTGCTCAAAGAGCGCATCCGCACGCAAAACCAACTGAAACTGGAACGCCTCGAAAAACACAAGATCACCGAAGTGAACCAGATGAAACTGCAATTTTTCACCAACATATCTCATGAGTTCAGAACACCGCTCACATTAATCATCAGCCCCTTACAAAAAATCATTGAACGCCGCAGTTCGGATGACTGGATGAACCGGCAACACGAAACCATCTATAAAAATGCACGCCGCCTGATGAATTTAATTGATCAGCTGATGGATTTCCGCAAATCAGAACTGGGCCAATTAAAACTCAATGCCGCGCCGGGTGAGATGGTCAGTTTCATCAACGAGATTTACCTCTCCTTTGCCCTGGCCGCGTCGCAAAACAACATCATCTACACCTTTGATTCCAAAGAAGACAAGATCGCCTGCTATTTCGATCGCAGCTACCTGGAAAAGATCACCTTTAACCTGCTGTCCAACGCCTTTAAGTTCACACCTGCCGGCGGAACCATTGGTATACAACTGCACATCCAGGATAAATGGATTGTTCTGGAGATCAAAGATTCCGGAAAAGGCATTCCACCTGAGAAACTATCACTGATCTTTGAGCGCTTCTACCGCATTGACGAGAACAACTCCAAACCCGGTTCGGGTATTGGTCTGGCACTGACCAAACGCCTGGTGGAACAGCACCACGGTAACATTGAAGCGGCAGGGGAAGTGGGCAAAGGCTCTATTTTCACCGTGCGTATCCCCTTGAACCCGGAGATTTACCATGACGATGAAATCACCGCTGATCCTGAAATAAAAAATGAAGCATTACCTGCTCCGCTCATCGACATTGATACCAATATCAATCAAAATATTGAAGATACTGGAAAAGATAAAACAGATACCATTCTATTGGTGGAAGATAACGCGGAGATCATCCGTTACATTACCGAAAATCTGGAAGAAAAGTACCGTATCCTTTCCGCTGCCAATGGCAAAGATGCCCTGGACTGCATCCTGAAAGAGGAACCCACACTGGTAGTCTCGGATGTGATGATGCCGGTGATGGACGGCTTGAGCTTCTGTAAAACCGTGAAGCAAAACGTCAAGACCTGTCACATCCCCATCATCCTGTTAACCGCCAAAACATCCGTGGATGATCAAATAGAAGGGCTTCACCTGGGGGCCGACGATTACGTCGCAAAACCTTTTGAGATGAACCTTTTGGAAGCCAAAATCCAAAATATCATCAAAACCCGGAAACGCCTCAAAGAGCTCTTCTCCCAATCCACCGACATTAAGCCGGAAGCCATCGCCTTTAACAGCCTGGATAAAGAGTTTCTGGAGAAAGCCGTGACCATTGTTGAGAAATACCTGGCCGATGCTGAATTCTCCGTCGATCTGTTCGCCCGGGAGATGGGCATGAGTCGCTCCAATCTGCACCTGAAAATGAAAGCCATAACCGGCGCATCAGCTACTGACTTTATTAAAAAGATACGCTTCAATGAAGCCTTGAAATTACTGGAAGAAAACCGGTATTCAGTAGCTGAGATCAGTTATATGATAGGCTTTAACTCGCCGTCTTATTTCTCCACCAGCTTTAAAAAACACTTTGGGTATTTACCTACCGAGCACATTCAAAAAATAAAAAACAGAAACGATTAAGGGGGAGCAAATAAAGCTTCTGGTATAAATACCTCATCTTCTTTTAAAGTAAGGCGATATCACAGTTAGAGATTGATGATTCCCAAAGCACTCACATTCAACCCCATTCAGGGTTGTAACGAAATGAGACTTTAACCCCTGGGTTTCACCCAGGGCTATTGACGTCAAACCACTTCGTGGTTACAAAAGAACAATCCTGGAAGGATTGAATGTGAATAACCACGGGTGAATTGAAAATCAGCGAAGCTAAACCCGTGGAACAAACGAGCCAGACACCACAACCCGGAATGGGTTGAATTAATCAACCTTTAACTGTGAAAGAGGCCACTGACTCCTAACTACTGACTACTGACTACTATTATAAATCCCCCATCATCCTTCACGTATCATACGCACCACAAAGACTGATTCACCCTAGCCCCTTAATGGTTTCAGGCGTGACTCTGATCTTTTCACCACGGTCAAAGTAAACTTTCACCGTGGTCAAATGTTATTTTCACCGTGGTGAAACATTCCAATCCCCCTTAGGAAAAAGGAAAAGGAACAAGTGGATACTCCTTAAACAACCGGTTCATCCGATCAACACACGCTCTTCTTCGCTTCAATATATGCCTGCAAAAAATGAATCACTGACGCAATACCCCCAACTAATTTATAAGGACCGACAGGTATCATTCCCCCCATCATTCAACATTATTAATAGCATTTTCAACCAATTTAAAAGTGGATATACTTCATTAAATCAGTAAAAACATCCGCTCCTATACTTTTGTAATGTGGTTTAAAGGATCGATGAATAACACACATTGTATCGCAAACCACCAGATTGATCATTAAAAAAAAGTGAAGATGAAATACGCAATTGGAATTGACTTAGGGGGCACTAACATTAAGTATGCCCTGGTTGCCGAAGATGCTCAAATTATACAGGAAGCCATCATGCCCACTCAAGCTGACCAAGGCCGTGAAGTGGTAATTAAAAACATTGAAACGTGCTGTCAAAACCTATTGGATTACGCCCGGGAACATCACTTGGAAGTGCCGGGAATAGGCCTTGGCACACCTGGTATTATTGATAACGGCCTGGTGCTGGGCGGAGCTGAAAACCTACCCGAATGGGAAAGTTTACCCTTGGGGGGTATCCTCAGCCGTCGCTTAAACCAAGCTGTTTATGTAGATAATGATGCCAACATGATGGGGCTTGGCGAAGTACGCGCAGGCAATGCACAGGCCATCAGCGATGCCATCTTCATTACGGTGGGAACAGGCATTGGGGGCGCCATGGTATTAAATGGTAAATTATACGGTGGCCATCGCAACAGAGGTGCTGAAATGGGGCACATCATTGTCACGCCAAATGGCAAGACCTGCGGATGTGGTGCCAAAGGCTGCCTGGAAGCTCATGCCTCCATTCCGGCCCTGATAGAAGATTATACACAACTGCTTCAGGAAACGGATAAGGCCATCCCGCAGCCGCTCAATGGCGAGGTGATTGTGGCAGCTTATCACACGGGGCAAGCGGAAGCTGTTCAGGCCTTAAATCAGCATTTTGATTACCTGGCGGCGGGTATCACCGGCTTCATCAATATTTTCAGTCCTCAAAAAATCATCATTGGTGGCGGCATTTCAGAAGCCGGCCCCTTCTATTTGCAAAATATCACGGATCGGGTGAATGCACAGGTGATGAAGGAAACCAGTGTATTTACGCAGATAGAAACGGCTCAGTTGGGTAATAAAGCAGGTATTATGGGAGCGGCAGCCCTGGTATTTGACCAGCTGGCGGTGGAAAATACACAGCCTTGCAATAACTAATCATACAAGCATTCACAGTAATCATCCATCAAACGAATAGATACATGATACACCATTCAATAAAAAGGTTTTTTAAAACAACCGCATTCATCTCATGCTCCGGTCTACTACTACTGGGTGGATGTGCAGAGAAGGAAAAAGCCCAACAACGGCCTAACTTCATGATATTAATGTCGGACAATCACTGCTGGGATCACCTGGGCTGTTACGGCGACAAAGTGGTACAGACGCCCAATATTGACAAAATCGCCAAACAAGGCATCCGCTTTACCAATGCCTTTTGCTCCGCACCTTCGTGCACGCCAGCCCGGGCTTCTATGCTTACCGGACAAGATATCTGGCGGCTGGAAGAGGGTGCCAACCTGTGGGGTACTTTACCCTCTAAATTTGAAGTCTATCCGGATATTCTGGAAACAGCCGGCTACCTGGTGGGGATACAAGGTAAAGGCTGGGGGCCTGGTGGCGTGGAAGAGAGTGGCCGGGAACACAATCCGGGTGGCGAACGTTACGACTCCTTTGAGGAATTTTACAATGAGCGTGAGAATGGGCAACCGTTCTGTTACTGGTTTAGCTCACGTGATCCGCACCGCCCCTTCAAACGTAACGGCGGTAAAAAAGCGGGTATCGATCTTAACAAGATTGTGGTACCACCTTACTTGCCGGATACGAAAGACGTGAGAAAAGACATTGCCGATTACTACGCCGAGATTCAACATTTCGACAAGGAAGTGGCGGCCTTCATCTCCCTACTTAAAGAGATGGGACAGTTGGATAATACCATCGTCATTGTGTGTAGTGATAACGGCTGGCAGATGCCACGCGGATTGGCGAATCTATATGATTTCGGCACAAAAATACCGATGATCATCTCCATGCCGGAGCGTTATAAGGGCGATCGTGTAGTGGACGATTTCATCAGTCTGAACGACCTGGCACCTACCTTCCTGGAACTGGCTAACCTGGAGATTCCAGGCTATATGAATGCCCAAAGCCTGGTTCCTATCCTGAAATCTCAAAATGAGGGCATCATAGAACCAGCGCGTAATTTCATGGTCACAGCTCGTGAACGCCATGCCTATGTACGTCAGGATGGTGCTGGTTATGGCGGTCGTGCTTATCGCACCAATGATTACCTCTACATCCGCAATTACGATTCGGAGAACTGGCCTGCGGGTGATCCTCCATTGTATGGCGATGTGGATGCCCACATGTTGCAATACCCTTGTCCGACCAAAATGGAATTGCTGGCTAATAAAGAGGATGAAAACGTCAAACCCTTATTTGATCTGGCCTTTGCCAAAAGACCGGCTGAGGAGCTGTATGATCTGAAGAACGATCCCTATCAATTGGTGAATGTGGCTGATGATGCCAACTATAAAGATGTATTAAACGGCTTGTCGGAACAATTGACAGCACATCTGAAAAAGACCGGTGATCCCCGTGAGTTGGGCGGTGCCATGAAGTGGTTAAATGCCGACTATTTTGCCGAGCAGGATAAAACGCCAACACCTGGCCAAACGGCTATTGATAAATTAAACCTTGAAGAAGAGTACAGCTATATAAATGAATAATTCGACTCCAAAAATCACTATTCATTTTCATAGACTACTTTCAATTTGGGTTAATAAGGACCGGTGGTTGGAACACAATCATCTGTTTATACAAAAAGCGGCTTTCGGGCCGCTTTTTTTGTGTGTTTTTTTTAAATAAAGTGTTACACGGAGAACGCAAAGTTCAGGAAAAGAAAGCGGTCACAGAGTCTTTTAAATATCATGAAGAAGATTATTAATACTTTACTGATGAAAACACTCTGTGCCCTTATTGTTTTTGTTTTTCTCCGAAACTCGGTGTAACAGTATGGTGAATTATCAAAAAAACAAATCTTGTTTTTTGAACAACACAGCATTAGCATCGTCAGTTAATTTTATAACGAACACTTGGTACTTGAAATTTAATCAATAACAAACTCCATTCTCTGCGGCTCTGCAGTTGATGATATATGCCTCATCTACTGACCAGCTATCTCTTTCAGCGCTTTCAAGGCCTCCGGATTCTTAGCACGCACCACCCGGTTTTCAAATAAATCCTCATGAATCCACCAGGTGACTTCATCCCATGCTTGTCCTTCTGTCCACAATGGTTGCATTAAGCCACTCTCCCATTGCTCCATACTTTGTTTCATGGCATCCAATTGCTGGGGTTCAGCTGATCTCAAATCGTCTGTTTCGCCCAGATTCTTATCCAGGTTATACAGGCGATACCCCAGCTTCTCCACGCGAATCATTTTATAATCACCCTTGCGCGTTGCCGCCATTTGATCTTTTCGCCAAAATAGCTGATCATGTGGATTTCCATCTTTTTCGCCGGTGAGGTATGGTAACAGACTCACACCATCCAGGGGTTTATCACTTGAAAATTCTTCCCCCGCCACATCCACACTGGTAGCAAAAATATCGAGTGAAGAGGATAAGCCATCATAGGTTTTTCCTCCTTCTAATTGAGCCGGCCAATGCATAAAGAACGGTACCCGATGCCCTCCCTCATATTTATTCCCCTTAAAGCCCTTGAGCGGCAAATTTGAAGATTGATTGTTGTGCGCCCCGCCGTTATCGCTTAAAAAGAAAATCAAGGTATTCTCCAACAAATATTCCTGCTTCAGCTTATTCACGATGGTGCCTACTGCCCGGTCCAGTGCCCAGGTCATAGCTGCCAATTGCTGACGGGGATGACCGTCGAACAAAGCCAGGTCTGCCTCTGTAGCTTCCAAGGGTGTATGCACGGCGTTGGGTGCCCAATAGATGAAAAAGGGCTTCTCCTTATTTTGACCGATGAATTCGGCTGTCTTATCCCCCAAACGATCGGTGAGGTAACCATCAAAAGTGGTGAATTGGTCATTCTCACGGATGGAATGCACCGTTCCTTCCCGGTCTTGCTTATCATTGGAAAAGTAACTGCGTCCACCGGCTAAGAAACCCCAGAAATAGTCGAACCCACGGGCATTGGGTCGATAAGCTGGTCCATCACCCAAATGCCATTTTCCGAAAGCAGCAGTGGTATAACCGGCCTCTTTCAGGACATTGGCAATGGTGCGTTCATTCAAATCAATGCCTGTATATTCATGCGAGGGATTACATTCGAATCCAAAGCGCTGCTGATAGCGCCCTACCATGATACCAGCCCGGCTGGGGCCACAAACAGAAGCCGATACATGGGCATCGGTGAAACGCACTCCGGCAGTTGCTAGTTTATCAATGTTTGGAGATTTCAGGTCCTTACTGCCTGCAAAACCAAAATCGGCATATCCGGCGTCATCCACCAACATCACGATGATATTGGGTTTGGAGCTTTCAGCCCAAGTGGTTTTGGAAGGCTGGCAACCGAAAGCTGTTAAAAGCAACGGAGATATAAAAAGTGCTTGTTTTAATTTCATAATCAAAAATAATTTTAATTTTTAACGATACCCCTAAAAATGCCTCTCTTAAGCTTCATTTGCTGTTGAGTTCATTCGAATGGGAGCACTTGCGAGTAGCCAGTTCACAAATTAATATTTTATAATTAAATAATGTACACCTCGGTTGAGCGAAGCGAAACAATCTTTGTGGCCCGATAGTTATCCGGGCTAAATTGTTCTGCATGTATAAGTTACACGGAGCACACTGAGGCAAAAAGCATAAGGCAGTTCACAAAGGATTATTATATCATAAATTCAGCCTAATATAAGATATTCTCTCCGTGTCCCTCTGTGTTTTCTTCGTGCAACTCTGTGTAACTATTATTGTTTGAACGCACTACTAGTTACTTACCAAAAACTGACAAATCCCATTCATCGTGCCATTCCAAAACAATGTTCCCGTTTTCATCAAATTGAACAGGCAACCAGATGTACCTGGAATCCGGTAAATCATCCTTATTCCAACGATCCGCCATAAACACAAAAGCATCCGACTTTCCTTGAATGGGTAAAACATATGTACTCTGAGAAATGAATGTTTTTTCAGCATCGTCTCCCACACAGGGATTACCCAATTCCTTCCAAGGCCCCCAAATAGATTCTGCCACAGCTGACCGGGCTGGATTGGGTTCCCAGGCCGTACAACCGGATGCCATGAAATAATACTTGCCGTTTCTTTTAAAAACAGCAGGCGCTTCCATCTTCCGCCCCGTAAAAATACGCTTGTACTCTCCCTTGGGTCGCAAATAATCATCGGTCAATTCAGAAATGTGCATGGTGGCATTGTTTTCGGAGGAATAGAAGTGGTAAGCTTTTCCATCATCATCCACAAAAACGGTCATATCCCTGGCCATCTGTCCACCTTCAAAATCACGTGCTAAAACACCTTCAATGGTATCCGATGCTGTCACATTTAGCGGCCACACCCCTGCATTGGGTCTAAAACTTTCGATGTAATTGAACGGTCCGGTTGGCGAATCGCTCACAGCCACACCAGCTGCTGCCTTTGAATAGTCCTTGCTATCCACATGCATCCACATCACAAATTGATTCGTTTTTGCATTGAACACCACTTTAGGCCGTTCCAGTACATTATCAAAGTACAAATCATGTGACGGATCATCCTTGACGGCTGGTAACACAATTCCTTCATCTTTCCAGTTGGTTAAATCATCGGACGAATAACAGGATACCCCGGTAACATCCACCCTGGTTCCACCCCATTTTTTATTACACTCCGGCAAATAGGTCTCACCTTGTTTCATCTCCCCATACCAATAATAAGTCCCTTCGTGAAACAAAATGCCTCCACCATGGGCATTGATAGGTTGCCCATTGTTATCCAGCCATCGTTCGCCGGGTTTAAGACTTTTCTTTTCTGACTGGCATCCTGAGAATATGAATGCGCTAATCACTGATAGCATCAATACTGTTATCACACTTCTGTTTTTCATCAACACCATTTTTTTTCCTGTGTCTGCTTTTGTTATTTCATCTCTTGTCATACTTTTCAATATTCATCAATTACACCTAAGCACACCATTCTCTAATGAATCCATTGAAATTATCTGGATTTCTCCCCTTCTAAAATATGGTTCAACTCAGCTTGCATCTGCTTCACCAGCTTCTTATTCTCTGTGGCAATGTTTCTCTTCTCTCCCTTGTCTTTTGATAAATCATACAATTCAGGAAACTCCACAATACCTGATTCGATGCCTTTGATGGAATTGATCCAGCGTTTAGCCTTTGATTGGGATGGATGAATGTATTTGTAATTCCCCATTCTCAATGAATAGGTAAAAGATTCTTCCAACATAATTTCCCGACCTTCGGATGATTGCCCCAGGAATGTTTTCAGATAATCCTGACTATCGGGAGCTTCATTGTCTTTCAAATCATGCCCCACCAAAGCAGCGATGGAGCCATATAGGTCAATGTGGTTCACCAATGCATCACTCTTACCAGGTTTGATGACTGCCGGCCAGTAAGTGATGGTTGGCACGCGGGTTCCCGCTTCGTAGGCACTGTATTTACCGCCTCTGTACGGGCCGCCAGGTTTATGTTTTCCAATGCGCTCCACGGCGTGATCCGCGTAACCATCATCCAAAACAGGACCGTTATCACTGGAGAAAATGATGAGCGTATTCTCCGCGATATTCAACTTCTCCAAATGCTTCATCAACTGACCGGTAATCCAGTCCATCTGTACAATGGCATCGCCACGGGGTCCCATCTTGGTGGCACCTTCAAAACGATGATCTGGCAAACGCGGCACATGGATATCATGAAAAGCAAAATACATGAAAAAGGGATGATCCTTGTTCTCATCCATAAATACACGCGCCTTCTGCAACATCTGGTGAGGCACTGTTTCATCTCGCCAACGGGCTGCATTACCGCCCGACATGTAACCAATGCGACTCACGCCATTGACGATGGTCTTGGCATGCTCATGGTCGGCTCCATAGCGCAGTATATCATAATCTTCGTATCCGGTTGGATCTGTTCCCACTTTTTTCTTGTAACTCACTTCAATAGGATCTTCAGGATCCAGGCCCACTACATGGTGATTTTCCACCAACACACAAGGCACCCGGTCACCGGTGGCGGGAATGAGGTAACTGTAATCGAAGCCGATCTCCAATGGACCAGGTGTGATCTTTCCATTCCAGTCCACATTGCCATCACCCAGTCCCAAATGCCATTTTCCAATGACAGAGGTGGTATAGCCATGCTGTTTCAACATGCCTGGTAAGGTTGGCATATCCGGTGTGATGAGCATGGGCGCATCGCCCGGGAGAATGGCTGCATTTTTGCGAAAGGCAAAACTACCGGTCAACAATGAGAAGCGAGAGGGCGTACAGGTGGCTGCCGAACAGTGTCCATCGGTAAAAACCACACCTCCTTCGGCCAGCTTATCAATATTGGGTGTTTGCACTTGGGTGGCTCCGTAACAACTTAAATCGCCATAGCCCAGGTCATCCACGTAGATGACGACGATATTGGGTTTCTCTGTTTGAGCGAAGGTGAGGCTTCCTGCTGTTAGGAGTGTTAGTAATGATAGATTTATCTTTTTCATGGTATTTCTTTTCTCCCAGACTAAAGTCTGGGGTTATCACTGAAGTCTGGGGTTATGCATGTCCTTCACACTAAAGGCTGGGGTTTTGATATACTCGTACATAGTCCACTTCGTAGTGGCGCGGGAAGGTGGTGTTTGACGGATCGCCGCCGTTGGAGCCGATGGCCATGTTCAATAAGATGTATTGAGGTTGATGAAAGGGATTGGTCCCATCAGCATTGAGGGTCCTGGTTAGATCGATCTCATTGAGCAAGCGATCATCGAGGTACAAACGAATGTAATCTTCGGTCCAATCCATCTTCCAGATGTGAAATTTATCGGCCCAATCCTGTTCTTTTTCTGTGAATTGAGAAAAGGGAATTTTAACCCCATCCCACACCGCTTGCATTTGCGCATCGGCCCAGGCGGCATTGGCCAGTAATTTGGCTTCCCCTTCAAAACGGTAATACTCCATTTGATCCACTTCACCATTGGCGGGCCATTGGTTCTCAACTCCCAGAGTCCAGATAGCCGGCCACAAGCCCATGGAAGTATCAATTCGTGCACGTACTTCCATGATCCCATATTGAAATGCGAACTTATCTTTGGTTTTAATACAAGCTGAGGTATAGTCGGCCTTTACGCGATTTTTACGCCAATTCTTACTCCGCTTTTTGTAATGCGGATTTACCACCTCTTCCCGACGGCCTTCGATCGTTAATACACCCTTGCTGATGTTGGCATTATCAGCCTGGTACCATTGCAATTCATGATTACGTACAAACCCGGTTTCATCGGCCCAGAATTCATCATTGGGCTTGCCTTCCCCGTTAAACTCATCTGACCAAAGCAGTTCATAGCCTTCCGGCACTTTGGCTTCCAACACATCCGGTTGATAGGGATTCACCAGCTTAAAACGATCGGGATTCTGTTGGGTGTATTCTTTGTTTTGCATCAAGCCTAAAAAGATGGGATCCTTTAATTCTGATTCCCACTGCTCATAAGCTGCTTTTAATTCCGGATAATGGTTTTCTTCCGAAAGTGCCAGACTTTGAGCTTCACTAATATCATCGGCCAGGTTATACACCTCCTCCACCTCACTCTTATACTTCACCAGTTTATGGTCACCACTGCGGATAGCAAAGGCTTTCTGATCATATTTGCGCCAGTACAACTGCTCGTGCGGCATTCCCGTCTCCTCGCCGGTTATGAATGGTACTATATTCACACCATCCAGTTTATTCTTAGGTGTGGCCTTGGCATAAGCGACGGCTGTGGCAAACATATCCAATGAAATAACCGGCTTTTCGTATACCTGACCAGCCGGAATATGACCGGGCCACTGCACTGCAAATGGCACATGAATCCCACCTTCGTACAAGCTGCCTTTTCCATCCCGTAAAGAGCCATTATCAGACGCATTGTGATGCTCCGGTCCGCCATTATCAGATAGGAAGAAGACGATGGTATTTTCGTTAATGCCCAGTTCTTCAAGTTTATCAAGTACCTGCCCCACTCCATCATCCACGGCACTAACCATGGCTGCATAGGTTTTCCGCTTTTTATCTTTGATGTGATCAAAACGGCTCAGGTATTTTTCAGTGGCCTGCAAAGGTGTATGCGGGGCATTATAAGCCAGATAGATAAAGAAGGGCTCATTCACCCTTCGTTCAATAAAATCAACCGCCTCACGTGACAGGGCATCAGTGAGGTATTCTTTTTCCTCTACCCGCCCATTATCTTTCATGAGTCTGGTGTTATACGCATCAAACTGAGCTCTTACTTCCGATATATCTTCCAGCGTCCACAATTCCGGCAAGTACTGGTGACCGCCGTTGAGGAATCCGAAAAACTCATCAAATCCCCGATTCAGAGGCCATTGACTTTTATGTGCTCCCAGGTGCCATTTCCCCAATGCCAGACTTGTATAACCTTCACGCCCCAATACAGTGGCCATGGTTTCTTCTGAAGATGGTAAGCCCTGCAAGGTATCACGAGGTGCCACCAATGGGTTACGACCAAAACCAAAACGCCCCTGGTAACGCCCGGTCATGATACCAGCTCGACTGGGGCCACAAACGGCATAGCTTACGTAACCATTTGTAAACCGCACGCCACTTTCGGCAATGCGATCGATGTTGGGTGTTGGAATATCTGTGCAGCCATTGAAGCCCACATCACCATATCCCTGGTCATCGGTGAGGATGATGATGACATTGGGTTTTTCTCCACTTGGTCGGGTCTGTGACTTTGCCTGGACACTCATTAAACTGAGTGGCAGTGACAAGAGTAATCCTGGTATTTTTAAGTTCATCATTTGATTTGATTATTAACGTATTTTCATGCCTTTGGTGCCCCAGGCTAAAGCCTGGGGTTACTTTAATGGACTGATCCGGTATTTAAATGAATAATCCTCATTCTTCAAACGGTAGTCTTTTCGGGGGAAGGCCTCCATTAACCAACTGGTAGTGCCACCGATTCCCATCTGTTTCGCATCCACATTGAGGTATATTTCAGGTCGACGCGTCAATTCAAAAGAATAATCACTTTGCTGAATATCCTCTTTACTGAAATGTGCTGCACCAAAGCCAATCACCGATTCTCCGGTAAAACGCAAGCCTGTGCCTTGTGCATTGGTCAGCGTGAACCAGCTGGTATCCATCTTATAACCATTCTCCTGTGGTTTGCTATACTCCACCCAAGCCTCTTCAACAGTAGAGGAATAAATGCCGACTTTCTCCACATTACGATCCTGATAGGTAGGGTATTTACCTGGCCCGTACCACTGCACCTGATCATAAGAAGGGCTAATCACCAATTCAGTTCCCTGCCGGGGTACCATGGGTAATTGTTGATCACCGGCTTTGTATTGACAGTCTACGTCTACTTCACCATTACCATATACAGTATAGATTTGAGTGTATTCAGCCTCGACCAGCGGCAATTTACCGGTGGCAGTAATAATGATTGTTTGACCACGGGTTTCCACTGAGAAATCATCCGTCAGCCACTTACCTGCTTCTTTCCAGATACCTAGTTGGGGTAATTTGCGCTTCCCACTCTTCACGGCACCGCGGTCATTATCGGTGGGCACTCGCCAGAAATCGGGTTGTGGGCCCCGCTTGATAATAAGTGCCTCATCCAGGTAATACTTTTCCATACGTCCGGTGAGCTTATCAAAGATAATGGAGAATCCATCGCCCCAGACAAAAACATCACGGCCGTCTTCTCGCCACTGTGGAGCGGCGTCAATTGCTACGATGTCCAAAGTTTCAGTTGAAGTAACCGGCAATTGAAACTGATCCCAGGCCAGTTCATGCCCCTTCTTTGCAAAGAAAGTATCCTGCTTCAACTGAAAACTAAAGGTGATGAAATATTCTTTATCCTTCTTTGTTTTAAAATCTTTCAAGTCAAGCTCTACAATCTTGCTTCCCCTGGCCGGGATATCCAAGGACTCCAAGTCACCTTTCAGAATCACTTCACCGTTTTCGAGCAGTTCCCAATGACCAGTCACCATCGTATTGGCATAGCTGAAATCATACCAGTTGGTAATTTTGAAACGGTGCTGTTCGATACTCACCGGCTCCACATGGATATTGCGATAGAAATACTTGATGGTATTCAAGCCTGGATGAGGCATCCAATCGGAGGCCAATAAACCGTTCATACAAAAATTACCATCGTGATGAATGCCACGGGCATTTTCCCACCAACCTCCATAGGCATAAAAATGATCCTTAGCAGTAGCCTGATAGGCTTCAGGCACCGGCTGCTTCAGGCCCTGATCCATCCAATCCCACACAAAACCGCCCTGGAAATTATTATCTGCATAAATCAGATCCCAATACTCCTTCAGGTTACCGTTACTATTCCCCATGGCATGGGTATATTCACACAATAAAAAGGGCATGTGTGAATACTTATTTATGACGCTCTGACACTCCTCAGGTGTAGCATACATTCGAGAATACACGTCGGCATAATCACGTCCACCTTTGCGGGTGGTACCTTCATAGAGGTATGGACGGGACGGATCCACTTCATTCACCCACTCATGACATTTTTTAGCATTGGGGCCATCACCACTCTCGTTGCCCATGGACCAGATAATCACAGAAGCATGGTTTCGATCACGGTATACCATCCGTTTCACCCGGTCAAGATAGGCCTCTTCCCAGTCCGGTGAGCACGTTAAGCGATTATTACCTTTATTACCAAAACCATGTGTTTCAATGTTCCCTTCATCAATCAGGTAAATACCATATTGATCGCACAATTCATACCACTCAGGCGTGTTGGGGTAGTGACTGGTACGCACAGCATTGATGTTATTTTGTTTCATGAGGATGATGTCTCGCTTCATGTCCTCACGTGTCACATAATGGCCGTTTTCCGGATGGTGCTCATGACGATTAACACCTTTAAACAATACTTGTACACCATTGACCAACAATTTACCATCTTTGATTTCAATTTGACGAAACCCAACTTTTTGTGGAATCACTTCCAAAACAGCACCCTCATTATTTTTTAGTGTGATGAACAAGTCATGCAAATAAGGCGTTTCAGCATTCCATTGATGAATATTATCAATGGTATATTGAGGCGTATTAAATTCAATGTTTCCTTTGGAAACCACAAGTGGGATATTACCGGACAACAAACTCTTACCTCCTGCATCCTTCAAGTCAAAAGAAACCGTGACCGCCTCTTTTACTTTCGAAACGATCTCACCTTTCAATTGAAACAGACCATCGGTATAAGAATCATGCAAGGTAGCAGTGGTCACAAAATCACGGATGTGTGTTTTAGGTGTCGACCATAAATAGACATCCCGAAAAATACCACTTAAGCGCCAGAAATCCTGGTCTTCCAGGTAGGAAGCATCACTCCAGCGGTAGACCTCAACGGCTAACTGGTTTTCTCCTTTCTTCAAATATTTAGTGATATTAAATTCACCCGGAGTGCGACTTCCCTGACTATACCCGACTTTTTTACCATTGATCCATAAGTAAAAAGCAGATTGCACACCATCGAAGTTAATCAATACTTCTCTGTTTTTCCAGTTTTGAGGAAGGGTAAACGAATGCCGGTAAGAGCCTACCGGATTCCATTCTTTGGGCGCTTCCAGGTTCTCCTTTTCAAAGGGATATTTTTGATTGGTATACACAGGAATGCCATAACCATGCATTTCCCAGTTAGAGGGAACCGGTATGTGTTTCCAGTGTGAATCATCAAAAGATGTTTGGTAGAAATCAGCTGGTCGCTGCGCCGGATTTTCAGCCCAGTTAAACTTCCATTCTCCGTTCAGGCTTTGAAAATACTCCGATTGGGTTTTATCAAAAGTCTGTGCCTTGTCATTGGAGCCATACACCATCATGGTCGTATGTGGCTGTTCGCGATTCACCTGTAACACTTTCACGTTATCCCACTCCGGTCGCTTGCCGGCAAAAGTGACACTCACACATAGCATTAAAAAATGCACCAATAGTAGCTTCTTCATCTTATCCTCCTTTATATATCTTATTGTTTCTTTCCTGTCAAATCCAGCTCAATGGCCCCCATATCCGGCAAGCCCTTTCTCGGATTTCCCAGGATATCCTGCTCTACTTCTAAGCCAATAAATAAGCCGATTGAATCATGGGGTAAGGGCCGAATAACAATCCCCTTATCCTTGATTAATGCAGTATTTAAAGGCTGATAATCGTCTAATTGGGTTCCTCCAGCTTTTACAAATTGCGGATCGCCCCATATGGGTTGCTCATCCTGAATCAATACATCAACTGGCCAGTTTTCTTTATGCAGATACAGGTTATTCTGAAACACAATGTCTTTCACTTGTGATTGGCCCTCCTTCTCAGGTTTATATTGATCACCCAAAACGGCTTTGCTCTTTCCTGTGATGCAAAAAATGTTGTTGGCCATGAGTACACCGGCCGAAACTTTATCGACTGCGATTTTAGCTTCAATATCTTTATTCACATAAATCGTGTTGTTGTAGATATAACTATTAAAAGGGCCACTTCTTTTCTTTTGGCCTTGATAGCCACTTAACCAGACGATTTTTCCTTCCTGAAAAGCACCGTTCTTTCCTTTTATCCGGTGCCCATCGTTCACACTGATGTTATAACGGTAAGCGCAATTGTGGTTGTTCCCTAAAATCTCACAAAAACCACCGGCATTATTGGCGCTGAGGTTGTACTGGACAATCACATTGCTGCAATTATAATCAATATGACAACCGGCTGAATCACCGGGTCCATTGGCATTTTTAAAACGGTTGTGTTCGATGATGACATTGGAGCATCCCCAGGTCCAGAGGCCGCTCCCCCGTCCCCATTTGCGTGAATCGTTGCTACTACCCGATCGCATGATGGTGTTACCTTTCACATGTCCCTGGTGCACACCCGACATTTGTATCCCCGGGCCTCCGGTATCGGTCACCAGATTATTGTAGACTTTTATAGTATGAATGCTTTTCTCCTTTCCGGTAAACTTTAATCCGGTATGCGCCACGTTTTGAATTTCACAAGATTCCACTGTCAGATCTGACAAAACAGCTCCTTTGGTTTGGTTGATAAAACGAATGCCCCAGCCATAATTCTGACTGCCATTGGCCGTCTTTACTTCATTTTGACCTCTTTGAAAACCGTCCTTCTCGAAATAAACGTCCTTCACCAGGAGATTATGAAGCTTAATATTTTTATACTGTCCAGGGCTGGATGTGCTCACCAACACCCCACAACGCATGTATCTTTTTTCTGTGGAATAATTCGTCACACTCCCTCCATTGGCTATTATCTCCAAATCACTAACCTGAATATGACTGCAATTTTGTATTAGAAGACCATTGAGATAACCTTTGGCATCAATTATAGGACGTTGCTTTTTATCTGATGCGTCCGACTGGTAAGCAGATATGATAATGGCCCGTTTCGCTGTACCAGACTGATTACTCAACTCCAACGTACCCTGAAAGGTACAGCCATTGGCCAATAATATTTTATCTCCCGGTTTTAATGCCAATGCATTTACTTTCTCCAGGCTTCGAAAAGGAGTACTTTTTTTCATCCCTGAGTTATTATCATTACCACACTTTGAATGGACATAATAGGTCTTGGCCAAGGCCGGTACCATCCACAAACTCCATGCACACAACACTAATATGATTCTTAATCGGCTCATCTGGTACTTTCTATTTTTTTACTCCTTGATAAATTTCAGGCAGTGCTGATTGACTTTAAGCAGGTACAATCCTTTGGGCAAATCAGCCACATTGATGGTTTGTTGATGGTTTACATGTTTTACCATGGAGCCACTTCTATCAAAAATGACCGCTTCTTTTATCTCTTCGTCAGACACTATCCGCAATTCATCCTGCACAGGATTTTTGGCAAGACGTATATTGTCTGGTAATTTCACATCCTGAAGATCCGTACTGGTATCCTTTTTCCACACTCTTACATAATCCACGTAACTATGAGCAGGGTAAGTCCCATTGGTAAAATCACCATCCCCAAAACTGGCTCCTACCGATAACCATAACCACTCCTTCACCTGGGGTATCCCCACACCGGTATAAGTCCATTTCTTGATGCCATCGTAATAAATCGTAATAAAATCAGGTGTCCAATGCATGGCGAAAGTGTGGTAGCCGGCATGTACACCCGGTGCATCCCAATGATTTGTTTTCGCCTTTTTATCGGCACCATATCCATCCCAATGTAAAACAGTTTGACATTTATCCGTTAACCGGGGGGACTCAAAAATATCCACCTCACACCCATCAGCACCTGAACCATTGACATTGCTCTGGTAGTATCCTTGTGTCCAGAAGGCCGTATGTATCGCTTCTGAGACCGGTGCAATTTGAATACGGGCTTCCATAAAGCCATACAAGGGTTCATACAGGCCCTTACTATCCACCGACCCGCAATACATGGTATTCCCATCCGGTTTGGTCACTTTCAATACCAATTTACCAGCATCAACCGATACGTGATCCGCTTTCCACCACCAGTCATGAATACCCTTGTCCCAGCGCGGAGCTCTTGACTTAGTACTGACGGTGGCATTCCATCTGGAGGCATCCAGCGCATTAAACTCATCACTGAACTCCAGCACCCAATTATCTCCGGTGGGAATATTTACATTGGGTTGCACATTAGCAGGTGTTGCCGGATCTTGCCACTGAGCGTTACTCACCGGCAAAATAACTAAACAGAAATAAAATATAATCAGGATTTTCCTCATAATAAAAATATCGTACTGTGGTGTAACAGCATGGAATATTCTCACACCCCATGCTGTTAACTAATAATTGCTTTCAAACCATTCTTGTCTTAAATAATAATGATTCTCACTTAAGCGCTCTAGCCGCGCGGCTTTTACTTTTTTTCTTCAGCAAAAAAAAGTAAACAAAAAATGCCGCTGCTGTCAATAAATAACTGAAATTTAATTCCTCTACGCTGAAAGAAAATAACTCGCGTTGCTCAAA
This sequence comes from Marinilabiliaceae bacterium, assembly GCA_016342595.1. Classification (GTDB taxonomy): domain Bacteria; phylum Bacteroidota; class Bacteroidia; order Bacteroidales; family Marinilabiliaceae; genus JAEINY01. The sequence goes on from JAEINY010000024.1 coordinate 29,354, forward strand.
CAGATTTTCTTTTTTACCGCTTCTATCCATTAAATTCCTTAACGTTATTTCTTGAAGGCAGATCAAAAAGTAACCTCCTTATAAACTGAAATAATTCCTCAGCTACAGTTAAAAACAATTAGAATTTATTTAGGACACTATTACTTTACTAGCACTTTTAAAATTTCCGATTTGCCTGAAATGCTGTTTACCTGTACCAGGTATAATCCATGTGGCTTCCCTGATAAGTCAACGCTTACTTCCTGATTGGATAGCGTAGCCTCTTTCACGACCTGCCCCGCTGCATTGTAGACGGTATAACCAGTAATCGTTTCAGTTCCATTTATCTTGAATAATCCTGAAGAAGGATTCGGTGCTACAGAAAAGGTATTGATCTCAGTAGATTCAATGGCTGTCGCCAATCCAAAGGTGACATCATCCACATAAAATGGCCCGATTCCATTGGCTTTATAAAATAAGACCCTCACTTTTCCTTGAGCAGGGGCTGTAAAATTCACGGAGTAAGGCGTCCAGGCATCGGCGTTAACCGCCACTGACCCAATCAATGGTTTACCACCGGCCAGTTCATCTTTTACCACCGCGTTGAAGGATTGTCCGGCATCTCTTAATTTACCATAAAAAGTCAATGTATACTGAGCACCGGCTACCACATCCAATACTTGAAACAAAGAACCTTCTCCATTATTAATTTTTCCCGAAAAGTCGCCGCTATAGCAATAATCGATTGTTGTTTCATCAGCAGCGACGGTCATCCCGTTATTAAAACCCTGCCAGGGAGTTTTATCACCGGTTTCAAAATCGCCGTTGACAAGCTGGCCATTTACACACCAACTAAAAGCCACCCAAAGGACTGTAAAGAGTAATGATTTTTTCATAAAAGATAGATTTAGATTAATGAATTAAAGGTGAATGTCCGAAGCATTTAAACTTTTTTTCTTCGGACATTCCTATTTATGCTTACTCTGTTTTTTTCAGACATACCACATCATCCAGGAAAAAGGCCGGGAAGGATGGATCAACTTTTCCTTTGTACCAAAGCAAACGAATGGATGTCTGCCCGGTAGCAGTAAAAGTTACAGTGTTCTCGGTCCATCCATCAGCATTTGCAGAGACTGCCTGAGTGAAGTACTTCGCTTTGTCACCGCTCTCTTCTTTCACCGCAAAATCGAATGATTGATTGGTTTCTTCATTCCATTTGGCATAAAAGCTTACTTCATAAGTAGCCCCAGGCTCCACACTTATCACCTGATACAAAGAGCCATCATTGGCTTCAATCCGCCCGGTATAGGCACCGGAATGAGGTTCTGTTGTGGCAGCTCCCACGACGCCATTTTTAAATCCACTCCAGGGCTCTACTTCACCACTTTCAAAAGTGCCGTTTTTTATCAGGTTACCGGCTACTTCATCCACCGGGTCCACCTCTTTATCTTTACCCGTGCCAATTTCGGCATTGGGAACATGATTGGCATAGTACTCTCCCAAGGGTGTTAAATTATCTTCGGCATCAAATAACGCTGATGGTGCAAGTGCTTTGTTTGTAGGCTGACCTGAAAACCAGGCATAGCGATGTACATAATCGAGCTGGTCTAATTTTGGTAAAACGGCCTTCATAAATGCCAATACTTCTTCCGGGGAGTGTTTATTTTCTTCCACCGTGTTAGCGGTCCAATCAGCCACTGCAAATTCTGTGATCCAGATGGGCCGCTTATACAGATCATGTATCTCCTTCACTTTTTGCAGGAAAGCATCCACATTGGGTCCCGGATACTTGTGCATGGCAATGAAGTCGACGCGCAATCCCTGAGCCTCAGCTTTTGACATAAACTCTTCCATCCACTCATTGGTTCCGCCAACAGTGGCAGGACTTCCAATCGGCAGGCCTACTTCCTCCAGCTTGGGCCAAAAGGCAATGGCTTCATCCACGGACATATTGGCCTGATCTTCCCCATCCGGTTCATTAAATCCCAATATGTATTGAATTTTGTCTTCTTCCTTTAGCTGCTTGAGATAAGCTACCTTTTCATCGGTCACCTGCTTCCCCCAAAACATGGGTACATACTCCACGTTATCGGGCTCTTCTTCTTTCAATTCTTCACCCCAGGAGTAATGCCAGTGGGCTTTTAGCCGTGATACACGCGACGACCAAGTGGCACCTTTATAGGTAAAACAAGCTCCTTTTTTATCCTTTATTACCTCCACTTCTTCTTCCTGAACCGGCGGCTCTTCATCCGCAATAACGTCATCTTTCTCACAGGATAAAAGCGTCAATGCAAAAGCAAACAATAGTAAGTAACTTTTCATTTTTATTCCTTTTTATTAGTCCGAATATCTATTTGAATCGATCCTTGAAGCAGGATTAAAAAGCATTCCAATCCCAGGTCGCATATACAGGCAACAATTCAATACTGACAGAATGTTAATTAGAAAAAGTGTAATGGCCCGGTAGAAAGGTCCATTACACGTTCACATTCAATTATTTCCAGAGTGGATTTTGTTCCAGTTCGGTATTATTATCCACTTCCACCTGTGGAATAGGCCAGTACAATGACTTTTCACCTGCATAAACCGGTTCGTAGGCGATTTTAATCACATCGGCAGCTGCATTCTCTCTTCCTTCCTGCAATTTGCCCCAACGTTTTAAATCGTAATAGCGGAATCCTTCCAGTGCCAATTCCACGCGACGTTCGTGTCGCAGGATATTTCTCAATTGATCTTGAGATAAACCACTTCCTTCCACATCTTCTATTTTCGGCATATTGGCACGTTCACGAACCGCATTGATCAGGTCGTATACCACTTGCCCTGTTTCGCCATCTTCGATTAATGCCTCAGCGCGCATTAAGAGAACATCAGCATACCGAATCAGATAAAAATCCTGCGGACCATCGGTTAAATCTTCTGTGGTCCTGCGAATGTATTTTTGCATGGCATAGTTAGTTTTGGACTTCGCCTTGTTGAAGGGAGCTCCACCATCAAACCACACTTCACCTGGAAAGATAACGGATACATCCAATCGCTCATCCCTGTTCAACTGCTCTTTGGATGGATCAAATAACGGCGACACGTTAATGGGTAATCCATCGGTACAATAAAAATCCTTTACCAAATTAGGCATGGGCTGGTGATGTGTTTGTGCATTTTTAGCCCAGGTACCGGAAAACTTTTCCCCTTCACCATCCATCAGACTTTCGAAAAGAACGGAGAATACAATCTCATTTGATTGCTCACTGGCGATCGTGAATAAATTCGTATAGTCACCGTGTAAGCCATACCCTAATCCCATCACTTCACCTGCCATCTCAGCAGCTTTTGAATACTGATGATCATACAGGTACACCCGTGTCAACAAACCATAAGCTGCCCCTTTATCTACCCTTCCAAAATCGGTGGCTTCGGCATATTCAGCTGCAAACTGAAGATCTTTAATCACTTCTTCATAAATATCGGCCTTACTGCTTTTAGCAATGTGGGCTTCATCAATTTTTTGAGGTTTCAGAATCAAAGGTACATCACCAAAGGTATTGGCCAGGTTAAAATAAAATAAGGCTCTTAAAAAACGGGCTTCGGCCAGGTAGGAATTCATGACATCCTCCTCCAGAGATTCTACAGACGGGATATTTGCAATCAACTGGTTAGCGCGGGCAATACCGGCATAATTATCACTCCAAAAATTCAATAACAACCAATGATCTGTTGTAATCGATCCCACTGATATGTATTGCAGCCCACTCCATCCCCAGGCATTATAGGAATTATCACTCAGGCAATCGTGATCTCTAAAACCCGGTGCATAGGGACCGCCGCCATACAAAGCATCTCGTTGCAATACATCATAACAACCATAAATGGCATATTTCACATCTTTTTCTGACGTCCAGTAACTATCATCCGTCACCTGATTTGGATCTTCTGTACTTAAAAATTCATCAGAACATCCTGACAATACACTCATTGAAATGAGCAAGCTATATAATATACGTTTCATAACTCTCAGTTTTAAAATCTTACATTAACACCAACGCTCACTGTTTTTGTCAAAGGATAGGCCTGATTGGAGGTATTACCAATGGCACGTTCCGGATCCCAATGTTTGAAATCAGAGAATGTCAGCAGATTTTGAGCTCCCACGTAAACTCTCAATTTGTCCACATGAATTTGGCTGGTCCATTTACCTGGTAGTGAATAACCGATTTCTATGTTCTTCAATCGTAAATAAGACGCATCCCAAATGTAAAACGAAGAGGTTTGATCATTCAAAGGCTCACCACCTAATCGCGGATGGGAGGCATCTGTATTCTCCGGTGTCCAGTAGTCGGTCCAATCTGTAATCCAGTTTTTCCGATCGCTGCGTCCACTGTGGTTACCAGTACCACCGGTGTAACGATCTACATTTTGAACCCCCTGGAATAAGAATGAGAAATCAATGCCTTTGACTTCAAATCCACCATTGAAACCATAGGTAAATTCAGGAATGGGATTACCAATGATCACACGATCGTCCTCGTTAATGATACCATCAGCTTCATCCGGTATACCATCGCCATTGGTATCTACCGTTAGCTGATCTTTTATCTTCAGATCACCGGGTGCTGTTTTATTGGTTTGTACCGCATGATTTGTCACCTCATCTTCATCCTGGAAGATACCATCCGATTCATAGCCAAAATAGGAAAACATGGCTTCACCCTCGCGATGCACCCGTTGATTCGGATAAAACTCCTGACCTTGTAAATCGGTCCATTCGTTGTGGATTTTTGTGATGTTAAAACCGGCATGATAGGTGAAGGCACCTGCTCTATTTCGATAGTCAGCAGCTAATTCCCAACCACGGTTCAAAGCTTCACCAGCATTTTGGAATGGCGCGGCTGCAATACCAATGGAGTTCGGCAGAGGTAAGCGCAAGAGTACATCGCGCGTTTTCTTCACGAAATAATCCGCTGTCACATTTAATTTATTCATCACGGTCATATCCACTCCCACATTATAACTTTCAGTGGTTTCCCATTTTAGTTTTGAGTTTTTCAACTCAGTAATGGCTGAACCACCAGCTACTGAACCATCAGGATTCAGATAATTTTCACCTAATCCCCAGGTAGAAGCATGCGGATAATACTCACCAATCTCCTGATTACCTAACATTCCCCAACTACCACGCAGTTTAATATTAGAAAAGATATCCGTCAAAGACTCGGCAAATGATTCTTCTGAAATACGCCAGGCTGCTGAAAAGGATGGGAAGGTTCCATATTTACTATCGGTGGGAAATCGTGATGAACCATCCCGGCGAACATTAGCTTCCAGCAAGTAACGATCGTTATAATTATAGGCCACACGTCCAAAAAAGGATTGTAAATTCAATTCGTTAGCTCTGCCATCGATACTGATCATGGTCGATCCACCATCTAACTCATGCACTTCATTATTAACAAATCCTTCTTTCACCGATTGAAAATGATCCATGCGGTAGGCCTGAGTTGAATGCCCCAATAACACATTAAAGTTGTGCTTATCAACAACTTTATTGTATTTTAAAATATTTTCATTCAGCACCGTAGTCTTCAGAATGTTTAAATTCATAAGGCGCGATTCTTCTTTCTGAATCTCCACATTGCCATCGGCATCATAGGTCTCGAAAGCCGGATTGTATTTTGACGCCAGTTGATTGTTGTATTTATATCCCAAACTGGTTTCGAAAGTTAAGCCTTCCATCAGGTTAAACAAGGCATACACCCGTGTATTAAAACGCTGCTGATCTTCGAGATTTTCACCTAAATACGATTTAAATACCGCATTCTTCACAGAGTAAGAATCAGGTGATCCATCGGCCGCTCCCCATTCGCCATAAACAGGACTGTTGGGATCGGCCAAATATTTCACAGGGGCCACGGGTGAATCAAAAAACATCAGGTTGATTAATCCGTTATCACCGGTCAAATCTGCAACTGGTTCTTCTGTATTGCGGATACTACCATCCATGTTCAATCCTACTTTCAACCAACTCTTGATTTGTGTATCGAATTTACCCCGTAGGTTATAACGTTTTGAATTGGTGTTCAACATGATTCCCTCCTGATCCATGTAGTTCATGGATAGAAAGTAATTGGATTTTTCATTTCCACCGGAAAAAGAAAGGTAGTGGTTTTGCAGGGGCGCAACTCTGAATAATTCATCGCCCCAGTTGGTTTGTGCGAATCGGTCACGATCGGAACCATCTTTAATCTTCTGGATCATTTCAGGCGTATACCGCTCGGTACCGGTGGCGATATTAATCATGTCGGCATACTCAACAGCACCTACAATATCGGGTAATACCGTTGCTTCCTGCCATCCATAATAAGAGTTGAAATTAATTTTCATCTCACCCGACTGGCCTGTTTTAGTGGTTACTAAAATCACCCCGTTGGCTGCCCGTGCTCCATAAATAGCAGCGGAGGCCGCATCTTTCAAAACCGAAATGCTTTCAATATCAGACGGTGCGATATCTCCTAACGAACGCTCAATACCATCCACAATCACCATTGGATTGGAATTCCCATTGGTTCCAATTCCGCGGATATTAATAGTGGCCCCATCTTTACCTGGTTGTCCACTGGCTTGCGTCAATTGCACACCCGACATACGACCTTGCAATAACTGTGACGTATTGGTGACCGGCTGATTAACTGATTCATCAATTTTCATTGAAGCAACCGCCCCGGTTAAATTGGCTTTTTTCTGGGTACCATATCCAATAACCACCACTTCATCCACCCCAATCATTTCATCTTCTAAAATGATATTTATGGTGGTTTGATTCCCAATAATCACATCCTGTGACCGCATGCCGATAAAAGAATAAACCACCACAGCTGTGGCATCCGATACCTTTATGCTATATTTTCCATTGATACCGGTAATCGTTCCATTGGTAGTACCTTTCTCAACTACCGAGCACCCTGGTATGGCTTCTCCGTATTTGTCGGTTACTAAACCAGTGATGTTTTTCTCCTGCGCCCATACGGACAGGCCACAAAACATGACTAATCCTAACAGTATTAGGATGCGTCTTAGTTTTCCTGGATTTTTTTTCATACAACTTGGATTTATCTATTAATATTAAAACGTTTTTGTTAGCTGGCAAGTTTTAGACTATAAATACAAATAACACAAACACCAATATGACAGCTAAAAGCATGTACATCAACAACCTTGTCCTTTTTACATTTTTAATCTGTTTTTGAATTTCACTGTTTCCCATCTTTCTAATCTGTATGGGCTTTTCATCCGAATAAAAAATGGATAATATGCCGCTGATTTTCATTTGGCAAATTGTTCAAAGATGAGCTAACGGCCTAGGGTGAAAGCATCATTCAGGGAGGTGTATTTGGTCAAATGAGGGGGGTAATAATTATCAACAAAAGGGGCTAACACTTGCAATACATAGCCGTAAGTACCTAATTACAATGATATTTAACACATGTAACTCTAGTCGATCAAACATGCATCTGTAAAAGACATCGCACACTGGTTGGCAATCATTTCCCACTATGGTTGTAAATGTTTACCGACTATGGTTGTAAAAATATTTCAACCATAGTGGGGAGGAATACTGTTAAATAAATACGATTTATCCTGACAGATAGCTATCCCGGATGAGCGATAAAATATAGCTAATAGATTATGTATCGGCATTAACCACTGGTAATAAGTAAAATGCTTTATCACTCATGTTGATATACACTTGGTATTCTAGATATCCTTAGCATATGGTTCTGATAGTAATCATTCCACCAGGCTCGCATCTTATGTTAAAATACAAATACCCTTAATGGCATGGTTTCAAATTGAATGAAGCATTAAAACAGCACATCTCAGCAGTCTTTAATACCCTACACCAATTTTACATCCAAGCTAAAACACACTGAAAAATAAAAATACATATTCCTAAGGTAATGCAACTTACAAGTTGTGTTAAGTATTTGTTAAGGTATGATGCATGTTATTGCTAAGGCTGAATATTAGCCGGGACTAATAAAAACAAGTACACTGATCGAAGTCTACAACTCAAATCAAGGAAATCTACAAATTCTATTTAACCATATCTAATGGATTTTAGTCTATTAGATAAATCAAATCAATGAGGGAAAACCAATCATTTCAAAATCTTAATTAGTTACGATGAAAAGAAAATCTACACTTTATTTACTGGCATTTCTGATTGCCTGTTGGGCACTGCCACTAAATGGCATTTCTCAATCACACAAGAAACAAGCTGTTTCACCTGTTCGTAAGGATCATCACCAAAATACCAATGATGATGAAAACACTCATTTTTATAAAAGCACCTTACAGCAAGAGGCTTACTTTAATGCGAATCCTGAGGAATATAAAAAATACCTTCAAGAGCAAAATTTACAAAAAAAGATATTCAAACAATTAAAAGCAGCCAAACTAAGTGGCTTAAAAACCACACAGGCCGATGAAAAGTACATTTTTCCCGTGGTGTTTCATGTATTTGGCAACATACAGGGAGGTAAGGAGATCACCTATGAAATTATAGAAAATGCCTTACAACAAACAAATGAAGACTATGCAGGCCTGTCCATTGGTCAGCAAGATGGTATTCATGAACGATTTAAGGATATTGTAGATCACCTGAATATTGAATTTCGTTTGGCTAAAATAGACCCCAACGGTCATATCGTCTCAGGAGTTAATTTTTATCCGGAGATGAAAGGGTTTGGAAACGGAAATGGTTACGATGATCAAGTCCAACAATACGCCTGGGACAACTACAAATACTTGAACATTTACATCATGAATGACTTGTATGATGACGGCAAAACAAACCAATCCGGAGTCGCCTGGTATCCATCCACCAGTATGTCGGATAGAAACCTGGCACGCGTCGTATTTAACGGGGCTTATATTGGGACCAATTCCGATGAAAACTTCCGTCGGATATTGACACACGAGATTGGTCACTACTTCAACTTAATTCACCCATTCGATGCCGGCTGCCCTGAAAAAGAAGGCATGAGTGATTATTGTGATGATACGCCGATAGCAAATAAGGCGAATATGGGTGTCGATGAATTGAATTGTTATGATAAGTATACAAACACCCAGAACTTCATGAATTATACGGACGATTACCAGATGTTTACCAATGATCAGGTAACACGTATGGAAGCCGCGATGACTCATGATGCCCGTAAAACACTATATCCCGAAGAAAATCTGTTAGCAACAGGAGTCAATGACGGCTTTGATCCCATGTATATTAAGTATACTGAATATGGTTTTAAGGAGGCGCTAATTAATGATGGATCGGTGGATACTGAAATACCCATTGAACTAATAGGTGGGGCTAAATTTAAAACTGAAACCTTTGTAATTAACAATCATTTTAAACTATCCCCCCTACCCGATGGATTGGTACCTGAAGTTGTTATTGATAGTGACACTAAGGCCCGCGTAATTTTTACCGGAAAAGCAACGAAACACGAAAAACCAAACTCTGTAAGCGATATGAGTATCGAGTTTTTACCCGCTGCTTTTACCAATACTTTTGAAGATATTTATAACACAAAGATTAGTGATTTCCGCATTAATTTCAGAAGTGTTTATGAAACTAAATACATTGAAATCAATCATACACTATCTGAAAAATCTGATTTTAAATGGTTTTATTTAGGTGAAGGTGATGGGGAATACGGCATGTGGTATTTCGATAATAATGACTATCCTGATTTAAAATTTAAACTGGAATCATACGATAATGGAATCGTTTGTCACGATGAAACGAACGATATTATGGCGCTGAATTATGGCGATGAAATTGGCTTAAATTCAAGTTGGCACACCTATGACCAATGGCCCAATCAGCCGGATATCTATAATGAAAACTATAGCGATTGGGCAGGGAGAGACGCTTATATTGGTATAAAATTCACCCAGGACGATGATGTCTATCACGGTTGGATTTCGGCCTCCATATCGGATGATGGGGCTCGTTTTACTTTGAACGATGCAGCTTATTATACTAAACCTGATGCGCCTTTGTTAGCAGGTCGAGCGCACGAAACAATGCTGAAATTTGATGGTGACACACTTTATGAAGATCAAGTGAACAACAACGGCAGCATTGAAAATGTGTTAAAAGCAAAATTAATGAATTGCAATTTTGCCCTCCCTGCAAACACCAAACTGACGCCTGATATTCACTATACCCTATCCGGCTTACCAGTTGGATTAGTTGCCGAATTAACCGTTCTTGAAAATGAGTATCTGAGTCTGGAGCTAAAGGCCTATGCTGAGAATCATAACAGCAGTGATAACGTAGATATAAGCATTAGCTTTAAAGATGCCTTATTTGACGGAATCCCGGCGGCAGATATTAAGGGCACAGTAAATCATAGCATTTCCACTAAATATCTGGATGAATACCAGATTGTTTTTAAGGATATTGAAGACTTAACGGTTAATGCGGAAAATCCTTTTGAGGAGTTCTTCCTGGATGATTACGATTATCACTACGGTGCATGGTTTAACGAAGGACTGTGTCGATTCGAAACCTATGAGCAAGCAGTTGTTGGTTACGACTCAAAGTACCTAAATGCCAAACCGGTAAACGCTGGCGAAATAATTGATGGCTCCCGGGTATGGTCCTATGGGCAAGCCTATCCGTATGAGATTTATTTAACATCTCCCGGTGAGGGCTATGATGAATTTAAAGGGACCGATACATACATTGGTTTACGTTTGGTAAAAGCTGATTTAGTTCATTATGGATGGATTCACATCAGCATGAATGAGACCGGATCGGAATACACAGTGCTTGATTGGGCCTACAATGAACAACCCCTGGCTCCAATCATTGCAGGCGAAACCACCAATAACAATAGCATTCATATTTCGGTGGCAGAAACAGAGTTTGTGGAACCCTACTCCAATGATGGGAGTTTGGAAGGATGCGCTGAAATTCAAATTTCAGGCGATCAATTTGCTTTTGAAACAGGCACCACTCTTACACAAGGTAGCCACTACCGGGTGAACAATTTACCAGAAGGATTAAGACCCCAATTAAAAATAACTGGTAAAAACGAAATGGAATTAACATTTCAGGGGAACGCCTTACAAAATACGACCAATGACGATGGTGAAATCACCTTTAGTTTAAACGATAATGTTTTTACTGTCGCTACAGCTGCCACTGTCATTAACAGCTCCTTTGGGGTTACCACTCATTTCAAAGAACCCTGGGATATTATCTATACCGACCTTGAGGATATGACTGCCAGTGAAAGCAATACCTTCAGTTGGTTTGGAATGGAGGTTGGTTCACACGGTTTTGGCGCCTGGTGGTATAACAAAAATGGTCAAATGAAACTCGAATCATATGAGAATTATGTGATTTGTCATGCAGGCACCATCAACCTGAAACCATTAAACGAAGGTGCCATTATTGGCTATAATTCAGAAGAGTGGTATCAAGGCCTAGATTATCCGGATGAACCGGATTTAGACAATACTGATTTTCATGAATGGCGTGGCCAGGAAGCCTACGTTGGAGTCCGGTTAACCAATGGGGAATTTCACCACTTTGGCTGGATTCGCATTTCTGTAGCTGCCGATGGTCTGTCTTATACCGTATATGATCAAGCCTTTAATAACAAACCCGGTGCCCCCATTGTGGCAGGTCAAAAAACCACCGGCGACATTACCATCATTGATATGACCCATAACACCTATCGCGAAAGCTATGAGAATGATGGCAGCATTACGGGTGAAAACACAATTACCATTGGTAATGGGCAATTCAGCGTCCATTCAGGGTTAATGCAGGAAGGCACCCATTACGAAGTAGCTAATTTACCTGCCGGTTTACAAGTTGAACTAAGCGCCATAAACGCCGATTCGCTGAAGTTAACACTTTCGGGTAAAGCCACTAATAATGCGGTAATTAATAACGCTGATCTCTCCATAACCTTTAAAGAGGCGGCCTTTGAAGATGGCAATAAGACAATTGTATCCGCCACCAACCAATTTGATATTCGTTTCAGAGATGAATACAGCGTGATATATGTAGATATTGACGATGTCACCTGCTCAGCAGACAAGACTTGGACAGAAATCGAAATCATTCCTGGCTTATATGGCATTGGCGCATGGTGTTACCAGGATGTCAATTTTAAAATGGAATCCTACGATAACAAAGTGATTTGTCATGAAGGGACCTACCAGATTAAACTTTTAGAAGGTGATGACATTATTGATGGGAATACAGCCGGCTGGACCAGCTATGATAAGTACCCCAATCAGTTGGATGTATACAACAATTCCTATACTGACTGGAAAGGAAAAGAGGGGTATGTGGGCCTGCGCCTGAACGATGGCGATTACTATTTTTATGCCTGGGTACGCATCTCGGTAGCTGCCGATGGTCAATCCTATCAAATATTGGATTACGCCTATAACGAAAAACCAGGTGAAGCTATCTTTACTGGTGCGAAGCAGTTTATTCCGATCCTGCCGGTGGTTGATTTTGCTACCAATAAGACATCCGTCTTTAAATCGGAATCAGTAACCTATCAAGATCTAACAAGTTACGAACCGATGGCATGGAACTGGAATTTTGAAGGTGGAACGCCCGCAAGCAGTAACATTCAGAATCCGGTTGTGACATATGCTCAGGAAGGCGTTTACAGCGTTAGCCTGACAGCCACAAATAAAGATGGTGAAGCCAATGTGGAAAAACCATCATTTATTACGGTATATGAAGAAGGACCGGCCATGGCGGCATTTACAGCGGATAAAGATTTTGTGAAAATGGGTGAAACGATTCAGTTTACCGATGCTTCATTACGCATTCCAACGGGCTGGACATGGACGTTTGAGGGAGGTACTCCCACGCATTCATCAGATCAAAATCCTATGGTTACCTATAACACACCTGGCACTTACAAGGTGAGTTTGACAGCAGAAAATAGCTTTGGTCTTTCGCAAGAAATCAAAGAAGCATTCATTACAGTTCAGGATAATTCTGGATATTGTATCGCTTCAGCTGAGAGTGTTGATAACTATTCTTGTATTGCTAG
>JAEINY010000436.1 GCA_016342595.1 Marinilabiliaceae bacterium
AAAAGTGAAAAGTGAAAAGTTTAAAGTGAAAAGTAAAAAGGTAAAACCGGACATCGGACTCCGTTCTTCGGACTATGCACTATGAACAAATCACTACGCACAAATAATAAAGAGGCAGAAGGCTGAAGAGAAGAGGCAGAAGGAAAAGGGAAAAAGTTTAAAGTGAAAAGTAAAAAGGCAAAACCGGACTTCGGACTGCGTTCTCCGGACTATGAACTATGAACATCGGATACAATATGTCTCCACTTATTTCGATCTATTTCCAAAAAATCCCGAATGACGATTAACGGATGAATATTGAACAACATTATGAATACAATTGAAGATCTAATTGAATACGACAAGAACCACATCTGGCATCCCTATACCTCCACCACCAATCCCTTACCGGTTTATCCGGTGGAGCGGGCAGAGGGCTGCACCATTCATTTAGCGGATGGTCGTCAATTGATCGATGGCATGTCATCCTGGTGGGCGGCTGTGCATGGTTATAATCACCCGGCATTAAATAAGGCAGCAGAGGATCAGTTGAAACAGATGTCGCACATCATGTTTGGTGGATTGACGCATGAACCGGCTGTTTCATTGGCTGAGAAGCTCGTTAACCTGACGCCCGAGCCGCTTCAGAAAGTATTCTTTTGCGATTCAGGATCGGTAGCTGTTGAGGTGGCCATGAAGATGGCCATGCAATATTGGTCATCCAAAGGCGAGGAGACGAAAAGGAAATTTGCCACTGTTCGTTGCGGATACCACGGCGATACCTGGAATGCCATGTCGGTATGCGATCCGGAAACAGGCATGCACCATATATTCAAGGGCAGTTTGCCGGTTCATTATTTTGCCGATCAACCACAAGGTCGATTCCATGAAGCCTGGGGAGAGGATGACATCGAATCCATGAAGACCATCATTGAAACGCATCACGATGAATTGGCAGCTGTTATTTTGGAGCCCATCGTACAGGGGGCCGGTGGCATGTGGTTTTATTCGCCGGATTATCTGAAGCGCCTACGTGAATTGTGCGATCAATATGATGTGTTGTTAATTGCCGATGAGATTGCCACAGGTTTTGGCCGTACCGGTAAATTATTTGCTTGTGAGCATGCCGGCATATCGCCCGATATCATGTGTCTGGGAAAAGCCATCACAGGAGGATACATGAGTTTTGCGGCTGCCCTGGCTACAGATCAGGTGGCTGATACCATCAGCAATGGCTACCCGGGGGTATTTATGCATGGCCCTACTTTTATGGGAAACCCACTGGCGTGTGCAGTGGCTAATGCCAGCATAGATCTGTTACTGTCATCCAATTGGCAGGAGAAAGTGACGGCCATCGAAAAGCAGCTGGTCGAAGAGTTAGCTCCTTGCCAGGATCTGCCCAATGTGAAAGAAGTACGCTGTCTGGGAGCCATCGGTGTGGTTGAAGTGAATGAACCGGTTGACATGGGTATCATTCAAAAGCAGTTTGTGGAGAAAGGGGTGTGGGTGCGTCCGTTTGGAAAGAATGTGTATTTGATGCCGCCGTTCATCATCACGAAAGAGGAGTTAACGAAATTATGCACCGCTGTTTGTGAGGTTTTAAAGTCCGAAGTCCGAAGTCCGAAGTACTGAGTCCGATGAAAGTCGGACCACGGACTGCGAGCTTCGGACTAAGCACCACGGACTAAAAACATGTTTGTGAGGTGCTTGGTTATTGAGCGGCTGACTAAGAGAAATCTTTGTTAGTCATCCGCTCAATAGTTCGTAGTCCGAAACAAACCGGACCACGGACTTCGAGCTTCGGACTTCGGACTAAGCACTACCGACTAAGCACCACGCACTAAAACAAAAAAACATGAACCACTACCAACAACAAATAGATACCATTGCCCAAAAGGGTTTAGCGCGTCAACTGAATGCGATCAGCCCGGTGGAAAATGGCTATTGTCTTTATAAAGAGGAGCGTTTACTGAATCTCTCTTCCAACGATTACCTGGGGCTGGGAGATGATGCCGGTTTGAAAGCTGAATTTTCTGCTTTGCTGGCCGAACATCCCGAATGGATGCAGTTTGGGGCCTGTTCATCGCGTTTGCTCACAGGTAACTCTTCGCTTTATGATGAGACGGAAGAGATTCTGAAGAAGAGTTATGGCAGTCAATCGGCGTTGTTCTTTAATAGTGGCTACCATGCCAATGTGGGCATCTTACCGGCTTTGACGGATAAACAGGATCTGATTTTATCGGATAAACTGTGCCATGCCAGTATGATTGATGGCATCCGTTTGAGCCATGCCGATCACATCCGTTACCGTCATCTGGATTATTATCACCTGGATGATATTCTGAATAAGAAGCGTCATCTCTATCGCCATGTGTTTATTGTTACCGAATCGATATTTAGTATGGATGGTGATGAAGCGGACTTACGCGTGCTGGCTAATCTGAAGGCGCATCACAATGCTTTCCTGTATGTGGATGAAGCGCATGCGGTGGGGGTGAAAGGGATAAAAGGCCTTGGGTCTTGCGAAGAGCAACGCGTGATGGAGCGCATGGATATCCTGGTGGGCACCTTGGGAAAAGCCTTTGCATCGGTGGGTGCCTTTGCCGTATTCAATCAAACATTTAAAGACGTGTTGGTTAACAAAGCCCGTACCTTGTTATTCACCACGGCTTTGCCACCTATTAACATGGCCTGGTCCAAATTCATACTGGAACGCATGGCGGGATTTACCAAAGAGCGTGAGCAGTTGAGGAAATTAGCCAATCAATTGAGTAATGATCTGACGGAAGCTGGTTTTCCAACAGTGGCGAGTCATATTTTACCGGTGATGGTAGGGGAGAATGAAGCAGCCATTCAATTGTCTAACCATCTGAGACGCGAAGGATTTCTGGTATTTCCCATTCGTCCGCCCAC
>JAEINY010000025.1 GCA_016342595.1 Marinilabiliaceae bacterium
AACAAGTGTAGTTAATGTCTTTTTCATATCCGTTCAAATTGTTTGTATCAAAAAACTAAGTATCTAAATCTTTAACTATGCGCAAAGTTATAAACTTATATCATTTTCTATTTTCATTTGAAGGGGAGTCATGTTCTTATTGGTCGTAATAAGCAAACAAATCTTACCATAGAGATCAACATCACAGACATCATGTATTGGCAAATTCTCCCTTTCCATCATAAAGACACTTTAAAATAGAAAGTGGGTGACAAAAAAAACTTTTTTTCACCTGCTGAATAAAATCAACCTTCAAAAGATAGCAAAAAAAAAGGTTGACCTTAGCTAAGGTCAACCTCTTTATTTTTATCATCTACGATCTTGAACTCTAAAAATCCTAATGAGTCGGAAGGTATTACCTTAAGCCCATGCGTATATCGAAATTTCCATTTCAATATCTCAGAGGGAAATCCCCTTTTGAGATACGCATAAACAAACGGATGCACCTTCAGGAGCAATTTCTTCATTTTACGGTCTTGCACTGCACTTCTAACAGCTACTTCAATAGAATCGGTCCACAACAACGAAGGTGTGGTTTTACCAGTTCCCTGGCAAGTGGGGCATTTTTCGTCAGTATTGATATCCATTTCAGGTCTTACACGTTGGCGAGTAATCTGCATTAAACCAAACTTGCTCAATGGCAAAATATTATGCTTGGTTCGATCAGACGCCATGGCCTGTTTCATTTTTTCGAAAACTTTTTGACGATTTTCGTTATTCTGCATATCAATAAAGTCGACAACAATTATGCCTCCCATATCTCTTAATCGTAATTGGCGGGCAATTTCATCTGCTGCTGCCAGGTTCACCTCTAAGGCATTATTTTCCTGATTAGAGGCCGATTTAGATCTATTCCCACTATTAACATCAATCACATGCAGTGCTTCGGTATGTTCAATAATAAGATAAGCACCGCTTTTGAAAGAAACTGTTTTGCCAAACGAAGCCTTTATTTGACGTTCAATATGAAACTGGTCAAACATAGGAGCCGTGCCTCTGTAATGTTTTACAATGTTTTGACGATCGGGAGCAATTAACCCGACGTATTCTTTAATTTCCTGATAAACCTCTTCGGAATTTACGTAAATCGCATTAAAGGAAGGATTTAAAATATCCCTTATCAAAGCAGACGTACGTCCAATTTCGCCAATGACTAAGCCGGGAGGTTTCACCTCTTTAATGCGAGCGGTGTTATCTTCCCAACGTTTCACCAATGTTCGGAGTTCCTTATCCAATTCAGCAACCCGCTTCCCTTCGGCAACGGTTCTGATGATCACTCCAAAATTTTTAGGTTTAATACTCAATAATAATCGCTTCAACCGATTCCGTTCATCGGCAGAGGCTAATTTCTGACTTACTGAGACTTTATCAGAAAATGGCAGAAGCACTAAATTTCTTCCGGCAATGGATAATTCTGATGTTAATCGCGGACCTTTCGTTGAAATAGGTTCCTTGGCTACTTGAACCAAGACATTTTGACCTGCTGTTAGAACTTCGGAAATAGTACCATTTTTATTGATATCCGGTTCCGATTTAATTTTGTGCAATGCTACCACTCCCTTTTTATTGGAAGTAACATTCAGAAATTTATTAAGGGTGCGAAATTGTGGTCCAAGATCTAAATAATGCAAAAAAGCATCTTTTTCGTACCCTACATCTACAAAAGCAGCATTTAAACCCGGCATAATTTTCTTCACCCGGCCTAAATACACATCTCCCACAGTGAACTGAATATTACTTTTCTCCTTACGGAGCTCAACCAATCGTTTATCTTCCAATAATCCTATTGAAAGATATTCGGGAGTAACATCTACAAATAGTTCTGCATTCACTATATGATCGCAATTTTTATTTCAAAGAACGAATTGTATGTTAATACAAACAACAAACAGAAAGTAATAATACTTTCTGTTTATTTAGTTCCTTCAGACTTTAAGAATTACTTTTTCTTATGTCTGTTTTTTCTTAATCTCTTCTTACGCTTATGCGTAGCCATCTTATGTCTCTTACGCTTTTTTCCGCTTGGCATAGCTCAACGAATTTAAATGGTGTATAATTACTTTACGTTATTTTTAACCTTAGTTACAAAGCTCTTTGATGGCTTGAACGAAGGAATAAAGTGTTCTGGAATAATGATAGTAGTATTCTTAGAAATATTTCTGGCAGTTTTCTCAGCTCTTTTCTTTACTACGAATGATCCGAATCCCCTCAGGTAGACATTTTTACCCTTAACTAAGGATCCTTTAACAGTGTCCATGAAAGCCTCTACAGTCTTCTGAACTGTAACTTTCTCAATACCAGTATTCTTAGAAATTTCGTTAACGATATCAGCCTTTGTCATTTTCTCTTAAAATTATTTAATTATCAATTATTTACAGCTAAATCTCTAAAATTCAGACTGCAAAGATATATGAAATCTCAACAAAAAAAAACAAAAGCCTTATTTTTGCATAAAATTTTAATAATGATTGATTTCAACAAACGATTATTGAATTGGTACCACTCCAATAGAAGGTCACTTCCCTGGCGACAAACAATTGATCCTTATCGCATTTGGATCTCTGAAATAATTCTGCAACAAACCCAGGTTAAGCAAGGGCTGAATTACTATCAACGTTTCATTAATCATTTTCCTAACGTTGAAAAACTGGCAAAGGCAGATGAAGATGAAGTTTTGAAACTTTGGCAAGGGCTAGGTTATTACTCACGGGCACGAAATTTACACACTGCCGCTAAATCCATCCTTAAGTTGCATAATGGCCAATTTCCCAATACCTATATAGAAATCCTCAAACTAAAAGGTATCGGCCCCTATACGGCTGCAGCGATCTCATCATTTGCATTTAACCTGCCTCATGCGGTGGTAGACGGCAATGTATACCGGTTTTTATCCCGATTATTTGGGATTTCTATCGCGATTGATTCAACGCCTGGCAAAAAACATTTTCACAACCTGGCCCAAGAATTACTGAATCAAAAAAATCCGGCAAGCCACAATCAAGCCATCATGGAAATGGGTGCTTTGCAATGTAAACCTTTTTCTCCAAGTTGTATTGATTGTCCATTCACAGATCGTTGCGTCGCGTTTTCCACAGGTCGTGTGGAGGATTTTCCGGTGAAAGAAAAACGCACCAAACAACGTCATCGCTATTTCTCTTATTTTTATATGGTGGAAAACAACAAACTTGTTATTTGTAAAAGACAAGGCAATGACATTTGGAGAAACCTGTATGAATTACCTCTGCTCGAAAGCCCTAAACAACTGCCTGTTAAATCACTTAAAGCATCATTAAACACAGATCACCACACCTTGCAATTAATAGATGAGAAAAAGCACATTTTAAGTCATCAAATTATTCACACCCGATTTTACCGGACCTCTACTCTTCCTGATTCAACAGGTAATAAAGAGCAATGGATGAGAGTACCAATTCAAGAATTAAAGCAATATGCATTCCCGCAACTCATTGTAAACTTTCTGAATGAGCAAGGTTTATCCATTAACCACGAATAACCATATTTGAATTACCCATAAAGTTTTGTAATTTTAAATCTTCAATATAAACGAAAAAACACCATGTCGGTTAATAAAGTAATACTTGTAGGAAACGTTGGGAAAGACCCTGATGTAAGATACTTAGATAATAATGTTGCGGTTGCAAACTTCCCCCTGGCCACGACAGAACGTGGATATACCGGGCGGGATGGACAAGCTATTCCCGAGCGCACCGAGTGGCACAACATTGTTGTATGGAGGGGACTGGCTCAAGTTGTAGAGAAGTACGTTAAGAAAGGAACTCAACTATTCATTGAAGGCAAAATCCGCACACGTTCCTATGACGATAAAGATGGTATTAAACGCTACATGACTGAAGTATTCGCTGATAACATTCAGCTTTTAGGGCGCAAATCAGACAATCCGGGAAGCTCCGGTGCTGAAACTGGTTTTCAGCAACAACCAGCCCAAACACCCCAATCGTCACAACCAACAGCTTCATCTCAACCAGCAGCCAATAATACCAACGATGATTTTCTAGGTGGTGACGACACTGATGATCTGCCATTCTAAAAATTTGTTTACTTCTAACTTAATTTTTGATTAATTGGAAACGGATCATTTTCTCATATCAGTAAGTAGCACCTTCAATGATGTTGATTTTTTACCTATTACATGGGGCATTAGTATTGGACTAATAGTCAATATCTTTTTATTACTCATGTCAGCTCTAATTTCCGGTTCAGAGGTCGCCTATTTTTCTTTGAAACCCAAAGATCTGGATGAACTCAAAGAGCAAAAATCCAGAAAAAATCGTCTCATTCTTCAATTACTGAGAGATAAAGAGCGGTTACTGGCAACTATACTTATAGGTAATAATTTTGTCAACGTGGGTATTGTCATCCTCACCTCTTTTGTTGCTAATAATATCATTAACTTTGGTTTCCATGATACCATAAAAATTGCCTTTGAAGTCGTTTTCATCACAGCACTGATTCTTTTCTTCGGTGAGATCCTGCCTAAAGTATATGCCTCGCAGTCGCCCAGGAAATTTGCAGGCATCATGGCCTACCCGCTCTGGATACTCATGCGTATATTGAATCCACTGAGTCTGTTGTTAGTCCGATCAACAAAAATCGTCAATAAGCGAATGGCAAAAAAAATTGGCGGCTTATCAATGGACGATATTTCGCACGCACTGGAACTTACCGGTAGCGATATCTCTGAAGAAAAAGAAATTCTGGAAGGTATTGTAAAATTTGGCAATATCGACGTCGCCGAAATAATGACAGCTCGTGTGGATGTAATTGATATAGAGATAAAAAGTAATTACAACAAGCTTCTACAAACGATCATTGAATCAGGCTATTCACGCATTCCTGTCTTTGAGGAAACGCCGGATAATGTGAAAGGTATTCTTTACGTGAAAGATTTACTGCCACACTTAAGTGAACAAAGCGATTTTATCTGGCAAAGTTTGATTCGGGAAGCTTATTATGTTCCTGAAACAAAAATGATCAATGTTCTTTTGGCTGAGTTTCAAAGTGAAAAAATTCACATGGCCATTGTCGTGGATGAATATGGTGGTACTTCAGGCATTGTAACCCTGGAGGATATACTGGAAGAAATTGTTGGTGATATTAGTGACGAATCGGATGAAGAAGAAGATTTCTACTCTAAACAAGCGGATGGCTCATGGATCTTTGAAGGAAAAACCAACCTTAATGATTTCCACAAAGTAACTGAAACACCAGAAGATAGTTTTGACAAAGTCAGAGCAGATGCTGAATCATTGGCTGGATTAATATTGGAATTGCGAGGCGAAATACCAGCCAAACATGAGGTCATCGAATTTAAAAATTTTCAATTCACCATTATTTCTGCGGATAGCAGACGCGTAAAGAAAGTGAAGTTCGATTTTAAATAGAAGAAGTAGCAGAATATGAATTATAAGTTAGCATTAACAACAATTCTCTTTTCCATTTGCCTGATGACCTTTCTTAGCGTAGGATGTCAGCGAAACTACACGCCTAAACCAAGAGGATACTTCCGTATTTCATTACCTGACAAAGAATACCAGTCGTTTGACACGACTTATCCATACCAATTCGATTACCCCACCTACTCTAAAATTGTAGCTGATAGTTCCGGTAATGCTGAAGCGTATTGGATCAATCTGGAATTTCCTCAATTTGATGGAAAACTACACATGAGTTACAAAACGATTAACAATAACCTCTATGAACTTCTGGAAGACAACCGAAGTCTGGCATATAAACACACCATAAAAGCCGATGCCATTAATGAGAAATTGTTCTTTGACGAGACTAAAAATGTCTTTGGCATCCTCTACAGCATTGAAGGAGATGCAGCTTCTGCGGTCCAATTTTTCGCCACTGATAGCACCCGTCACTTTTTAAGAGGCTCCTTGTATTTTAATGCTATTCCAAATAAAGATAGTCTGGCCCCTGTTATTAAATTTGTACGGGAAGACATCATGCACCTGATGGAGTCCTTGGAATGGAAAGCAGTCAATAACTAACAATTCTTCTCTGTCCTTTTATTTTGCATTATTCTTTTGAATTGATCTTCACATGCCCATTGAACGAATAATTGATTCCAGCGACCAACACAAAGTAGCCGTCTGGCGGGTTACGGAATCCCTTGATGAACTGTTGCAACTCATCTCCCTATCATCTCAGGATAATAAAAAAATCAACAGCTTTCGTCTTGAGAAACGAAAAAGAGAATGGTTGGCATGCCGTATCTTATTACACCATTTGATTGGAAAATATCCACAAATTGAATACAACAAAAGTGGAAAACCATTTTTGGCCGACCAATCTTATCACATCAGTCTATCGCATACCGATGGATATGTAGCGGCCTCCGTTTCAGTACAACCAACAGCGCTGGATATTGAACTCTGTTCACCACGAATTAACAAAGTCGCCCAACGATACATGCACGACAGAGAATGGGCATTTGTAGAGGATGAACAATCGCTTTCATATTTAACCCTGATATGGTCAGCTAAAGAAACTTTGTTTAAGTACTTTGATGAATCCATGGTCGTGTTCAAAGATCATTTTCGCATCGCACCCTTTCAATTAAATAGCGAGGGCCACTTTCAAGCATCCTGCTTTTATTATAACGAAACGGTTAATCTGCGATTGGATTATCTACATTTACCTCAATTTGTTTTAGTCTACCATCTTTACAACACAGCAGTGTCATGATCTACGATTCCATTTTATCGAAATATAAAACAAACGAAAAACAGCTGGCCCTCTTAATTGATCCGGACAAGTTTCCAGATGATCATCAAAAAAAGCTGGAAAAGATATTAACAACCATTACGCCGGATATACTATTGGTTGGAGGTAGCTTGGTAAGTAATCACACCAATGAGTTTGTTCAAAAACTAAAAGAAACCATTGATCTGCCCGTTACCCTTTACCCCGGCAGCTCAACTCAGTTTGCCTCAAGTGCCGATGCCATCCTGTTTATATCATTGATTTCGGGGAGAAATCCTGAATTTCTGATCAGCCACCATGTGAGTGTGGCCCCACTGATAAAAAAAGCCGGACTAGAGGCTATTCCCACAGGTTACATGCTTGTTGACGGCGGCAAACAAACATCTGTTCAATACATTAGTCAAACACAGCCCATCCCGTCACACAAAGATGACATTGCTATTGCCACAGCCCTTGCCGGCCAGTTTTTAGGCATGAAACTGATTTACATGGATGCTGGAAGTGGTGCCAAAAATCCAGTTCCTGCCTCAATGATACAAAGTGTAAAAACACAGTTAGATATTCCCCTATTAATAGGCGGCGGACTCAATTCAGCAAAAAAAATAGAAACAGCTTGCAAGTCTGGCGCTGACATGGTCGTAGTTGGGAATGCCCTGGAGAAAGACCTCTCTCAGCTCACCGAATTCTACCAGACAGTAAAAACTTGCTAAGGAGCTACCCCATTTAAAATACCACCTTCACAACCATTTGGAAAGGGAATCTCAAGAAACGATGAGACTGTAGGAGCGACATCTGTCATCGGAACAGGCTCGAACACATTCTGACGTGCGACTTTCCAACCATAAAACACCAAAGGTAATTTAGAGGATGTCCAATGGCGATACACCAACGATCCACCTGTCAATTCTTCGTTCCAGCCCGGTTGCAGGCGAATCAAAATATCACCCGATCGTTTGGGATGATAATTGAGCTTTAAACTTTGAAGGGCTGCCAGATTTGACGAAGCCGACATGAGTTCCGAAGCAGGCATGGCATAAGCAACACCCTCCACTTGCATTAAAAAACGGGCCGACTCTTCCAGTATTGATTCAATAGAAATTTTGGATTGCTCCAGCAATTCATGATTGAGATAGACCTGGCCATCATGATAAGCCTTAACCCATCGTCCCTGACCATGAATGGCCATTAAGTAAAGATTTAATAAGGACGCTGCTTTAGTGCCATTAAACACTCCACTTGGAATGTTACCTCTTTTATAATCTTCAGTTGTTCGGATAGGCGAAGAGATACCTGTTAATACCAACAAAGTTTTCTCTAAACCCACTTGCTCATCAATAATATTAACTAAATCAGCGATCTCCAGATCCAATCGCAACAACATATCTTCTGTCTCTGCCTCAAATGCAGAAGCCTCCTTCCGGAACACACTTTTCGTTGTAAATTGAAGCGTCAACACATCCGGCACCTCATCTTTACCCAATTTACTATTGATAATATGATTCACTGCAAAATCACGCACCAGCTTGTTCCCATACGGAGAATTAATAACCGCCGCATAAGGCTGATTTCCTTTCTCTTTTTTTAAGGTATACAAAAAGGTATGATCGCCCGGAAGCGCATCACTAAAATACTTTAGCTGGTGATACTCACGCAAATCATTTAATGGCCCCCATTCGCGCTCACTATAAACATCTGCTAATTGTTTGGCATTAAATTCAGTCAACCAATGCGGCCCTGGCTCCACCAAGGTATCCCTTAAAACCTGAAACTGTCCGGTAGCACTATTCATACAAATAACATCATCAGGCGCATGACCACCGGCCCAAACCAGACAATCCGGATTTAATCCAATAGCTGATACATTTGCAGCGCCATTGTGCATCCACTTTAATTCATCTACCAAAGTAGAAGTTAACAACTGGTCTGTTCCAGGCAATAATGGAATTGTGTCGTTACTACTGAATTGATTTGTTCCAAGTGTTGCATCCACTTCTAATCCACGTAACCGATCATACCACTTATCCGATATAATGCCATGAGTGGCGGCATAAGCCCCGCTGAAAAAAGTTGACAAATGACTGCCGGCATAGACCGATCCGGCCGGGTAATAAGCATGCCGAAAAAAGGATCCTCCGTTCATCAGGCGATTAAAACCATCATCAGTGAACTTATCCCGAAAGGCAATGAGTTGATCAGTACTCAACTCATCAACCTGAATAAATACAACTAAACGAGGTCGCTGCGAAACAATACGATGCTGCGCCAACGTGGAAATTGAAACAAAAACCAATAAAAGATATAGAAAAGGATACTTTATACTATTCATGCCCGATAAATTTACCGGGCCAAATATAACCATAGAACAGCTATTATAAAATCAATAAGCACTAAGAAGACGGAATTCTTTTAGAACTCGAGTGCTGGTGGTAGTTGATAAGAAAGTCTCCCTGCATGATGCAGGAAGGTTTGCTGCCCGCAGATTTTCTTCTTGCAAAGTGCAGGGCGGTTTCCTCACCAAAGATATCTTTCCTGCAGCTTGCAGGACGCGTTCCGCTTAAAAAGATTTTTGCCTGCAGCCTGCACGAAGGATTCCTTACGGAAGGATGTGTTCCTGCAGCATGCATGTTAATCACGTTTTTTATACCGGATGACATCCACACTTTCTACATACATGATACCTCCGCATCCTGATTTATCAAACAGTTTAGAGACAATTTCAGCGAAATCATAGATCCGCTCTTCCCGGTCTACCATTTCTAATATAATCGGCACCTCCTCCGATAGGGTAAATACTTTAACACTGTGCACAATACTATCGGCACCATAAGACATGAATCCCTTGGTAACAGTTACCCCTGCCAATTTGTATTTCTTTGCTGCAAAAACGATGGCTTCAAACAATGGTCGCTGATATACACGGTCGCTTTCCCCGGTAATAATCGTTAACTTCTTCGCATCTCCTTCAAGTACCATAATTGTGCAAGGTTTAATTTAATTGCATGAATCAAATTACGCATTAAACCTTATAAATTCAACCTCTATTTGACAAGGCTCCTAAAACTTATTCTTTTCATTTTTATCGAAACAAGCCCCTAATTCGCATTAAGCATTTAATTTCACAAAAATTTGGCAATTAACTTTTCCAAATAATCAGCACGCAATATGCACTGGATACAGTCTTCTTTAACCCCATTTAACTTGGATGTTATCCAAATATTACTAATTTTACAAAAACCCAATTTACCTTTTATTAATAACTCTAAAATGACGATTTATGAAAGTGTATCAAGCTGATCAAATAAAAAACTTAGCGCTGCTCGGTAGTAGCGGCTCGGGTAAAACCACTCTCGCAGAAACAATGCTATTTGAGGGTGGGGTCATTAGCCGTCGAGGCGACATTGACAGCAACAATACAGTATCTGATTATCACCGGGTGGAACATGAATATGGCTACTCGGTTTTTTCATCCGTATTGTTCACCGAATATCTGGGTAAAAAGCTCAATTTCATTGACTGTCCCGGATCGGACGATTTCATTACCGGTGCCATCACATCCCTTAATGTGACTGACACTGCCTTGATGATTTTAAACGCGACACAAGGCGTAGAGGTAGGAACGGAAAACCTATTCCGTTATACAGAGCAATACCAGAAACCTGTCATCTTTGTGATGAATCATCTGGACAGCGAAAAAGCCAATTATGAACAAACCATTGAAAATGCCCAGGTTTCCTTTGGCAGTAAAGTTGTTGTTGTTCAATATCCGGTTTCTGTGGGTCCGGATTTTAATGCATTGGTAGATGTATTAAAAATGAAAATGTATCAATGGGGACCGGATGGTGGCGAACCAGAAATACTGGATATCCCGGCATCAGAAAAAGAAAAGGCCGATGAACTTCACAATGCATTAGTTGAAGCCGCAGCTGAGAATGACGAGTCATTAATGGAATTATTCTTCGAAGAAGGAACCTTAAACGAAGATCAGATGCGTCAGGGCATTAAGAAAGGATTAATTGCCCGAGACTTATTTCCGGTATTCTGTGTATCGGCTAAGAAAGATATGGGAGCCCGGCGTTTAATGGAATTTCTGGGTAATGTAGTGCCCAACGTATCTGAAATGCCGCTACCTAAAACAAAAAATGATGAAGAAGTGAAATGCGATCCAAATGGACCAACCTCTATCTTCATCTTCAAAACCTCTATTGAGCCTCACTTGGGTGAAGTCTCCTTTTTTAAGGTGATGTCCGGAAAGATCGAGGAAGGCATGGACCTCATCAACAAAAACAAAGAAGCAAAAGAACGTATTGCCCAACTTTATTGCGTGGCAGCTAACAACAGACATAAAGTTTCAGAGCTTGTTGCAGGGGACATTGGCGCCACTGTAAAACTGAAAGAAACACACACCGGACATACATTAAATACCAAAGGGTGTGATTTTTTGTTCAATCCCATTGAATATCCAAACCCTAAATATCGCACGGCGATCAGCGCTGTTAATGACAATGATGATGAGAAGTTAGGTGAAGTTCTTCAGCGTATGCACGAAGAGGATCCTACATTAGTGATCGAATACTCCAAAGAACTCAAACAAATCATCGTGCACGGACAAGGCGAGTTCCACCTGAACACCATAAAGTGGCGCATAGAAAATAATGATAAGATTGAAATCGAATTCCATAATCCACGTATCCCCTATCGGGAAACCATCACAAAAGTGGCCCGCGCCGATTACCGCCATAAAAAGCAGTCTGGTGGATCTGGTCAGTTTGGGGAGGTTCATATGATCATTGAACCTTATTACGAAGGCATGGATACGCCTGCCACAATGAAAGTAGAAGGCCAGGAAATAAAACTCAACGTGCGTGACACAGACGTCGTCGAACTCTCCTGGGGTGGAAAATTAGTTTACAATAACTGTATTGTGGGTGGTTCGATTGATAATCGCTTCATGCCCGCCATTCTGAAAGGCATCATGGAACGCATGGAAGAAGGACCACTTACAGGTTCATATGCACGCGATATCAGAGTATTCGTATATGACGGCAAGATGCACGCGGTAGATTCCAATGAAATCTCATTTAAACTTGCCGGTCGAAATGCTTTTAGCACAGCCTTCAAGAATGCCGGCCCTAAGATTTTAGAACCAGTATATGATGTTGAAGTAAAGGTTCCAAGCGACAGAATGGGTGATGTAATGAGTGATTTACAAGGTCGCCGCGCCCTAATCGAAGGCATGTCCAGTGAAAAAGGATTTGAAGTAATCAAAGCCAAAGTACCGTTAAAGGAAATGAACAAATATTCTACGTCTTTAAGCAGTATCTCTGGTGGTAGAGCCTTTTATACCATGACTTTTTCCAAATACGATAAAGTACCGCCTGAAGTTCAAGAGCAACTATTGGCAACTTATGAAAAAGAACAGGCTGAAACCGTTTAAAATATTAGCAAAAACGAAAAAGGTGAATCCAAAATGGATTCACCTTTTTTTATGGATTCACACTCACCCAAAAACAGCATAAAAAAAGGTGATCACCGCCGCAATCACCTTTATATCATCAATAAAAACAAATTTTTATGCAGTAACATCCATTCGCATCTCCATTTCCATCAAAAAGCGCTCTAACTCATCTGTAAATCGATCAAAGTTTTGTTCGAAGAAGGTCTCAACACTAATTTTGGAACCATCACTAAACTCAAACTGCAGCCCAACATCCCAATAAGATTCATTTTTTTCAATTTCTATCCCCAATTGAGAATCATAATAGCTATAAACATCTTTTTTAAAAACAGCTTGAGCATGAGCTTTCGCAAGAACCCCTCCATCAACGTACTTCAATTTAAAATCAACATTCTCATTAATTACAGTGGCTAATTTTTCCATCTGAGCCTGCTCCTCAGCAGCAGACAAAACCTGCCCAGACTCATTTACGGCTTCAATTTCAGAGATGACAGGAAAGAGTTTATCACCATCTACTTGCCCGACTATCTCCACACCCTTTATCCGGAAAGTAGTTTCAATATTTTCAAACGGATAGTCACCACTCAAATCCTCTTTTGCCAGCATCTCTATCAAATGCTCCAATATTACATTTTCTTCATTCGATATTTTATAATGCCAACGCGCGTTATTATCCTTTCTCCCCAATTCCGCTATAAAAGAAAACGGAAGCGGATTAAAAGTGATGGCCACATCATCAAATCGTCCATCCTGGGAGAAGTCGTTAATAATATTGCTAGTCGCCACCAGTTCCTCATCAACATGCATGGAAAAATACAACTCCTGAATCATTTCATCAACTACCAGTCCTTCTCCCAAACTTTCACCACTACCAGGAAATTCACCTGTATGCACTTTAAAACCATAAAAACGAATGGTCGCATTATTAATTTTCGAAGTGGCTAAAGAAGGGAACTTATAAATGATTTCATCACCCTCAACGGACGTTCTTAAAAAGTCATTAAAAGCAGGATTCCATTCCCAAACTCCTTTTCCTTCGTTCCACATGGACGAAAAAATACCCCCCTCATTATAAGCGATACTTTTTAACAGCTCAAATTGCTGATCCATTGACTTTTCTTGCCCCATGGCATTACCAACACCTGCAATAGCACCCAATAGTCTATTTCGAGCCGGCAGCGGTTGATCGCCTAACATTTTCGCCATCTCCATACCAGTAACAGCAAATGTAGTATTGGATAAATCACGTAAATCACCAATTAAAGCCAAGCCTTCATTTTCAATATTCTGCTTATCTTGTTCAACCCCCAAATCACTAAAAGCTTCAGATGTCTCATCTTCACTGCACGCCCCAAAAACCATTATTCCCGCAGCAATCAGCCACAAAAATTTTGATAAATATCTCATGATAAAACTGTTAAATTCTTGTTTCCCGTTAATACAAATGTCGACTAGGTTGTACCCGTTGTTACTATTAGACAACAGTACGGTAGCTTACACGTACGAGCAATACGAGAAAACATTCAGAGAGTTTATCTCTGACAATAATTATCATGATTACATCTTCCCAATACACATTAATAACAGATCAGCTGAAAGAAATCAATTCGCAAGGAGAAGCACCATTCGAATCTTTTCAAACACACCACCCCTCTTTAAATACCTAAAAATGCGTCACTTTATCCTGCATTTAAATAATCACAGCATGAACCTGTTCTTTTAAATGCAACCGCTCATCCTTAAACAGTACATTAAAATAAGGCTTTGACTGGACTTATAATTTCCATAGAAATAGCTGCCAGAAGCACGATTGTGACCAGTTTGCGTGGATAAGGTTTTCGTATCCGGATACAATGGTTAATACTGCCCAAAATAAAACTGAAATCTCTTTTCCTTTTCTAATCATTCACCTAACCGCATTCCTAGCCCCTCCACCTATTTTGATTTCATTCGATAACTCACAGCTACTAAGGATTCGATAAGAAGTGGATAATTGCATCCCATTTAAATTACGGTACAAAGGCATATCTCCACCTATATTCACTACAATTCTTGAATGTAGAATGAAAGACAATCCAGGATTCAATTAGTCATACAACTCAAAAAACTAGCCAGTCAATGCCAAACTACTAAAGCAATCCACTACCAACAAGCGTACTGATTGGTTTATCTCCCCATAATAACCATCTCCTTTCCCCTATAGGGACAACACAATAGATCGTTCGATCCATGCCAGCGGATCGTACGATCCAACTTGCTGTACCGCCTTAGTAGCAAACCCCATCCTTAGGTAGTCATGGCCCCGTATCCATATAGAAAAAGGTCATCCTCTTACGAAGATGACCTTTTTCAAACAGTAACAACCCTTATTAAATCTCAGATAAATAGTGGTGCACTTTTTTAGCAGCTTCCCGCCCTTTTGCAATGGCAGTCACTACCAAACTGGCACCCGATGCAGCATCTCCAGCTGCAAATACATTTGGCTGACTGGTTTGAAAACCATCATCCACTCTAATATTTCCTCGGCTATCCAACTCCAACTCCAACTCACTCACCAAACCTTCATGCACAGGTGACACAAATCCCATGGATAAAAGCACCAATTCAGCATTGACGATGTGAGTAGTCTCTGGTTTCTCATTCATGATCCACTGGCCATTATCACCCTTCGACCATTCCACCTCAACCAATTCCACCTGCTTCACTTTTCCATTTTCACCGATGAACCGTTTGGTATTCAAGCTCCACTTACGCTCACAGCCTTCCTGATGAGAAGAGGAAGTCTTCTGTACATTAGGCCAATAGGGCCACGGATTTCCTGCCGCCCGTTTCTTTGGTGGTTGTGGTAATATTTCAATCTGAGTAACCAATTTGGCTTTTTGACGATTGGAGGTACCCACACAGTCACTTCCTGTATCACCACCACCAATCACCAATACCTCTTTACCCAGAGCCAGCAATCGTTCACCATTGGTAAAACTCTCACCCCGGTTCACTTTATTCTGCTGCTTGAGAAAATCCATGGCAAAATGGATCCCTTCCAGTTCTCGCCCTTCAACCGGCAAATCCCTTGGCTTCATAGCACCAATGGTTAACACCACAGCATCGAATGAGGTTAACAATTCTTTTCCGGCCAGATCCTCTCCAATAGCGGTACCGGTCTTGAATTCTATTCCTTCTTGCTCAAACACATGCAAACGCCGATCAATCACTTTTTTACTGAGTTTGAAATCCGGTATCCCATAGCGCAGCAAGCCACCAATGGCATCATCTTTTTCAAAAACAGTGACCGTATGTCCGGCTTGATTTAACAAATCAGCCACCGAAAGACCAGCAGGTCCGGAACCCACTACGGCTACTTTTTTACCTGACCGATATTGGGGTATTTTTGGTGTAATATATCCCAAATGAAAAGCTTTCTCTACCACCGATGCCTCATTCTCACGGATGGTTACCGCCTCTTCATGAATGGCCAGCACACATGATTTCTCACAGGGGTTAGGACAAATACGACCGGTAAACTCCGGAAAACTATTGGTCGAGTGCAGGATCTCACTGGCCAGTCTCCAATCTCCTTTATACACGGCATCCTGCCACTCAGGAATTTTACTCCCCACCGGACATGCCCAATGACAAAATGGAATACCACAATCCATACAACGTGAAGCCTGCTGTTGACGATCGACTTCATTTAATGTTTGCTCGACTTCACCGAAATCGTCAATGCGTTCGGCGATGGGACGATTGCCACCATCTTTACGAGCTATATTAATAAATCCTCTTGGATCAGCCATAATCTCACTATTTTTAAAAAAGAAAACGGGAACGGCTCCGTTGAACCAACCTACACTCATTCTCTTTGGTTCCCGATTCTTTTTTGTATTATGAGCAGATAGCTAGCGGCTTTTAGCCTTCAGCTATTTCCATCTCCGGTCATGCATCTTCAAATTAGCTTTAATCTCCAGGAAACATTGACCATCAACTACTGCCTTCTTACTATTATCTTTAAACTATAATTATTCTCTTATATAAGGAGCATCTTCCGTCTCCCTTAATTTACGTTCCAGCTCTTTGATTTTCTGCTCTTCCAATACCTTTTTATATTCAAAAGGAATCACCTTCACAAATTTAGGCAGGTACTGGGTCCAGTTCACAAGAATCTCCTGTGCTTTCAGACTATTGGTGTGCAGCAAATGCTTATTCAACAAAAACTGCAACTCCTTCACATCGGCATGATCTTCTACAGGTGAAAGATCCACCAGACCTTTATTACAATAATAATCCAAAGTACCATCCTCATCCAGTACATAAGCAATCCCACCGCTCATACCAGCCGCAAAGTTCCGGCCGGTTTTTCCCAGCACGACCACACGACCTCCGGTCATATACTCACAACAGTGGTCACCAACCCCTTCAACGACAGCATAAGCACCTGAATTCCGCACTGCAAATCGCTCACCGGCTACGCCACGCACATATATAAATCCACTGGTTGCACCATACAGCACGGTATTACCAATAATGATGTTCTCCTCAGGTTTAAAGGTGGAGCCATTAGGCGGCACCACAATCACCTTACCACCAGACAATCCTTTACCCAGATAATCATTGGCATCTCCTTCCAGCCGGAAACTCACCCCTTTGGTCAGGAATGCGCCAAAACTCTGGCCTGCTGAACCATGGAAGGTGCAATTAATGGTATTCTTTGGCAATCCTTCTTCACCATATTTTTTTGAGATTTCACCTGAAAGCATGGCTCCAACAGTACGGTCAGTATTAATGATATCACTGGCCACCCACACTTTCTTTTTATTAATCAGTGCTGCCTGCGATTGCTTGATCAGTTGACGATCCAATACCTCATCTATTTTATGATCCTGCTCAGTAGTCTTACGCAATGGATATTTCTTACCCTCCTCCGGGAAATAGATCAATTTACTCAAGTCAATACCACTGGTTTTCCAGTTACCAACTTCTTTGTCTTGCTCTAAAAGATCAGAACGACCAATAATTTCATCCAGTGAACGCACACCCAACAGAGCCAGATATTCTCTAACTTCTTCCGCGATAAAGTTAAAATAGTTCACCACATACTTATAACGCCCGATGAATCGTTTTCTCAATGCTTCATCCTGGGTAGCTATACCAGCCGGACAAGTGTTTAAGTGGCACTTCCGCATCAACACACAACCCAATGTTACCAAGGCCGACGTGGCAAATCCGAATTCCTCACCTCCTAACATGGCCATTTTGATCACATCCAAACCGGTCTTTAACTGACCATCTGTTTGAATCTTCACCCGCCCCCGAAGGTTATTCATTACCAATGTCTGTTGCGTTTCTGCCAAACCGATTTCAACCGGTAAACCTGTGTGCTTAATGGAACTGGCCGGACTAGCCCCGGTACCTCCTTCGGTACCACTAATAACAATCAGATCCGCATGCGCCTTAGCAACACCCGCAGCAACGGTTCCAACGCCATTTTCAGAAACCAGCTTCACACTGATTTTAGCACTTGGATTGGTACTTTTTAAATCGAAAATCAACTGCGCCAAATCTTCGATGGAATAGATATCATGGTGTGGCGGTGGGGAAATCAAAGTAATACCCGGTGTTGAATTTCGTAATTTGGCAATGATTTTATCCACTTTAAAACCGGGCAACTGACCACCTTCACCGGGCTTAGCACCCTGTGCAATTTTTATCTGCAGCTCATCTGCATTCACCAGGTAATTATTGGTTACTCCAAAACGACCACTGGCAATTTGTTTGATGGAACTGCGCGCATCACTATCAAAACGCTGTGTATCTTCTCCTCCTTCTCCTGTATTACTTCGGCCTCCAACACTGTTCATAGCTCGTGCCAGTGCTTCATGCGCCTCTCGCGAAATGGATCCATAGGACATGGCACCGGTCACAAAACGCTTCATGATCTCTGAAACCGGCTCTACTTCATTAATATCAATAGCCTTCCCAAACTTAGGTTTCAGGAATCCACGAATAAAAAGTGGTGTCTGATTATCAGCATTGACCTGCTGACTAAATTCTTTATATTTTCCGTAATCATTTTCAGCCGTTGCCCATTGAAGCAATCCAATGGTTTCCGGATTCCAACCATGCTTTTCTCCATATTTTCGGTAGGCATAACTTCCTTTACTATCAAATGGATTCTGCATAAAGGCAGGCTGGAAGGCCTTTTTATGATCCAGGATGCTTTCTTTCGCTATCTCTTCGAAACCAACACCTCCAATTTTAGTAGGGGTCCCGGTGAAATATTTATTAATGACCTGATCTGAAATGCCGACTGCTTCAAAAACCTGACCGCCATGATAACTTCTCAGTGTACTGATACCCATCTTGGATAACACCTTAAGCAAACCCTTATCAACAGCTTTGATGTAATTTTCACGCGCCTCTACATAAGGCATCTTCACAGTTCCTTTTTTAACCAACTCATCAATGGCTGCAAAACACACATATGGATTAATGACACTGGCACCATAACCCAACAGCAATGCGAAATGCATCACTTCCCTGGCCTCTCCGGTCTCCACAATCAAGCCAACCTGCATCCGCTTCTTAGTCTTGATTAGATGATGATGAGTAGCTGAAACAGCCAATAAGGAAGGAATAGGAGCATTGTTTTCATCCACCATTCTATCGGTTAGGATAATGTAGTTTTTACAATCATCCACCGCTTTTTCTGAAAGCGTACAAATATTCTCAATCGCTGCTTCCAATCCTTTAGCTCCTTCTGCTACCGGAAATGTCATTGGAATGGTTGCATGCGTGAACTCCTCACGGTGAAAATCTTTGATCTTGCCCAAATCGGTATTGGTCATGAGCGGACTTTCAAACTTAATAGAGCGACATTGAGATGGCTCTTCGCTCAATAGGTTTTTAGCCTCCGCTCCAATATAATTGGTCAAAGCCATCACCAAACCTTCACGAATAGGATCAATAGGCGGGTTGGTCACCTGTGCAAATAACTGACGAAAATAAGAGAACATCCGTTGCGGCTTGTCAGAGAAAGCAGCAATGGGCGTATCATTACCCATGGAACTAATGGGTTCTCCACCCGTATTGGCCATTGGTGCAATAATGGTCTCAAAATCCTCCTTATTATATCCAAATACTTTCAGGTAGCTATCGTACTTATCACCCAAATTAGATGGCACACGCTGCTGCACTTCAATCTCACGCATCCGAATCCGGTTTTCCTTCAACCAATTTTCATAGGGATGACGCTTGGACAATTGTGCTTTTATCTCTTCATCAGGAATGATAATTCCCAATTGTGTATCGACTAATAGTAATTTACCGGGTTTAAGACGCCCTTTTTCCTTGATGTCGGCTGCCGGAAAAGTCTGAACCCCCACTTCCGATCCCATCACGATCATGTCATTCTTGGTAATCACATAGCGCGAAGGCCGTAATCCATTACGATCCAAAGTTCCACCAATGTAACGGCCATCCGAAAAGACAATCGAAGCCGGGCCATCCCAGGGCTCCATGATGGTTGAGTGATATTCGTAATACGCTTTTAAGCTTTTAGGAATTGGGTTTTTGCTGTTCCATGACTCTGGAATTAACATACTCAAGGCATGCGGCAACTCACGACCAGTCATGAATAAAAATTCCAACACATTATCTAAGGAAGCCGAATCACTCATATCGGGTTCAATGACCGGGAACAGTTTCTTAAGGTCCTCACCAAATAGGTCAGACTCTAATAAACTTTCACGTGCCTGCATCCACAAACGATTTCCTTTAATGGTATTGATTTCACCATTGTGGGCCATGATTCGGAAAGGCTGTGCCAAATCCCAGGTTGGAAACGTATTGGTACTAAAGCGTGAGTGCACTAAAGCAATGGCACTCTTCATACGCTCATCCTTAAAATCCAGATAGTAGTGCCCCAATTGCTCAGGCGTCAACATACCTTTATATATAAAGATCTTCGACGAAAAACTGGGAAGATAAAAACTTTCTTTCTCTGTCAGATTCGAATTACGAATTTCATTTTCAGTCTGCTTACGAACTAAATATAATTTGCGCTCGAGGGTGTCCTGCTCTAAATTACCTTTTACAAATACCTGCCGAATACGCGGCTCGGTACGTTGAGCAATTTCACCAATCACGTCGCGGTCAACCGGCACGTCACGGTAACCAATTAACTCCAGGCCTTCTTCCAGCATGTATTTATTAAGCGTCTCCTGACAAAGCAGCGCTTCACTATCATCAACTGGTAAAAAAACCATGCCGGTTCCATACTTACCACTGGCCGGTAAATCGAAACCAAAAGTTGCAAAGAATTCATGAGGTATCTGCATGAGAATACCGGCACCATCTCCTGATTTGTTATCTGAACTCTCCGCCCCGCGGTGCGTCATATTGGTTAGCACCTCCAAGCCTCGTTTGATAATTTCGTTCGATTGCTGCCCCTTAATATGGGCCACGAAACCAATGCCACAGTTATCATGTTCATTGGCCGGGTCATACAACCCTTGAGGTTTTGGAAATCTTTTTTGCATCATATCTTGAGATTAAAGGAGAAATAACTCTATCCGGATTCTTAATATCTGAATCCAACAGGAATGGATGAAAATCCTAAGCTCGCCTACAAATTACCTTGTTATCTGTAATTCCATCCGCATTTTTACTTATAATTCGGTAGCAAAAATAGTCATCTACTTGCTTTTTTGCAAGTAACAGCGCTTGAAAAAATAAGACTACTTGATATTTAGCAGGCTTTTTAGATGATTAAAGTCATATTTCTGCACACTCACAAATCACCCTATCACCTTTACTTTCTGCCTTTTGATGATTTTGCACCCTTTCAAAAAATCAGCCTCAGCTCGCCACAATTTTATTTGTTCAATATGTTTACCAGCACTTGAGAATCTTCAAATAATCACATATTAGACACCACCCCCTATATTTTCGAAACGATTCTACAAAAAAGATGTTTTTCCTGACACTACCCCCAAAAAAACACACCCTTAATCAATCTTTTTTATACTTTTTACGATTCCACCCCCTAAAATATTAGGATCTTTAAAATATTTTATACTATATTTGCATCACACCCCACCATAAATAGGGGTCAGAATTTAAAAAAGTACTTTTTTACCGTTGACACCCCCAATCAACAACACCTAATACCAAATTATTAATCATTAACCAATATCATTATGAGAAGAATTTTTCTGTTTTTAGGATTGGGTCTGACATTTGTCGCAAATGCACAGGATAAAACATCCGGCTTTGACGTAGGAGCCGATATGGTTTCAAGATACGTTTGGCGCGGTACCGACTTCGGCAGTTCACCGGCCATTCAACCAATATTAAGTTATCGTTATGGATCCTTATCATTGGGAGCCTGGGGTAGTTACAGTACCAATAACGATTCTGGCGCCGATGAAGGTGACTTATTTGCTTCCTACACATTATCAACAGGCACGGAACTATTGGTAACAGACTATTTCTTTCCGGCACCAGGCCTCGATTACTTTGACTACGCCAATCACTTTCTGGAGTTTGGCATCAAACAAAGTATCAAATATTTTTACATATCAGGCTATTACATGGCAGTCAACGGTACTGATGACCTCTACTTTGAAGGAGGATTTAAGAACGGA
The DNA here is from genome assembly GCA_016342595.1 of Marinilabiliaceae bacterium. GTDB lineage: Bacteria > Bacteroidota > Bacteroidia > Bacteroidales > Marinilabiliaceae > JAEINY01. Next base: position 21,889 of record JAEINY010000025.1, read on the forward strand.
AATGTAGCGCTTTTCATTGGCGCTGGAAATGAAGCCTACACACCGAAAGAGGAAGGGAAATTCAATATCTGTAATGCTGGCATAACGATTTCTAAGGATCTCCGATTATCTCAGGAATTTACCCTGCCATTATTTGGATCACTCATATACAATCCATCTGCTAAAGGCATCCATATGGTTGTAGGTATCACAATATAACCCATCGCTATTATTAAAATAAAATCATTCGGGGAATCTATTGTCCCAACTAATAGCTTAAACCTTAATCGCCATTGTTTATTCTCCCCGGATGATTTTTCACTGATTGAAAAGAACTCAAAAATAGATCACCATGAAAAAAATTGAAGCCATTATTCGATTAACACGTTTCGAGGCAGTCAAAAAAGCCCTGGAAGAGCACAACATCACTTTTTTCTCCTATTGGGATGTACGAGGCACAGGCGTAGCCCGCGAAGGACATCTGTACCGAGGTACTGTTTACGACACTAGTATTATTGAACGCCGCTTATTATCCATTATCGTTCGCGACGAGAACATGGACACAACGATCCAGGCTATTATTGGTGCCGCCAAAACAGACGAAGTAGGGGATGGTCGGATATTTATATCTGACATAGTAGATACCTATCAAATCAGAACCGGCGAATCAGGCCCTGAAACACTTTATAGTAAATAGCATAAACAAATTAAAAATTGAAACGATGGACACAAAAGCAATAGATACAATTTGGGTATTACTGGCAGCTGTATTGGTGTTTTTTATGCAGGCTGGTTTTGCCATGGTAGAAGCAGGATTTACCCGTGCCAAAAACGTGGGTAACATTATCATGAAGAACTTCATGGATTTCTCAATCGGTTCCATCATCTTTTGGTTGGTGGGGTTCAGTATCATGTTTGGAGACGATTTAGGCGGATTCATTGGTCATGCGAATTTCTTCTTCACAAAAAGTTATGGCAATAATATTCCTGATCTGGCCTTACTGATTTTTCAAACAGTATTTGCAGCAACTGCAGCCACCATCGTATCAGGAGCGATGGCAGAACGCACGAAATTTAGTACGTACCTCATATTTTCACTGGTGATAACTGCTATCATTTATCCCATCAGCGGCCACTGGGTATGGGGTGATGGCTGGTTAGCCGGAATAGGTTTTCATGATTTTGCAGGATCCACAGTCGTTCATTCGGTTGGTGGTTGGGCAGCTCTGGCCGGCGCTATGATCATAGGTCCCCGCATTGGAAAATATAACGGAAAAGCCAAAGCCATTCCAGGTCACAACATGGTTTTAGGCGCACTGGGAGTCTTCATCTTATGGTTAGGCTGGTTCGGTTTTAACCCGGGATCTACCTTAGCCGCCTCAGGTGATAATGTATATGCCATCGCCAGCATATTCGTTACCACTAACCTGTCAGCAGCAGCCGGAGCAGTAGCCACCATGTTTGTGACCTGGAAAAAATATAAAAAACCTGATTTAAGTATGACCCTCAACGGGGCCTTAGCCGGTTTAGTCGCCATTACGGCAGGCTGTGATATTGTATCGCCCGGAGGAGCAATCATCATTGGACTTATCGCAGGTATTGCGGTGGTATTCGGCATTGAGCTATTGGATCAGAAATTAAAGATCGATGATCCAGTGGGTGCTATTACGGTACATGGTATCAACGGAGCCATGGGTACACTACTGGTTGGTTTATTCGCAACTGAAGGTGGATTATTCTATGGCGGCGGATTTAAATTACTAGGTATTCAAGCCATTGGTGTTGTGGCCGTGGGAGCCTGGGCCTTTGGTATGGCATTCATCTTGTTCACTGTACTTAAAAAAACAGTTGGACTGCGCGTTTCGGAACAAGAAGAACGGGAAGGCCTGGACATCCATGAGCACGGACAGAGCTCGTACAACTACTAAATCTTTTTTTTCATCTCATATCTGAAAAGAGGAAAAGGGTGCCGGATCCATGATGGGGTCCGGCTTTTTTTATCTGTTAGTTAACCGAAAAACTCAGTATGAATGGCTTTGATCGCAACATCCCGATCGGTAGATGCCACTACAAAATAACTAGCTACAGTGGATGCTCCTGAAACAATCATGCGCACATTAATGCCTTTGCGGGCCACGGCCATAAACATGCGACCAGCCACACCTGGTTGTTCCAACAATCCTTCACCTACAACGGCTATGGTCGAAATATTTTCTATGGCCGACAATTCTGTGACAGCTGATAACTCTAACTCTTCTACCAGTTGATAAGCTTGTTTAATATCTTTAGCCGACAATAACAGGTTGATAGCAATTTGACTGGTTATAACCGATTTAATATTAATACCGGCCTTATCAATGACACCGGTTACTTTAGCCAGAACGCCACGTTTTTTTCCGATGCCGGCGCCACGTAATTTCAAAATACAGAAGTCATCACTGTATGTCACACTTTTAATAATGTCTTCAGTAATGGTTTCCGAAGCCTGCACAACCGTGCGTGGCTCAACCATACCTTCAAATGTATCAATGTTTCCAATGTGAATGGGGATACTCACTTCCTGCAAAGGCTCAACGGTACGAGGATGCAAAATACTGGCTCCAAAATATGACAACTCGGCTGCTTCAGTATAAGATAAAGTTTTAATCCGTCGGGGACATTTCACCAACTTAGGATCAGCACTCATAAAACCATCCACATCTTTCCACACATCCAGCGACTCGGCATCGAGACAGCGAGCCAAGGCTGCTGCTGAATAATCACTCCCCCCGCGTCCCAGTAAAGTCACTTTACCTTCGGGCGAAACTCCATAAAAACCAGGCACTACGAAAATCTTATCAGCAGCTAATCGTTTCTGAACACCTTTGGCAGCGGCAGCATAATCAACAGTTGCATTACCAAACTCACCATCGGTCACTAAGGGCATTTCTTCCGGCAGAGCTTCTTCCGCATCAATGCCCTTACTCTGAAGAATGGAGGCCAATATGAGTGAGCTCAACCTTTCACCATAGCTCAAAATCACATCTTCGACAAACTCTGGCACATCACCAATGTAATGAATACCGGTTAAGTATCGCTCCAATTCAATGATCCGTTTTTCAACGGCCTTCAACGTTTTATCTGCCCACTCACTTTGTCCGAAATTCTCACGAATCACCTCCTCCTTCATCCCCAGCAAAAACTGAATCAAAGTTTTAATTTTTGATTCATCACTTTTGACCGCTTCCATCGATTGAATCAGATGATTGGTAATGCCATAAAATGCGGAGACTACAATCACCATTGGCCGATCATAGGCTTTAATCACATTGACTAATTTTTGAATATCTTCTTTCTTCTTGAGGTTTGATCCGCCGAATTTGGCTACAACTTTTTTCATTTCGTACACAACACTTTGATGACCAGTGGCCAAAAATTATAGAATTATCATTTGAGAAGCAACCGTGAAGCAGGTAATTATTGGCACTTACGGTGCGGAAGTACCCGATTTATTTTGCAGCCCCCAAGGGCATTCGTTGCATGTGTGTTGTCATCTTTTATAAGTGTTTAAATTCATTATCTCCCAATAGTGGGGAATCAGGTTTTGGCACCTTGTTAAAAAGCTTAACTGGTTGCCAGAAGTTCGCAGAGCCTGTCTCTCCCTTCTTCTGAATAAACTCAAACACTTCAAATATACCGAATGGTTGTTTTGAAGCTGTGCAAAACTAGCCCAATGCATCGAATTTACCAAATCGAGTGTTTGCTGCACAAGAAAATTGCTTTCAGTTGTGACTTACTAATTCACCACCCGGCACAACTGAAAGCAATTACTATGCAAGATTACGCTTCCGTTAGAAAGGAGAGGCCACCAACAATGCAAAAAAGACTTCCTGCAGAAAAGATGAAGTATCTACATTGTTAATAACCCTTTTTTTTGAAAAGATTCTTCATCTACATGGACAAAAACTGTTCCGGCACAAAAAACAACCGACCTACAAAGTAGATGGCACTTTTTTTTCAAAAGAAGCATCACCCACCTTGTAAATACACTTTCTGGCAGAAAAAATGGGATATCTACATTCTATATCACTCTCCCCAACCTGGCCGAGCCAGGAAAGCAAAACTAAAATCCACCACAAAGGACTCAAAATGCATTACAAAGGCCCACCAACATTAATTTTCTTTGTGTTCCTTTGTGCTTTCTTCGTGCAGCTTTGTGTAACGATTGTTTTTTTGAACGCACTACTATTTTGAACATCGTGGCAAATTAGCTATCCAAACAGAGGGATTAAATTCAGATGGTTTTATATCTTGTGCTGATTTTCTGCAAAAAGAAAGAAGGGTAATCGTTTGAAAGACTACAAAAAACATTGCCAAATGAGGGGCCGGGAAGCAGATTCAAATCATTGAATCCATTTAAACTTCAACTATGAATACAGCAAAACCTCAACGTTTATTATCGCTTGACACCCTTCGTGGCTTCGACATGTTTTGGATCATCGGTGGCAACCACCTTTTTTACACCCTTAGTGAAGTCTCTGGCTGGGGTTGGGCCGAATGGATAAGCATGCAACTGGAGCATGTTGAGTGGGAAGGATTTCACGCCTTTGATTTAGTCTTCCCCTTATTCATGTTCATTTCCGGTGTAGCCATTCCTTTTTCACTTATGAGTAAAGTGGCGAAAGGCGTTCCGAAAAAAACACTCATTAAAAAAGTTGTTAAACGCGTTCTTATTCTGTTTTCATTTGGATTAATCTACAACGGCGGGCTTTCATTTGACTTTTCCAACCTGCGCGTGGCCAGTGTCCTGGGACAGATCGGATTCGCTTATTTGTTAGCTACCTTGATTGTTTTGAACACCTCATCATTCCAATCCCGGTTGATTTGGTTCTTTGGGATATTAATCACTTATGCCGGTTTACAATACCTGATTCCGGTTCCTGGTTTCGGAGCCGGGCAGCTCACTCCCGAAGGCAGTATCAATGGGTGGGTAGATCAACTCTTTTTACCCGGTCGATTGCATGGGGGCACCTACGATCCGGAAGGCATTCTCTGTATCTTTTCAGCAGCAGCAGTCACACTGCTGGGCTCATTGGCCGGTGAAATATTGCGTGCCAAAGACCGGACACAGTATGGAAAAACAATTCTGCTGAGTGTCTCTGGTTTAACCCTATTGGTGTTAGGCATTGTAATTGGTCACTGGTATCCCGTTGTGAAAAGTATTTGGACCTCCACCTTTAACCTCATGGCAGGTGGTATCAGTCTCCTACTATTGTCACTTTTCTACCTGGTGATTGATGTTTGGGGCTATCAAAAATGGACCTTCTTCTTCCGGATCATCGGGCTTAACTCCATCACCATTTATATGGCCGTTCGAATCATAAAATTTAAAGCCACTTCTGATTTTATGCTGGGTGGAATTGCCGGTTTAACGGGCACTTTTGAACCGGTAGTGTTATTTGCCGGCATGATCACTTTGGAGTGGTTGCTGTTATATTTCCTTTATAAAAAGGAGATATTTCTGAAGGTGTAAGCATGAATGCTTCGCCACTAAGACACCAAGTCTCTTAATCAATTATTAATGTTTAATTATTAATTGAAGCTACAAGTAGGATGTTACTTTGAATTTGAACAACATGTTGGTAAAAGTTATCCCCTAAGCGTCTATGCTAACACAAAGGGCAGAATTTCTTTATACCCGCTCTTAGTACAACTTGGTGTCTTAGTGACTTTGTGGCATTTATTTAGTTTATAAGGCGGCCACTCATTCTTAAATATTATTCTAACAATCTTAAAAAATTATAGAAATCGGCGTCTAAATATTATCAACACCCCTCCTGCACCCCAAATACTTTCTCCAGCTTCATCTTATCATCACCACGTGAAATCACAATGACATAGTGTCCTTCACGAATTACGAAATCATCGGCCGGATCTTTTAACAGCTGCCCCTTGTCAACCAAACCAATCAGAATTACGTTCACATTCTTTTTCAACTCCACAAAGGCGTCAAAGTAGGTTTTACCCACATAAGGATTGCCAGCCAAAACTTTAAACTGCTGAATATCCTGATCGTCAGCCAAGACACTGGTTGAGATCAAATCCTCTGTATATTCAGCCACATGCGGTTCAAACAAGTAACTGGCCACCATCCTGGAAGCCACTTCCTGGCGAGCTACGACATGGGAAACACCTGTATTTTGCAAGGTCTCTTTCAATTCCGGATTGCTGCAATTCACAATGATGCTTAATGCAGGAAATGCTTTTTTTAGGTTCAGAACAAACACCAGTGTCTCGGTATCCTCCCGGAAATTCACAAAGACAGCTTTACTTTTTGTGATATTCACCTTCTCGTAGGCCGCTGTATTGTTATAGTCAGCAAACAGCACAAAGCAATTGTCGGCGGGATATAAATCCTGGATGAGCTCCAGATCATTTTTTGAATTGGTGACAAAGGCAATTTTATGACCGGCGTTAAATATCTGATCCGCTACCTGGCGGCCGAATTCACTCCAGCCAATAATGACGTAATGGTCTTCGAATTTGGTCCCGAAGAATCCGTTTTTCTTTTTTTCCATATATGTACTAATTCTGCTGGTTACTTCTCCAATCACATATCCTAAAACGCCTAAACTACCCAGGATAATGAATAATCCCACTAGCTTACCGGCTATGGTTACGGGATAAAAATCACCATAACCCACCGTTGTTAAGGTCACAACGGCATACCACAAGGCATCGGCCATAGAGTTGATGTTGGCATTGGGCTGACCGCGTTCCAATAGACTCACCACGTAAATCAGACAGAGATAGATGACAATACCGATAATTAACCCTGCTTTTTTCTTCATGAATTAATTTTTAAGTGTCCCTAATATACTTCAGCCGAACTCACTTCAAGCGCTTCTTGTTCCCAATTCACAGCAAAAGACAAATCGGAAATCAATGCCCTGAAAGCAATTGCCTTCTCTGCATTACAGCTGGTCAGCTCCACATAGCACCAGCCACTTTCGGCAAAAGTATGCAGTGCCAAATGCGATTCGGCCAACAACCAAAAAGCCGTGAATCCATTAAACGGAAACTGATGCGAGGAATAATCCAACACATTGAAGCCTGCTCCAATTAATCCGGCTTCGAAATGAACCTTGAGCTGTTCCTGATCAATCAATTGCACCCAACCCTTCAGGTTAAAGACTTTGGGTGGGAGTATTTTTGGTGTGATTTGCGTCATCTTGTTTGTTTCTATCCCCCTGACTGAAGTCTGGGGTGGAGGATCAGTAGAGATCCCAGTTACTATTCAAAAAATATCGAATAATGAATTTCGATCAACGAATAATGAAGGTTATAAATGTGAGTTATTCTGAGCTGTTGATATACTTTTTACAAAAATGGCTATTAATTGATTATTCTCTTCTTTTGCCTTAATGATTTTGTTTTTGTCCTTATGTAAATTACATCGATGAATGATTTTTAAATTGATGTGTGTTTCCCTTAATTCCTTTAATATTATTTTCATCTTATGAATAAAGTCCCTTTTCGATTCAGCACTTTGCGCTTCACCATAATTTAAAGACACAGAAGTCCCGGATCGAACCAATTGTCCAGCCAGGTGATTTCCTGCTTTTGTATTTGATGTTGCATTAACAATATCAACAATCATCACTGAAAATGAAATTAAGCGATCCTCTAAATCATATTTCTTCATAGCAATGCATTAAAGTTAACATCGAACAATGAATTTCGATCAACGATTTAAGAATTGGCATTAGCTGAAAATTTCAGAATTCATAATTCGTTAATCATCATTCTGTATTCCGATCTATTCATTAAGACGTAATAGTTTTTTAGCCTTAATAGAGATCCCAGTTACCATTCAAATAGTATTTATACAAAACCGGATCGTGTATTCGGTTGATTTTAATCGAATCGGTTTGTCCAGGGTACACATCTTTGCCAAAAGAAGTGATCAGTTGCATGGCTTCATTGGTGATCCATTGCGTTTGAACACCTTCAAAGGTCAGGTTTTGCAAGGCCTTTTTCAAGTCAAAATCACTTGATTTTTTTATGCCGATGCTCCATCCCCATTCACCCAGTGTAATCACATGATTATGCAAGGGAACCGTCTGGAATCCGGCTGAGCGCATGGTGTGCACAATGCATTTAAACGCATCCGTAGCAAAATAAGGGCTACCCGCTTGTGTGATGATAATCCCACCCGGGCGTAAATGTTTATAGGCTGTCCGGTAAAACTCCTGTGAATATAATCGGCCCAACTCAATGGTTCTGGGGTCAGGTAAATCAACAATGATGATATCATAAAAGTTAGTATTATGACTCAGGTAAGTATACCCATCCTCATTCAGAACTTTCACTTTTTCATGGTGCATAGCATTTTGATTGAGTTCCGTTAAAAGCGGATGCTCCATTCCCAGCTTCGTCATCCCCGGATCTAAATCTACCAATGTAATTTTATCTGTTGCTTCGTATTTTAGCAACTCACGCACCGCACAGCCATCACCTCCTCCAAGCACCAGCACTTCCTTAGGATGCGGATGCAAAGTCATGGCCGGATGTACCAAAGGCTCATGGTACATCATCTCATCCATTGTACACAATTGCTGATTTCCATTGAGGTATAACCAAAAATCATTTTTCCATTGAGTAATCACAATGCGTTGATACTTGGTTTGCTCGGCATAAACAATCTTGTCTTTGTATTTGATTTGTTCACCATATTTGACGATGGGATCCGAGACAAAAACACCAATGATGATCACCACTGAGATCACCCCAATAAATACTCTGATTCGTTTTTTATAGGCAGGTGTAATAATATCTTTCAATAAAATAAAAACACCAATGGCCACTACAAAATTAACAGCTCCCAAAAAGAAGGGCAGATAGGTCAATCCTAAAAAAGGCAAACCGATAATCACAAAAAAGATACCTCCCAAAAGGCTCCCGTAATAGTCCTTCTCCAGCACATTGGAAATATTTACCCGCAGACTCTCGTATTCATCATTAATGCGCATCACCAGGGGAATCTCCATCCCGATTAAGGTCCCGATCATAATGCAAAAACCATAAATCAAAATGGCCAGCGACCCCGTGAAGGCAGAAGCGGTATAGACCACCAGGGGAGCAAAAGAGACCACTAACGACAAGATAAACTCCAGGATCAAAAACTTCTCCGTCAAATTCTTCTTAAATGATTTACTGATGCGGCTTCCCAATCCCATGGAGAACATCATGGTCGACACAATCATGGTCCACTGGAGAATAGAATCGCCCAGAAAATAAGTGGCCAACGTTGAGAGCAGGTATTCCGCCACAATACCACTGAATCCGGTGGCAAAAATAGCAGCCAGCAAGATGGCAGAGTATTTATTTTTTACTTTAAACATGTACAAGAGAGCTAAACACAGAGACACGGAGCGACAGAGGAAAACTCTGTGACTCCGTGCCTCTGTGTTAAATTATTAACTTTATAAACACCAGGTGATCAAAACCGAGCCACCAATGTAAGCAAAAGCTTCAATGATAGCAGCTCCCACATTCGGGTGCTCCTGATTGACAATTTCATCGGTCAGGCGCTGACCAGGCAATAAAATTTTATCGGTCAAAAAGCGCATCACCGGCAACAGGATGATACCTAGTGCCAATTCAAAACCCGCTTCGCTAAAGGTAATGCCCCATCCCTCAAAATCACCGGTTAACCCGTGACGAATAAGGTTGGCAATGGCGATTAACGCACCGGCAAAACCAACACCAACAGCCACATTATCGCGTTCAATGTGATCGTGCACATCATAAGGGGTGATAAACTGGTAAACAGCAGCCGTAATGAACAATGCCACCTGGCCAACCGCCCAAAAGACAATAGCTGTTAAAACACCATGTGCCCATCCGCCCATTTCCGTTTCTCCGGAAACAGCACCAAAAATGATTAAACCAGATGCTACCGATACAGCACCTTCAATAACCCCTGTGCCGGAATTACGGTCTTCAATAATTTCCTTCTTTACAGAAAATTTACGCAGAATAATTTTATCATTAAGCCAAATGGAGAGGTTCAGCAGGATAATGGCCAACACGCCATACATAAGGATGTCAATCACATCATTCACCAAGCCACGGGATGGCCCCACAATGGCACTTCCAATGGCCAGCAATAATCCGATAAAATAGCCCACATGTGCAAATGAGAAGGCCAGGTTATCCTTTTCCACCAACTCCTCTTTTACACTAAAACCCCGGTTTACCAACTGGTAAGTCAGCTTACCCAGGTAAAAAATCACAAACCCTACGGCAATGTAAACCACTGCATCATAGAGAATGGTTGAAATATCTGATAAATTCATAGTATATCGTTTTTCAGGTTTAGGTTATTATTTACCAGATCCGCCACTGCGACCTCGTGAAGATGAACTACTGTAGCGCGATGAGCTGCGGGTCTTTTTGCTGCCATAACTGGAGCCCGACGAATATTTACGGGAACTGGCAGCACTGGCTGAACGCGACACCTGACTGCGCACACTACTTTTAAAGGTCGATGGTTTTGATCCCCAGGTACTGGTTCTACCGGATCCGGACGCCGTATAAGATTTAGTGCCATACATCTGACTACCTGATGGGCCGTAATAGGAACGTCGGCCATAATAACTTCCGTGGTAATCATTCCAATAGGAACGACGGGCCGGATAGGTCATCATGTTAAACATCGATGACATAAACGCATATCTACCATAGAATGCCCAAAACGAAGAGCCATTCCGCTCCTGCCATTGACCATACTTCGGATTTCCTACATAATGGTTATAACCAGCCGGATTGGCGACTTTACTAAGCTTACCATCTTTTTTGGAGGCTATTTCCATCCCCATATTTTCAACATGTGCGGCAAAAAACACATCCGATACTTTTTCCCATCCGCTTTCCTGAGCCAGGACAGTATCAGGTTTTTCAACAATCACATTGTATTGATGATAATACCCGTCATCACGTGAGTCCATGTCCAATAGAATGATGGAAAAGTTCTGCTCGGCAGATAAAGATTTGATAAGCTTATCCACGGGTGATTTTTCCCAGGCCTCCGCTTGTGCCACAGCAGGATCTACCTGACGCGACGAACGTCGGTTACTACAGGTTTTAAGCACAATAAAACCGATAATAACAATGATAATGATTTTAGCTATTCCGTTGTTCATTTGTACGGTTAATTAGGTATGATTATTTAGTATCTTCTGAAGGCAATATGTTGGAGATTTCAAACTCCTGAACACGATAGCCTACGGATGCTTCAAACTCTTTTTCGTCCCACTGCTCAATACAGATCTGGTGCTCTCCGGATTCATCTTCAAAATCCCATGAGCGAAATTCTTCCCAATTATCGCCTTTGGCAATATCGTGAAAGAAACCCGGTGATTCTTTTTCCTGAAAATAAGTCACCCCTTTGTAAACAATCTTTTTTGGCGCTTTCTGCCGATCAATCAGTTCATCCAATAAATCATCTTCCAGGGCGCGAACTTTCACTTTTTGCATAAAAGCCAGAATCAATTCATCGTCCTCTTCCATGGATAAATAACTCACCTGCGAGCCATTGTTCACTTTAAACTCACGGGTGAAATAGTTATCACCCCAATCGTATTCATAAACGGCTTCTACCACCCAGGTAGAGAGGTCGTACTCAAAAATAAAACCAACATCCAGGTCATGAACCCGGATATTGGTACTATCGTAATGAGGTTCTTTTTTCTTGAAGAAATCAAATAAACCCATCGTTATTCTTCAGTCTTAGTTTTCAATTTAGCTTTCAACGCTTCCAACGAACTGGACGCTTTCACATTTTTATCCGACAACACATCATCAATCTCATCGTCGAGGCTGCGGTTTTCTGTACTGATTTCACCGTAGGCTTCAGCCATAGCTTCCTGTTGGGCCACTTTCTCTTTCATTTTCTCCAACATAGAAACCGTACCGGAGCTATCGATACCACTCAATTGCTTGTTGATTTTTTGCGTGGCACTGCTTACGCGGGCACGAGCTTTTAAAGTACGCAATTCATTTTCGTAGCTGGTAATCGTACTTTTCAGTTTCTTCACATTTTTGTCCAGGGTCGCAATGTTGTTATCAAAACGCGTCACCTCTACCTGAGCACGTGAAGCCTCTTCCATGGCCTCTTCCTTGCGGCTTAATGATTCAGTCGCTAAACGATCGGCTTCGGCCACATCCAGCTCACCTGTCTCCGCTTTCTGAATTAATAAAATGGCTTTTTGCTCGTAGTTTTTAGCTTTTGCCTTATTGTCGTTCAGATCTTTTTTGCTGCGGATAGCCATGGCTTTCACCTCGGCCAGGGCTTGTAAACTTTTATCCAAATCGACTTTTAAATCCCGGATGCCCTGTTCGGTCATCTTGATTGGATCTTCTAACTTATCTACCAGGGAATGCGCTTCGGCTTTTCCCACGCGAAATATTCTATCGAAAATACCCATATGTTGTTCTCTTATTTATGCTTTTGAAAATTCAATTAACTCTTCTGAATACTCAGACAATAATAACTTCAATGAGTTTAAACTGGCCTCCAGCTCATTTTGATCCAGATTTTCCAACTGAAGGGTATCGCGGTAAATGACCTTTTTACCAGAATCATCTAACACAAATGCACCATGCACCACTTCACGATTCTTCTTCAATAAGGCCACAAAGATAGCTTCCGATCCTTTTTTCATTTCAAATAATAAGCCTTCAATAATCAGGATGGAATCTTCACAATCGATGATCACGTTACTGATGCCATCTTCCTCCTTTTCAACTACAACTAATTCTTCAGTTGTATCTTCCGATACAATACGATATTCAAGGTCGAGCAAGTACTCTTTCACCTTGTTGAAATATTCACTCATGTTTTTCTGATTTTATACCGTTATAAATTAAGGTTCAATGTTCATGTATATGTGGAATAAACACACTCAGGCAGTCATCCAATAATGGGACAACCAAATATATGAAAAGTTTGGGAAGAACAAAACACAAAAAAAGGACTTACATTCAATAGCAAGTCCTCTTTTATTCAAGTCTTATTTTATTATCAGGATAAAACGATAAAAATAATCGGAATCAGGAGTCCCAAAACCAACAATACCCCCCGTCTACGCCCCTTCTTTCCTTTCAATGGCAGCATGAGGATACCAGAAACAGCGAGAAAGATCAATGCACCGGCAAAAATATCTGCCACAGCCGTCCAGCCGCTTAATTTATTATAGTGCAACTTATTAATGTAATAATTAAGCCAACGCTTTTCATGTAACTCATATTCCGTAAAACCGGTAGCTGCATTGTAAACCCCTATTCCACCATCGAACAAAAGGCGTAGATGCTCTTCATCCAAACGACCGATCTGTTGAATGGATGGCACGTCCGGTACTACTTGCCAGGCTTCTTTTAACAACTGACCGTTAAGGCCTTTTGCCAATGTGAGTTGTTTTTGTGTGGTGGAATAAGATGGATTTTTACCATTCATGTGATTGAGCAGAATACCGGATAAGCCATACACCAAAGCCACTCCAATCATCAACAAGCCTATGTCACGATGCAACTGACGCATCCATTTGCGTCCTTTATTCTTATTGAACCATGTCATAATCTTTCCCTTCTATGAAATAAACGGAATAATACGCTTTTCCATTAGCTTTCATCCAATCCCTCATCTTCGTAATATTATTATTTTCAGCTGCACAAGTTTCGGCCGTACCATCTTCTTTTACCGCTTTCTCCTGCACAGCCTCTTCCCACTGATCAATGTACTCACTGGTCAAACGGCGTTCTTTTAAAACCCCACACACCCGGATTGTTTTACCAATCAATTCGCGGTTGAACCCATTGATTTTACCACCGGCTTCCACACGTACCGACTCCTCCCCATCCACATCGACTAAAAAACAGCGTTTGCCGGAATGCGTACAGGTATGTGATACCACACCCGTCAAATTAACTTCCTTATCAATCAACTGATCCGCCTTATGAAGCAGAGCCTCTACACTGGCATAGGCATTGGCTGTTTCTGTTGCAACTATTTTGGATCGGCTGTCATCCTGTTTTTTAACGCCTGACTGACAAGCCGCTAAAGCGATCAGAACGACCAGGATACTTAAAAATTGTTTCATCATTATTGGTATTAAAATTACGATTTATTTGCGATAGAAAAATAAGCTGATGAACCCGAACAACCCGGTGACTAAAATCCAGCCGATACAAGTAGTATAGGACATTTTGTCACGTCGTTGACGGTATAAAACAGCCCACATCAGAGCCAGGATTACACTAACCATCCAACTCCAGGGACTGCTCAGAAAGAATTTCGGGTAGACATAGGCGGAGTTCAAATGCTCCACTTCAATACGGAAAGGAATAACCACTTGGGCCAACTGATCCCAGGTATCCGGTTGGGCCGGTTGAAATACCTCATCGACCTTTTCCAGTGTTTGACTATTAATAGCAATGGTGCGCTTACCTTTACCGGAAGAGATGTTCACATTCCAATAAAGCATGTTGGCCATGATCATGATATTCTCACTCTGATAATTGTACCGGAACGGAAGCGGACGCAGCTTGTACGTCGTGTTTTCCACCATATACATGGTATTCTGGTCATCAAATACAAAGCCGTAGAAACGCCGATCGGGGGCCTCCTCCATCTTAAAATGAAGGGCATTAATTTCATCGCCAATCCCGGTATTGTTCACAAAAGGTTTACCATTGACCTGCTTGACATGAAAAACCTGTCCGCTAGCATCTTTAATGAAATACCCTTCATCGTATGCCTTACGCGTTGTCGGAATACCGGCCACCCATTGTGCCGGAAACTGAAACCCGGCCCTTTCCATGGCTTGTTGATAGCGTTGACTTTTAGCGTCATTCACTGAATTGGCTTCCACATCAATGAATTCAAAGCGATCAGAACAACGGAACACATCATCCGGGACATCCAGTTTAACACGGCCTGACATGGATTCATACATGGGAAATAAAAGCAACTTCGGACGATCCACATCCCGCGGTTTAAGGCGGAAATAAAAATTCCCTTTTTTGATCCGGTCAATGGACACAGCGGTACCGTGTATGGAATCCGGCATACGACCATCGGACAACATCTGGCGATAATAAAACAGTGGAAGAATGGAATCGAACTGTTCTTCTGTATAGGTCCGGCCTTGCGCATCTTCACGGATAATATCCGTTTTCCCCATACGAATAAAACTAAACTGACGTACTACCGAACTGTAATAAGTGAAGTCATAGCGTGTGGACGACTCACTGCTCATTTTAATTAATTGCGGTAGCAAAAACGACAGTAAAAGGGTAGTGAAGATAATCAACAACCATCTTAAAAGTTTAAACTTAGTCATGTATAGCAGTTTAATAAATTGAATTAGATTTACTTATTGTGCACCTTGCCGAAAGCGAGCCACCGAATAAAACACAAACAGGCAGCACAAACTGTCAAGCACAAATAATACCGGCACCAGGTAGCGGTACCCCCCTGACGGCGCAGACAAGAAATGCAGATAGATTAATAGTCCCCCAATCATACCATTTATGACGCGCTGTGACCACACGGGTTCAATGCAAATCCAGGTGGTTAATAAATAAGCGGCTAAGCCGGCCAACAAACAAGGTGTTAAGGCTTGTGACCAGGCCCAAAGCATTTCAGGTGCTACTTTAAACTGCAACACACCAGACACAACCAATGTTGCACACAAATTAATAACCACTAAACTACCCAGTCCAAAAACCATCATCGCCCAAACGGGTCTGAGGTGTGGCATTGGCAGATGAAGGGTAAGCTTAAATTTCCGCTTTGTCATTTCGGGCACAAACTGGCCCAATGCAATGAGAACACCACCTATCACCGGCAAATAGTTCAGGTAATCAACCAGTACCAGATCTTTTTGAATAATCATGTCCCAGAGGTGTACAGCACCTGCGAAACGAAAACTACGGTTTACCTTTACCAAGGTGAAAACAACCGTAGCGCTATAAACCAATGCCACCAGTAATAATAACCAGCGCACTTTGATCCACTCTTTGTATAGTATTGCTTTTGTCATTCTATAAGTAAATTTGAAGATGTGATCATTTAAAGCCAGGACAATTAGAAAATAGTTAATTCGTAAATAAGATCGGACACATTAAACGGCACTATCTCCTACTAAACCCTATACCCTTAATCATTTGCCTTGTTCCTTGAACCTTGTTCCCTGTTCCTTTTTCCTTGTACCTTGTTCCTTGTTCCTTGTACCCTAATTCAATATTTGCCTGTCATGCCAATAAAGGCTTCCTCCAGCGTCAGGTCAGAAACCTGAAACTCCGCCACGGACTTATTGGCCGACACCAGTGCTTTCACCTCTTCGGGTGGTAAAAAGGAATACGTCTCCCACCTGGAACCAATGCGGTCCGTATTCCACAGCTTATCTGTATTATGTAAGGGATAGCTGTCTGAAGAAAAATTATAACGGCGGAAATTTTTCATGATATGATCCGTCTTTTCATGCAAGAGGATGCGGCCATAATCCAGTATGATACACTCGTCCACCAGTTGCTCCATATCCTGAATGATGTGGCTGGTGAGAAAAATGGTTTTATCACCGGCAGCAGCAAATTCACGCAGATAATCGACAAACAGATGACGATAGCCGGGATCGAGCCCCATGCTAAAATCATCCAGGATCAATAATTCCGGATCTTGCGCCAACAACAGCCCTAAAGCTACCTGAGATCGCTGACCACAGGACATGGTACTAATTTTCTGAGTAACCGACACCTTCAGCTTTTTCAGCAACTCGTAATAAGCCTCACGTTTCCAGTTTTTGAAGAAGTGTGAATAGTATTTTTCAATTTGCTGTACTGTAAAAAAATCATGTTGCACGTGTCCTTCCAACAATAATCCGATTTTCCCCTTGGTCTCAGGCGAAAGGCGTTCCATCTTCTCACCAAACAAACGACAGGTACCGGCCACTGGTTTTAAAAAACCATTCAGTATATTGATGATGGTAGTTTTACCCGTTCCGTTTTTCCCCAGCAGACCCAATACACGGCCTTGCTGCACCTCAAAATTGAGGTTTTCATAAATACAACGATCGCCGTAGTAATGGGTGATGTTGTTACATTGTATAATTGGTTGCATAAATATATTTTATTTGATCAAAATGACTATTTATAATAGAGATAAGATTACACAATTCTCAGGCCTCAAAAGTATACAGACTCATTTGGTCAGGCAATCATAACTATTAATGATTTTTCAGAGAACAATATCAGTTTTCATGGTTTCCCAAGTCCCTTTTTCAGGGATCTCACATCTTTTTAACAGATGACCAATACCCCTGACTGGCCGCTCTTTAGATCTCATACTTCTAATAGATCGATACACGTATAAATCGATTGAAATTAAAGCACCTGCAACCAGAACCATTCAATTTTCATCATTTATTGTTATTGCCACGTTCTAATACCCCCACTACTTTTGCACCATCAAAACAGAAGATTTAAACTACTCGATTATATGCATATGAAATATCCAGTCTTAAATATAATATTACATAAAGATCATGTGTATAAACTAATAATACTGACAATCTCACTTTGCCTATACTCCAAAGAACCACATGCACAAAACACAAACAACTATATTATTGAAGGTTCGGTAATTGACTCAGAGGAAGTTCCTCTGCCCGGAGTTGCTGTTTATACAGCCAGTCATTTACATGGGACTATCACTGATGTAAATGGATATTTCACACTGAATTACCATCCCAACAGATCGGATTCTATTGAAGTATGCTTTAGAATGCTGGGATATCAGTTATTGCAAGTTACTTATGAGCACAACACATCAGGAATTATCATTGTCCTTAAACCCGAGAACCTGGAACTGAAAGAAGCACTTGTTACCGCCACCCGGCCTTCTGAAATTGGTTCACAATATATGATAGGTAATCAAGCGATTCAACACAGCCAGTCCACACATTTAGGTGAATTAATGCAACTCTTGCCGGGGCAACAATATCAAACACCCACATTAAATACTCCGGGGCAAATTGTATTGCGTCAGGCCATATCAACTTATAAAGGAGCTCCCAGTTACGGGCCTGCCGAGGCGATAAACTCTTTGGGTATAAAGACTATTGTTGATGGCATGCCCCTATCCAACAATGCCAATCTTCAAATCTACAACAGTGCCGATTCTCATACACTTAATCCTTCCAATAAGTTCAGTACAGTTACAGGGCGGGGGGTAGATGTCCGCAACATCGCTACCGAAAATATTGAATCTGTTAAAATCATACCCGGTATACCTTCCGCCAAATATGGTGATTTAACCACCGGTGTGGTCCTGGTTGAGACAAAAAAAGGCTACACCCCCTGGGAAGCTACGTTAAAAATGGATCCTCGAATCACATTAGCTGGTATCAGTAAGGGATTTTGTTCCAACAACAAGGTAAGTTCATTGAATTTCAATTGCAATATTGCCCAATCCCTGAAATCAGAAAATGAAGCTGACTTCGCTTTCAAAAGACTCAACACCAGTGCTGTCTTTAAAAATATATTCTTTAATGACAATCAATTAGAAACCACAACCAGTATTTCTTTCAGCTCTTCATTTGATGAATATTTTTCTAACAATATCAATATGAAACCTGAAGAAAGCATGAGTTCTTCAGATCGGCATTTTTCATTTTCAACTGGCGGGAAATGGTATTTCAACAAAAAAATATTCAGGGTTTTAAACTACCATATAGGTTATAGCAGGCAATGGCAAAACAGCGATCTCACAAAATACCGATCCGAATCCATGCAGGCAGTTGCTACTGCCTTTAAAGATACAATGATGGCTGTAGATATTGTGCCCTATACATACTTGTACGATATGAAAATTGAAGGTATTCCTACCAGATTGAATGCCCGATTAAATACAGATTTAGCGTTTCAATGGGATAACATTGAAAACCTGGTAACCATTGGAGGAGAATGGTCAACCGATAAAAATGATGGAAAGGGAAAGATTTTTGACATAAACAACCCGCCTCCTCTTTCATCCTCTCAGTCACTTCGGCCAAGAGCATACAACACTATCCCTTCACAAAATATATTCAGTGCCTTTCTCTGCAATCAATTTAAAACGAAAATATTAAATAAGGAATTAACCGGGAATTTCGGTTTGAGATATGACAACTTTGATCCGACCAACCAATCTCATGTGCGAAAAAACACTTTTTGGGCTCCACGACTTAATATGGGTTTTTCCCCCATCAAAAACTTTACTATAAAAGCTGGTTGGGGTAAAACTGCCAAGTCAATTCCAATGCTTTATCTCCATCCTGAAAAAGCCTATTTCGACTTCCTTAACCTGAATTACTATAAAAGCCTGAGCGGTGGTGAAAAAGAATACTTTTTCCTTAACACAACCCGCGTATATGACACCAATAATGAAAACCTGAAAATATCTACATCCGATAAGTACGAACTTGGTCTCAATTACAAGAACAGATTTCTTACCATCGATTGCACTTACTTTAATGAACGGGTTGATAATGCTTACTCCTTTTCACGATTACCTGTATTACTTAAAAGGGACAAATACGAATTAACTGAATATAAAGACAAATTCAATTCAGACTATAAATATATCGCCACAGATACTTTGTCTAGGAGTTACACCAAACCAGATAACACACATAAACTTATAAACAAAGGTCTAGAACTTCAGTTAGCTATAAAAAAATTAGCACCCATCAGAACTTCCTTTATGCTACTTGGTTCTTTCATCGAATCAACTTTTGAACAAACCAAACCAATAATCAACACCGGGTCCTGGAATGCAAAAGTTTTTCCTGTCTATAAAGCTGGCGGGGGCTCCTACAAGAAATCTGTCTTAACCAATTTGACAGCTATTCATCACATTCCAGCACTCAGATATGTGGTTACCTTGAGCATGCAAACCATCTGGAACGAAAAGAACTATTCCTATTATCCGTCGGATGCCGAATACCCGATTTATCTAATCAAGAACGGGATAGATGAGTATAAATTAACGGAAAAGGAAAAACAGGATTATAAACGCGATTTAAGCACAGGAAAAATTGAAGAATCCCTTTCTCCCCTCTTTTTATTCAACCTGAAAATATCAAAAGAAATTGGCGACCACTGCAATATAATGGTGAGTCTGAACAACCTATTCTTTCATAATCCGATTGAAAAATCAGAACGCTACGAGAATTCATTCTACCAGCGAAATCCGCCGGTTTACTATGGTTTTAAAATACAATACAAAATTTAATCACGCAGTTTATTCATTTTAAATAGTTAATCATGAAAAAGTTAGTTTTTTTCTTTTTGGCCGCACTCACAATTGTAGCCTGTAAAAAAGATGATAAAGTGGGACCCGGACAACTGGAAGTCTCTCTTCAATTACCAGAAGAATATAAGGACTATGATATTACAACAATTGAGGTTGTAATGGAAAATGTAGTTTCTACTGAAACT
>JAEINY010000026.1 GCA_016342595.1 Marinilabiliaceae bacterium
AATAAATTGAAAGACGAATGGAATTTCAACGGCTTTGTTATTTCTGATGCCGGCGCTACCGGCGGAGCCAATGTACTGCATTATACAGCCAACGATTATGCAGAATCGACTCAGGACGCAGTTGAAGGCGGACTGGATGTGATCTTCCAAACATCCTACAATCATTACCCGCTATTCTGGGAAGCCTATGAAAAGGGGATGATTGAACCAGAGGCCATCGACGATGCCGTTCGACGCATCTTAAGCGTAAAATTTGAACTGGGACTCTTTGAGAATCCATATATCGATCCTCGTGAGGCTACGAAATGGAATAATACACCCGAGCATCGGGAATTATCGGCTAAAGCAGCTGCTAAATCAATGGTACTATTGCAGAATAATAACCATCTCCTCCCCCTCCAATCCAGCCAAAAGATAGCCCTTATCGGTTACGATGCAAAAGCAGGACGATTAGGAGGATACAGCGGGCCAGGCAATAATATCATTACCATCGAGGACGGTATTTCCAAGACCATTGGAATGGAAAATATCAATTATGCTGAAGGTGTTGATCTGCATTCCAAGGAATACACAACCATTAACGCCAAATATTTAAAGACGGTAAAGAATGGGAAAACCATCAACGGCCTTCGGGGCGATTATTTTGATAACATTCACCTGAGTGGCCAACCAGCTGTTCAACGGATCGATCCGCAAATACAATTCGGCTGGACTCTATTTTCTCCCCACGAAAAATTAAACTACGATTGGTATTCCGTTCGATGGACCGGCCAGCTAAAAGCACCCCAAGCCGGCACCTACAAAATTGGTATTGAAGGCAATGATGGCTATCGCTTATGGCTGAACGGCGAACTCCTTATTGACAACTGGCAAAAGAAATCATTTCAGACCATCGTAAAGGATTATTCATTTGAAGCTGGCCAAAGTTATGACTTGAAGGTGGAGTTTTTTGAATCAACCGGTAATGCAAAATTCAAATTGATTTGGGATGCCACAACAAACGATCATTGGCAAGATAAAATTGCGAAGGCCGTGGAGGCAGCCCAACAAAGTGATGTGGCCATTGTAACTGCCGGTATTCATGAAGGTGAATTTCAGGACAGAGCCCTCCTTAGCCTGCCCGGCCATCAGGAAGAATTAATCAAAGCGGTTGCTGCCACAGGAAAACCAACGGTTGTCGTTCTCATTGGTGGTAGTGCCATTACCATGAATAACTGGATGAACGATGTTTCTTCCATTCTGATGGCCTGGTATCCGGGTGAAACAGGTGGTAATGCTGTCGCCGATATCCTATTCGGCCATGAAAATCCTGCCGGTCGCCTGCCTATCACCTTCCCGGTAGCCGAAGGGCAATGTCCGCTCTATTATAACCATAAACCTACCGGGCGTGGTGATGATTACTATAACCTGACCGGCCAACCGTTGTTCCCATTTGGTTATGGGTTGAGTTATTCAACGTTTGAGTACAGTCAGCTTCAGTTGAGTAACAATACGATCAAGACCAACGGTTCCATCACAGTAAGCTGCCAGGTGACCAATACCGGCAAGCATACCGGTGATGAAGTGGTTCAATTATATATCCGGGACGAACTGGCTTCCGTTGCCCGTCCGATAATGGAGTTAAAAGGCTTCCAACGCATCTCACTCCAGCCGGGCGAAACAAAAGATGTCTCGTTTACTTTAGGCCCCAAACAACTCAGCATGCTTAATAAAGACTTAGACACGGTAGTTGAACCGGGAGATTTCCGTATCATGATAGGAGCCTCATCAAAAGATATCCGCTTGCGTGGTATTTTAACGGTAGAATAGAAACAACGAAAGTTATACCAATTAAATATCAAATGCGATAGCTATCACATGCGCTGGTATAATGCCGATACATAATCAAAGGGCGTTTAGAAGTGAAACGCACTAAAGGCGCATTTTGATTAGTAAACGGTATTACTATATAGAAGGAACCATTCCCTTGTGCAGAGAATGGTTCCTTTTTATATTATAGAGTAAACACTTCCGTAGGTGCATACCGTGAAGTCGGCAATACCTCAAAACGGTCAGCTACTTCTTCAAAAGCCCGCATGGCCAACTCAGGTCGGTTGTTATCGGCTGAAATATGCGATAAGAAAATTGTTTTCAATGGGGAGCCATTTAAGTTCTTCACTAATTCCACCGCCTGATCATTACTCAGGTGGCCCTCATCAGAAGATACGCGTTGCTTGAGGTAATAGGGATAAGGCCCGTCCATAAGCAAGGCTTCATCGTAATTGCTTTCCAGAAAAACGGCATGACAAGCACTCAAATGAGCTTTCACATTGTCACACCCCACACCAATATCGGTCATTACGCCAATGTGCTGCCCATTTACTTCTACCCGGAAACTACAAGGGTCCACGGCATCGTGGTGCTTTGAAAAGGTATGCACTATTATACCACCGACCTGAACAGCCTCACCGGGAGCAAATAATTTGATCTTTTGTGGATGGGTATCTTTGCGTGCGCGATTCAATGTGGTTTCTGTCAGATAACCCGGTAATTCATGCATGTCACACAAAACACGTAACCCCCGAATGTGATCGGAATGTTCATGGGATATAAAAACCGCCTTCACTTTGCGCATATCCAGCTTCACTTCTTTCATTCGTTTGAGTACCTGCCGGCGACTAATACCTGCATCAATCAATACCGCTTCTTCACCATTGCCAATGTAATAGCAATTTCCATTGCTGCCCGAAGCCAGCGCACATATTTTGATCATTCCTTACATTTTAATTGGAGCCACTAGCCTCTAGCTGCTAGTTATTAGCCTTTAGCTACTAGCTGTTAGCTGTTCATTGTTCACCGTTCACTGCTCACTGTTCACTGTTCACTGTTAGCTTCTTTCTCATCACTCATTACTTAACAAAAAACCGTTCCACCTCTTTTCCATCTGCGTATTGCTCCAGGAGCTGACGTGTTTCATTCAACGCTTTTTCGATGGATGCTTTGCCTTCAAACCCGATAATGATCATGAGGTACCTGTTCGTTTTCCCGGTCACCATGGTGCGCACTGAATCGCTGGTGGGAGTTCCAAAACCACCTTTCGAATCCCGGAAGATAGGTAAACGTTCCACATTTAATTCACCCCGACCAATGCCTTCATAGGGTTCATTGGCTGCCCCGATGCCCATGGCTATTTCACCATTTATCGTATCCAGATCATAGCCGCAAATGGAAAAACCTGTTTTAACTGAAATCAGATTTAGAATATCCACTACATTGTTGATGTGATAGAGTCCTTTTCCATTGGCCACGCGTCGTAACAAGGATTCAGCCGCCGGCCGGTAGCGATTGGGATCTTTCCCCAATTTACGGTAAGCATCTTTATTGGCTTTCACCGTGGACATCTCACGAATGGATTCAGGTGTTAACTGAGGCTCCAGGCGTTTGATCTCATCGCTTAATAAAGCCATTAAGGCTTCTGAAGAAGCTTCGACCGATACTTCGGCTACAAAACCGCCCAACATGAGGTGAGGCAATAATTCCTGCAATTCCTTTTCGATTTGAACGATCATGGTGGTCTGTTTTTAATCTTAGTGCAAAGAAAATGTTTTTTGGGGTTACACAGAGATCTCTGAGAGATAAATAAGAAAAAAGATCACAGAGATGATGATACCTATCAGGAGTAACATCAAGTCTCTGTGCGCTTTCTCATTTTCATACTCAGAGTCCTTTGTGTAATCTTTTTTATGCCCATTCAATTTCAATATCTTTGCCTCCAAATAAAACGATCAACCATGAACACATATTTCAAGACAACATTTGTACTCGCCGGCTTTGTTAGCCTTCTAATGGCAAGCTCCTGCCAATTGACAAAAAAAATGAGTGAGAAACCCATTAAACTTAAGACTTATCAGGACAGTCTCAATTATAGTCATGGCGTGATGTTTGCACAACAAGTGGGCGAGATACCTAATTTCGATACCAAGATGATGATCGCTGGTATCCGGGAAGCCAACAAAGAAAATCCACAACTCAGCAAGAGCCAGATCAATGACATTATCACCTTCGAGAAAAAACGGGTGGGTATCGAATACCTGGCGGAGAATGGGAAGAAGGCAGGCGTAACCACCACCGAAAGTGGCCTTCAATACAGAGTTATTACCCCAGGTAAAGGTACTAAACCAGCGCTGACGGATAAAGTGAAAGTACACTATGAAGGCCATTTGATCAATGGTACGGAATTCGATAGCTCCATCAAACGTGGCGAACCCATTTCATTCCACCTCAACCGCGTGATTAAAGGGTGGACCGAAGGGCTTCAACTCATGAAAGAAGGTGGAAAATACGAATTAGTGATTCCCTCTGAACTGGCATATGGTGAACGCGCCATGGGCGATGTCATTCCCGCTCATTCCGTACTTATTTTTGAAATCGAATTAATTGCAATCGAAAAGTAACACGCAATGATTAACTGGGGAAAGATAAAAGCTGTGTTCTTTGACATGGACGGTGTGCTGTATGATTCAATGAAAAATCACGAAAGCACCTGGATAGAGAGCTTTAAACAATACAATATTGACTTACCAGCCTTCGAAGCTTACCTCAATGAGGGGAGAACCGGTAATGCAACCATCGATTACGTGTTTCGAAAATACCTCAACAGACCGGCCACCCGGCAAGAACAGGAAGCCGTTTATACCTACAAAACCCAGTTAATAAACCAGGCACCCAAGGCGGAAATCATGCCGAAGATGCCGGTTCTTCTTTCGTTTTTACGTTCCAAAGGGATTGCGACTTATGTGGTAACGGGCTCACGCCAACCGGCACTGATTGAGAAATTAAGCCGTGATTTTGACATTGAAGCGAATCAAATTATCTCAGGTGCTGATGTAAAGAAAGGTAAACCGGATCCTGAACCCTATCTGATGGCATTGGAAAAATCGGGCTTTCAGAAAGAAGAATGCCTGGTAGTTGAAAATGCACCGCTGGGTATTGAAGCGGCCAAGGCAGCCGGTCTTTATACTATTGGCGTTAACACGGGCGTTTTAGACGATTCCATCTTGCAGGATGCCGGTACTGATGAATTATTTGATGATACGGCTTCTTTGGCTACACAATGGATGGAAGCCTTATCCTGAAACAAGTAATAAAAGCTAAGCTGGAGTGAGAAGATCCTCGTTTACAGCGAGCCTCTTCTTACTTGAAATGAGAAAAGGCTAACTAAAACATAGAAACACCTCACTTCAAGTGAGAATAAGCTAACAAAAAGTGAGGTCATCCTGGAAAAAAGTAAGAACGTTCTCACTTTTTCTTAGGATGTCCTGGCTTTTTTACCCGAACACCTCGTTTTTTGTCAGAACGTTTTAACACAAAGCGAGGTTATCCTCACTTTTTACCAGAACAACCTCGTTTGGGGCCAGGATAATCTCAGAAAAAACACGGATTTCGGTGGAAAACACCAGATGCTTCACTGGTTTTTCAAGCTCTTTCAACAAAAAGGCTACCCGATCCACTCGTTAAAAGAGAATAGCCACCTAAAAAACTTGATCTTCCTGATTCAAAGTGAATGCTTTCACCTATAAGCACAAATTGTCTATACTTTGCGCCAACATTATCCATCAAAAGAAAAGCCGGCATGATAAATCATACCGGCCTTACAGGATGTATATTAAAGGTTCTATTGTGTGTCTGCCACCACTTTATCAGCTACGTCCTTACCGGCACGCAATGCTTTCAGGTTCATATTAACAATCTCGTCACCTTTACGGCCAAAGATCTTGCGAATACCCTCTTCCAATACCTCAAACGGCATATCCAGGAAAGGGGAAGCCGCACCCAACATCACGATGTTACTGGCGCGGGCCGATCCACAATCTTTCGCAATAGCATCAGCATCTACTAACACCAGATTTTTATGCGACTTCAATTCTGTCAAAACAGCCTCGTCCGATGGATAATCAGGAATATTATTAAAAGGTGTTGTATTGGTTACGATCCATCCCTGATCACTCAAAAAAGGCATATAACGCAAGGCTTCCATTGGCTCCACTGACAAGATAATATCAGCTGTTTTCTTGGCGATCAAATCTGAATAAATAGGATCAGATGAAACCCGTAAGTTGGACTGAACATCACCACCACGCTGGCTCATACCATGCGTCTCGGCTTGTTTCATATAAAGGTTATTGTCCAAAGCCGCCATACCAATAACAGCTGAGATGGATAAGATTCCCTGACCACCAACCCCGGATATAATGATATCTTTTTTCATTTCGTTTACGTTTTAAAACCACCGCCCCGCAGTGGTTCGTTACAATCTGATAATTACGCTTTGGATTTAACTGCTTTGCGTTTTTTACGCATTAGTGTCTGAATACATTCACGACGTGGAATAATTACGGATACTCCTTCATAAGCAAACTCTTCTTTCATCATGGCGACCATGGCATCATGATTCTTACGATGCGGCTCAATCACACGAATATGCGCCGGATCAACACCAATACCTTTACAGATATCTTCAATCTTATTATGTGCTGCAGAAGTCTGACCACCAGTCATGGCAGTCGTTTCATTATCACTGATAATAACCGTCATGGTCGTTTTCTCATTCACTGCATCCAACAAACCAGTCATCCCGGAGTGCGTGAAGGTAGAATCACCAATCACCGCTACAGCAGGCCGTAAACCAGCATCTGAAGCCCCTTTGGCCATGGTGATGGAAGCCCCCATATCCACACATGAGTTCACGGATTCAAATGGCGGTAAAGCACCTAAGGTATAACAACCGATATCGGAGAATACGTGACCATCGCCATGTACTTCTAAAGCTTCATTCATTGCCGCATAAGCATCGCGGTGTCCACATCCCACACACAATGATGGCGGACGATTGGCTACTACCGAAAGGATATTATTATCAACAGATACATCTTTCTTCAAGGCTTTACCAACCCAGTCAGGATTCAACTCGCCATCACGTGGCAACCAGCCATCCAAACGTCCATGAACAGGTTTTCCTTTACGGAAATAACCCGCCAGTTTTTCTTCTACCAACGGATATCCATCTTCCAACACTAACAACTCGTCGCTGATGGCTTCCAGTTCCATCATTTGCTTGCGCGGAATCGGATATTGACTAATTTTCAATACTGAATACTCACATCCTTGCGGATAATGCTCCATCAAATAATTGTAAGCGATACCACATGCTACAATACCTAACTTCTTATTGGGTCCTTCTACAAAATGATTGTAAGGCGATTCCTCTGCTGATTTTTCAAATACGTCCTGGTCTTTCAACAGGTTTTTATAGCGGGCACGTGCAATGGCTGGCAACAGTACGAATTGACGCATGTCATCGGGCAACACCAATGTATTCTCATCTACAATTTCTTTGCGCTCTACACCTGCACGAGAGTGTGCTATACGTGTAGTAATACGCAGCAATACAGGTACTTTCAGCGTTTCACTCAAACGGAAACCGAAATACGCCATATCGTAAGCCTCTTGTTGGTTGGATGGCTCTAGTATAGGCATCATGGCAAACTGTCCATAGAAACGAGAATCCTGCTCGTTCTGCGACGAGTGCATGGATGGATCATCGGCTACAGTGACCACCAAACCACCGTTTACACCGGTAATGGATGAATTGACAAAGGCATCCGCTGCCACATTCAATCCCACGTGCTTCATACACACCATGGCCCGTTTTCCGGCATAGGACATCCCCAAAGCCGTTTCCATAGCTGTTTTCTCATTGGCCGACCATTGGCTATGAATTTCTCTGGACTTCGCATCTTTTGATCCTTGTACGAATTCCGTAATCTCGGTGGATGGCGTTCCGGGATACGCGTAAATCCCCGACATCCCCCCGTCAATCGCGCCTTGGGCAATTGCTTCTGCTCCTAATAACAACAACTTTTGCATACCGCAGGGTCAGTTTTAAATTATTACTTTCTTTTTTCGAATCGCTAAATAACAAATATCATTTACCTTAATCCATGACATTTATCAACGGTTACAATTTTAATCTAATCTTAATAACAAATTGTAAGCACCAAGCGACGAGGACCACCAAAACGTCGAAATTCACACAAATAAATTCCTTGCCATGTTCCCACATTAAACTCCCCGTTTGAAATGGGAATGGTCACAGAAGAACCGATCAGCGATGCCTTTGCATGTGCGGGCATATCATCAGAACCCTCCAGAGTATGCTTGTAATCAGAATCATGCTCAGGAACCAATTTATTAAAGATGGTTTCAAAATCTTCCCTCACAGTCGAATCGGCATTTTCGTTCAGGGTAATGGCTGCCGAAGTGTGCTTAATAAAAATATGAAGTAATCCTTTTTCGGGAAGGTTAGGAATGGCATTAACTACGAAGTTGGTTATTAAATGATAGCCTCTTCCTAAATCAGGCAACGTCAGTTCAATCTGTTCTACCATTAGTGCGAATTACAGGATGATTACAGTTTTATCATCCCGAAATTACAAATTTACCGGATGATTAAAAAACACCCGGCAAATAAAATCTTCAATCCATGATTCTCACTGAGAAAATAGTGGTAAAGAAATTCAAAAGCAAAGAAAGAGAATTCACTGGATTAGGAAGCCAAACACCTAAAAATCATGAAAGGCATTATACGTATCTCCGAGCGTTGATCCCTTTTGCATATCCTGTTGTTTCTCATGCCACTGTTTGGCGAGTTGTTTGTATACCGGATCGGCATATTCCAGGAAATCAATAGTCGCCTGGCAGAAGCGTGGCATCCCACTATCACGGATATCTTTCACCCGATCTTTGGTACAGCCGCCAAAACAATTCTTATACCAGGTACATGTTTTACACTTGCGTGGTAACTGTGCTTTCATCGCGCCGAATTGAGACTGTTTCCTGCTGTTGAGCATATCAATTAAACGGCCTTGCATAATGTTACCCAATTTCCATTTAGGCTCCACAAAGAAATCGCAGCTGTACACATCGCCTGTATGTTCAACAGTTGTATAAATACCGCATTCTTTTCGCAAGGTACATTCCGGTGCCTGCACGCCTACATAGGTATGGAATATGGATTCGAAATTTCGAATATTGGTCGTTGGCTCCCCGTTTTCAAAATCCTTGATCCATAAATCAAATAGATCCATCAGGAAATTGGCATATTTCTCATCGGTCAATGAAAAATCAGCCGCTTTGCGGGGATCATTCTTGTCACTCTCCACCACGGGGATGAATTGCATCCAGGTTAAGCCCACACTTTTATAGAATTCATATAGCTCCTCTACATAATCAGCTGAATAATCGGTGATACAACACATGGCATTTACAGCCACACCTGCATTCAGAAGGGTATCCAGACTCTTCATCACGATGTCCCAGGAGGGTTTTCCGTTTTTCGTCAAACGATAATGATCATGAACATGTTTGGGACCATCTAAAGATAAGCCCACCAGAAAATCATATTGCTTAAGAAACTCTGCCCATTCGTGATTAATATTTATACCATTTGTCTGAAGGCCATTTCCCACGCTCTTCCCATTGCCATATTTCTGCTCAAAAGCCACTGCTTTCTTAAAGAAGTCTAATCCCATTAAAGTGGGTTCACCACCTTGCCAACCCAAAGACACTTGTGGTCCTGACTGACTCATCACTTGCCGGATCAATTCCTCCAACACCTCATCACTCATGCGGTGCACCTGTTGTTCTTTAAACAACTCAGCCTTTTCCAAATAAAAACAATAGGTACATCCCAGGTTACAATCCGGGCCGGCTGGCTTTATCAACACCGATTCCAGTGGTTTATAATTTTGTTGTCTCATCCCTTAAATCTTAGTTCTTTAGATACACGATGTTTAATATTCCTTTCCTTGTGCCCACTAAATTAAAAAAAATCCGCATCCTTTAAAGCACCGCATAAGCCTTTCAAATGCTGACACGCATTGAAAAACACATCAGTTTCACTTTTCTTTTTAACAATATTTAATAACTCAAGTGTTACAATACTCCATAATTTATCTAACTTTAGATACAACAAACCCAATTACCTAAATATCATGGACAAACTTCATTTATCAAAAAAGGGAATAAAAACCTCCCTTTATGCAGTTGCTATATTATTATCAATAGCACTTTTTCCAAACTTACTGACCGCACAATCCCCGGCAAACTTTAAAGGGGAAGTTCCTTTCGATCCTTCCTTTCGAACCGGACAGCTTGAAAATGGTTTAAACTATTTTATCCGCGAAAACAAATTACCTGAAGAGCGGGCTTTCTTTTACCTTATCGTGAACACGGGGGCCATTCATGAAACACCAGAACAAAACGGCTTGGCCCACTTTTGTGAACACATGGCCTTCAATGGTACCAAGGACTTTCCGGACAAAGACATTATTAACTATATGGAATCCATTGGTGTGTCGTTTGGTGGTGGCATAAATGCATTTACAAACTACACCATGACTGCTTACACCCTGAACAATGTACCTACTACTAAACCCGTTTATGTAGATACTGCTTTAATGGTATTACAAAACTGGGCCTTTGAAGTGAATTACACGGACGAAGAAATTAATAAAGAAAGAGGTGTTATTCATGAAGAGTGGCGTACACGGGGTGGTGCTTATCGTCGTATGAGTGATCAAACCAATCAAGTTTTGTATGGCACAACACCTTATGCGAAACACAACATTATTGGTGAATTAGAAGTGATTGACAATTGCCCTGAACAATTATTACGCGATTACTATAGCAAGCAATACCGACCTGACCTAATGGCAGTAGCTGTTATAGGCGATATCGATCCAGAGGTGATTGAAAAAAAAATAAAAGAGCTTTTCGGCAACTACGAGAAGCCACAGTCTTCAGCGAAAACGATTTCGTCTCTGATTGCTGATAATCAAGAAACCCTGTTTACTTCGGCTACTGACAAAGAGGCGCGCACCACCGATATCACACTTTATATTAAGCATCCACATCGTAAAAATGAAACCTGGGAAGATGAGCGTGAAGGCATGGTGAGAAGCCTCTTCTCATCGATGTTCAATAAACGCTTGCAGGAAAAATTAAACACCCCTGATCCGGCTTTTATTAGTGCCTACTCGTACTATAGTTTTCTAACCCAACAAAACGATGCTTATTTCTTACGCATCACAGCACTGCCTTCCGATCCGATCCGAAGCTTTAAAGAAGTGCTCACCGAAAATGAACGTGTCAAACAACACGGATTTACACAAGGTGAATTGGAGCGAGCTAAAAAAGAAATCTTATCAAGAGCAGAGCAAGCTTTCAACGAACGCGACAAACAGGAATCGAGAAGACTGGCCTTTGCCTGTCTCCGACACTTTGGTTACCAGATGCCATACCCCGGCCCGGAAGCCAGCTATTACCATAAAGAAGCCGTATTACCATCCATCACACTGGAAGAGGTCAATCAGGTATCCGCTCAATTAATCACCGATGAAAATCGTGTCATGGTCGTACACGGGCCAGAAAAAGAAGGCTTTGTCATTCCTGATGAAACAGAATTAAAAGCTGCCTATAGCGAAGTCATCAAAAAAGAACTAGAGCCTTACAAGGATGATTTTGTGGAACGGGCACTCATGGAACCGCTTCCAACCCCGGGATCTGTCACCAGGGAAGAATACCGCGAAGATCTGAATGTAACGGAATGGACCCTTTCCAACGGCATTAAAGTTGTGACACAGCACACCGATAACAAGGAAGATGAAATCATGTTTTCAGCATTTAGCTGGGGTGGTTATAATGTCTTTGACACAGAAAACCTGGTCATGGCTGAAATGATCCCCGTGGGCATGCGAACAGGTGGTATCGCTGAGTTCACCTCTACCGACCTCAAAAAACAATTGACTGGTAAACAGTTCCGTATTTACCCCTGGCTGAACGACAATGAAGAAGGCTTATTTGGATCGACTACGAAAAAAGATCTGGAATCAGCCTTACAAATGGTTCACATGTATTTCACCAATCAAGGAAAGGATCACAGCGAGTTTTCAGGTATTGTGGAACGCCAAAAGCAAGTGCTAATGAACAAGCAAAGTGATCCCCGCACCACCATGCGTGATTCCATTACGGCTATCACCAATAGTTATCACCCACGTAAAATGCCGCGCAATGTTGAGGATTATGATGCTGTAAAAGCTGATCAAACTTTTGCTATGGCACGAGAACGTTATGCTCAACCGGAACATTTTACATTCCTGTTTTTAGGTGCTATTGACAATGAAACCATCAAACCATTAATTGAGCAATACATTGGTAGCCTACCTATTTCTAAAGAGGCTGATGATCAATTAAAAGACTGGAACATTCGCCCACCTAAAGGCATCACTCAGAAATCTTTCACTCGTGCCATGGAAACGCCAAAATCAACTGTCTTTGTGAGCTATCATGGGGAAGCTGATTACACTGCCGAAAACCAGCAATACCAAAATGCCATTCGTTACATCTTAAGAATGCGTTTTGTTGAGTCGGTCCGTGAAGATGAAGGTGGATCCTATGGGGTTAGTGTGTATGGTAGTTTGAAAAACAAACCGGTTCCTTCCTATTCAATGAACATGCAATTTGATTGTGATCCGGAAAAAGCAGATCACTTGAAAGGGGTGCTACAAAACGATATTAATAAATTGATTGAAGAAGGACCGACTGCGGAGGAAGTACAGAAAACAAAAGAGTACCTGATAAAGGATAAAGAAACCAATCTGAAACAAAATTACTTTATGCTCGATCAACTAAGAGAGGCCTATAAATCGGGTCATTATTTCATCAGCGAAAAGAACTTTGACAAGGTTATTGAGGGTTTTACTCAGGAGACGATCCAGAAAAAAGCCAAAGAATTACTAAAATCCGACAGTCGTATTGAGATTGTTATGAAGCCAGAATAAAAAAAGAAAGCCGGGTCATGCCCGGCTTTTCTTCTTAACTTAAGACCGTTTTATTGACTGGATTATTAGGAACCTTCCCACTAAAGTAATCCTGTATATTTTGAGCCACTACCACCGACATTTCTTTTCGCGTTTCATGTGTCGCTGTTCCCAAATGCGGCATGAGCACGACATTATGCATATCCAAATAGGCAGCCGGAATATTTGGCTCCTCTTCATACACATCTAAACCGGCGCCTGCAATTTCATCATTCTTTAACGCTTCAATTAAAGCCTGTTCATCAACGACCGGCCCACGAGCCGTATTTATTAAGTAAGCAGATGGTTTCATCCATTCCAACTGAGGCTTACTGATCAAATGTTTCGTCTCAGGCGTCAGCGGCATATTTAAGGAGACCACATCGGCTGTCTTCAACAACTCCTCCATAGAAACGTAAGTAGCTTTCAATTCCGCCTCAACCGCTTCATCCACCCTGGTGCGATTGTGGTAAACGATTTCCATGCCTGAAGCGATAGCCCGCCTTGCCAGGGCTTTGCCGATAGCCCCCATTCCGACAATACCCAAACGTTTACCAACAAGAGTGGTACTCAGGTTACGCATCACCCCCCAGGTTATTTCCCCTTTGGTCCGCAAGCGATTATTCATTTCACCCATTCGACGAGCGACAGAAATCATTAAGCCCATGGCCAATTCAGCCGTTGGTTCAGTCACGGGATCGGGACTATTGGTCACTAAAATACCTTTTGAAGTCGCGTAACTGACATCAATATTATCGAATCCGGCCCCAAAATTGGCAATCATCTTCAATTGTAGGGCGGCATCTATCACCTCATTGGTTAATTTATGTCCATACACGGTGACTACAGCATCGCAATCCGCAATTTTCTCTTTCAGCTCCTCCTGGGTGAACGCTTCATTTTCGGGATAGACCAATTCCCAGTCCGGCAAGATGGCATTAAATCCTTCTTGCGGAATGGCTAACATGATCAGTAATTTATGTTTCTTCATCTTTTATCCAATTAAGTCGCCTTAAAGATAAAGGCATTCTATTTCTTTTCAAATTGTACTGCCTGTTATCAGGGATTCACCTTTCTTGACAATCACATAGCGGGCATTAAAAAGCCATTGGCGGGGATTTTTTTATTATAGCGGGCGATAAACAACCAATAGCGGAGAATTAATTAGCATAGCGGACTATTTATATCCATAAGCGCGGACTCCTTATCAAGCAGATACTGCTTCACAGCTGTTGGCGGGCACTTCACAGGCAATAGCGGCGCAACAACAAGCGTTGGCGGACGATAAACAAAGCAATGAAATCCCCGCCAGAGCATAATGATTTCCCGCTAACGCATAATGACTCTCCGCTCTGCAAAATAAATGTCCGCTAACTGGTATTAAACATCCGCTTAAGCAGCGTAATGGATGACTTTACTTAATTCTAGATTTCTCTATAAAAATTAGTTCTACTTTAATGCACCTTGTCATATACCTCA
Source organism: Marinilabiliaceae bacterium (assembly GCA_016342595.1). Classification (GTDB taxonomy): domain Bacteria; phylum Bacteroidota; class Bacteroidia; order Bacteroidales; family Marinilabiliaceae; genus JAEINY01. The sequence goes on from JAEINY010000026.1 coordinate 14,376, forward strand.
CCTTGTACACCCAAATCTTATTTCCAAGACAAGCCTACCTGGCAAAATTATGTTTTCAACTCAATAAAACTGACAACATACTAAAATCGATAAAAAACAGTTTTTTATAATTGCTGATCATTCCTATTTTTATGCGATGAATAAATACGTCTTAATCATTTTTATAGTTCTTCTGTGGTTTCCAGGGGCAAGGCTTTTCGCTCAAGAAAAACATCTGCTTAACGGTTACGTCACTGATTCTCTCAAACAACCGTTGGAATTTGTAAACATTACGATAAAAGACAGACCCGATGGAACCATCACGGATGACAAAGGACACTTTTCATTTGAGACAAAAACACCATTGCCATTCACGGTAATTACTTCATACATTGGATACACTTCCCAAGAGATTGAAATACGGAAGACTGAGCAACTAAAAAACATTACCATTGTTTTGATAGCCAAACAAGAAGTCATTGATCAAGTGGAAGTGACTGGTGAAATAAAAGATCAAAGCTTTACCAAGATTGATCCCAAGCTGATTAAAGCCCTGCCAGATGCCTCCGGTGGAAATATTGAAGGCCTGGTAAAAAGCCAGATGGGTGTGGCATCTAATAATGAATTAAGTTCGCAATACCGGGTGCGGGGTGGTAACTACGATGAAAACCTGGTATACGTCAATGACATTGAAATCTATCGCCCCTTCTTAATCCGATCGGGTCAGCAAGAAGGCTTGAGTTTTATTAATCCGGATTTAATCTCTTCCTTAAAATTCTCACCTGGTGGTTTCGAAGCTCAATATGGTGATAAGATGTCTTCGGTTTTGGATGTGCGTTACAAACAGCCCAAAGCGCTTCAAGGAAGTATGCAAGCAAGCCTGCTTGGTGCCTCCGGCCACGTTGAAGGCAGTACAAAAAACGGTAAGCTATCCGCCATAACAGGCGTTCGCTACAAAACCAACAAATACCTTTTGGGTACTTTGGATGTATCGGGTGATTACAACCCGGTCTTTTTTGATGCCCAATCTTTCATCACTTACACCATTAATGAAAATTGGCAACTGGAAGCATTGGGTTACTATTCGCAAAACGCTTATGATTTTGAGCCGGTAGATCGCGAAACAGTATTTGGTACCATTCAGGAAGCAAAAAAACTAAAAGTGTTTTTTGAAGGTCAGGAAAAAGACTTGTTTCAAACCGGATTGGGGGCCGTTTCGATCAAACACATGCCTGATGTCGCCAATCAATACAAGCTTACCGCCTCGGGGTATCGCACGTATGAAGAGGAAACCTATGATATTTTAGGGCAATACTGGTTGCAGGACATCGAATCAACGGAAAGCGAGCCGGTAACTGCGGTTGACGGTATTCAAAACATCGGTGTCGGCAGTCACCTTGAACATGCCCGCAACGACTTATTGGGCATCATTCAAAACGTGGCTTTTCAAGGCAAACATCAATTAAACGACCACCTTCTCACCTGGGAAGTAAAGTATCAGCATGAACAATTTAAAGATCATCTGAACGAATGGGAAATGCGTGATTCAGCTGGTTATTCACTTCCCCATTCCGACAAGGAAGTCAAACTGGTCTATTCTTACAATGCCGATCTGGAAACCAACAGTAATCGAATCACCGCTTATCTTCAGGATGAATACAGGTGGCAACTGACCAATGGGACCCTTTTGGTGAACGGTGGTGTCCGAATCAATCATTGGGATTTCAACAATGAGTTTTTAATTAGTCCGCGCCTTAACTTGCTGTATTACCCTGCGGGCAATAAAAATAATCGCTACCGCTTTGCCACCGGCATCTATTACCAGTCGCCTTTATACAAGGAGCTACGCACACCGGATGGAGCACTAAATCATGATATTAAAGCTCAAAAGTCCTATCAATTAGTGGGGGGATATGATTACATTTTTGATGTGAACGGGCGTCCGTTTAAATTCACCACCGAAGCTTATTATAAGTATATGACCGACCTCATCCCGTATCAGGTTGATAACGTCAGAATCCGCTACTCCGGCAAAAACAACGCGAAAGGTTATGCTGCTGGTATTGATTTAAAACTACACGGTGAATTTGTTCCCGGTGTTGAATCCTGGGCCAATTTGTCCTTCATGAAAACGGCGGAAGACCTGGAAGATGATTTCTATATAGATGGAGAAGGAAATACTGTTTATCCGGGTTACATTCCAAGACCATCGGATCAGCGGGTGAATTTCTCCCTCTTTTTTCAGGATTATATGCCCAGTAATCCCACCTTTAAAGTACACCTGAACTTATTGTATGGGACCGGATTACCATTTGGCCCACCGCAATCGCCCCGATACAAAGCGACCAATCGCATGCCAGCCTATCGTCGTGTCGACATTGGTTTCTCCAAAGACCTGCGAGGCCGACGCCCTAATCCCAATAGTTTCATAAAAGATTGCTGGTTGGGTGTGGAGATCTTTAACCTCTTTGATATAAATAATACCATCTCCTACTTTTGGATATCGGATGTTCACAACCGGCAATATGCCGTTCCCAATTATCTCACATCCCGCCGCTTTAACGTGAAGTTATCGGCTGCATTTTAGTGGATGGACAGGATCGATATCCTTTAATAACCCCAATGGATTGATCGTTCAAAATATTTTCAAAATCTGATAAAACTCAGCTTTCAAACTGTTTTATAATTGGTTAAATCCGCTATTTTTGTTTCAGACCAAATAAGAAATTAACAGAACTAAATCCGTAGTTATGACAGAGAAGAAAATGACACAACAAGATTACATCGACCGCGAGGACAAGTATGGTGCACACAACTATCATCCACTTCCAGTAGTGCTTGAAAAGGGTGAAGGCATATACGTATGGGATGTGGACGGTAAAAAATACTTCGACTTCCTTTCGGCTTACTCAGCTGTTAACCAAGGTCACTGTCACCCCCGAATCATCAAAGCACTGACTGATCAGGCACAAGATTTAACCCTTACTTCCCGGGCTTTCCACAGCAGTGTATTGGGTGAATTTGAAGAGTATATCGCCAAGTACTTTGGATTCGACAAAGTATTGCCAATGAATACCGGAGCCGAAGCCGATGAGACGGCTTTGAAGCTGTGTAGAAAATGGGCTTACGAGAAAAAAGGGGTACCTGAAAACCAGGCTAAAATTATTGTCTGTGAAGGCAACTTCCATGGCCGTACCATTTCGATTATCTCTATGTCGACTGATCCGGAATCGTACAAAGGATTTGGCCCTTACACACCTGGTTTCGTCACTGTACCTTACAATGACCTGGATGCATTGGCTAAAGAACTGGAAGATCCGAATGTGGCCGGATTCCTGGTAGAGCCGATTCAAGGTGAAGCCGGAGTTTTTGTACCGGGAGACGGCTATTTGAAAAAAGCATTTGAGCTGTGTAAAGCTAAAAATGTATTATTCATGGCTGACGAAGTACAAACAGGTATTGCACGTACCGGAAAACTGTTAGCGTGTGATCACGAAGGTGTGCGTCCGGATGTATTGATATTGGGTAAAGCGATCTCTGGTGGTGTATTCCCTGTATCCGCTGTTTTAGCGGATGATGATGTGATGTTAGTCATCAAACCGGGTGAGCACGGTTCGACCTATGGCGGAAACCCGCTAGGCTGTAAAGTAGCCATTGCCGCTTTAGATGTGGTGAAAGATGAAAAATTAGCTGAAAATGCTGAACGTTTAGGCCAAATTTTTCGTGAGGAATTGTCGAACGTTAAATCAGACATGATTGAGTTAGTACGCGGTAAAGGTTTACTAAACGCAGTAGTGATCAAGCCCAAAAATGGAAAAACAGCATGGGATGTTTGTGTAGCCATGAAAGAGAATGGATTGATTGCCAAACCAACACATGGAAACATTATCCGTTTTGCTCCTCCATTGGTTATTAACGAGGAACAATTACGCGAAGCTCTTGACGTAATTAAAAGCACATTTGCTCAATTCGAATAGTAAAAAGCTTTCTAAATTTTATAAGCGCGAAGGAAACATTAGATTCCTTCGCGTTTTTTTATTCTAAAAATTCAATTGACACCACCCAGCTTTCAAACACTCATACCGATTACTAATCAAAATGAGCGATAAAACATCGCTCTTTGATTATGTATCGGCATTAACCACAAGTAATAAGCAAAATGCTTTATCAATCATTTTATTATACTTTTGGTATCAGTTACCGGTTTCCTCATACCCTTAACATCAATTCCCATCTCACACAATTGCTCAGCTACACCATACATAAAACAAACCTTAATGCCCACATCCGAATCACCACCACTACAGATAACCTTCAGTTTATCAATTTCTTTCACATCGTTTTTTTGCGCAGTCATCCACAGAAAAGGCATTATTATCAAAAACAAACAACATAATATCGTCTTCATAGTATTTTTTCTTATTTTTCATCTTAAATATCAGACCTACATTAACAAAAGGTAAACATGACTCCAAAAGAATCCTATATCACACTACTCAAAGAGCAATTAAACAAAGTGGATGATCGTGCATTCAATCTTTCCTCATGGAAAAAGGCTACTTGTCTTGTTTTGGAATCCTACTTTGGCATGAATGCGCCCCAGGTAAAAGCGATAGAAAAAATTGATTACGCATATAGCAGCTGGACCCTTCGGGATGAATCAGGTGTAACAGATCCTGTGAAAACAGATTGTAAATCCACTTTATCCATGATTATCCGGGAAATGGAAATCATCGCCGATACAGATACCAAAGCAGATAACCAGATTGAAACCAGTAATGATTTAAATTTTGTTTGGACACCATTAGAAGATGAACTGACCGGTGCTTCATTAAAGAAATTAAAATCCTTACTGACCACTACAAATGTTGAATCCAGTGAAATTGAGAAATTCCTGAAAGATTTGCCGGGACAAACGACCATCAATGTCCTGCAAAGTGTGTTGATGTCGGAGTCATTCAGAAACTGGATTACTAAGCAATAAACCACCTTAATCGTTCTTAGAAGACTAATTTATGATATCATATGCCTACATAGACAACATCTTACATGTTTCCATGACCAAAAAGGTAACTCTGAAGGATCTCATTGAATTTATTCATGAATTTAAGAATCTGGAAAACATGCCCGAAAACTTACGTATTTTTTACGACTTAACAGAAGCGGACTTAGTATTACATCTGGATGACATTTCCAAATTATCAAAGCTAGCCGAAGCGGCTACTGGAAAATTCAAAGCAGTAAGAACAGCTTTTTATGTAACGGACCCCAAAATTACGGCCTACACAATGCTATTCTCCTGGCTTCCTGAAGATTCATTCACGCAACGAGAAAACTTCTCAACTCGTGAAGCAGCCATGGAGTGGCTGACAGCTGATGAATAAAATAAATGATTCTAACAAAATAGATCCCCTGTTTTCACACAAGGGACCATGGATTATAATAGTCTAATCTAGATTTTGCCTTTCATGCGTTCGTCCATTAATTCCCGGGCTAATTTTTGTTCCCGACGTAAGGCTGTTTTCCGATGTGCCTCAAACTCCTCTTCTACTTCTGCTAATCGAGCTTTCGTTTCACGGGTCACATGATGTCCGCGCTTAAACATTAAAAACACAATTGTTGTTATCGCAAGTAAAACCAATACCAATCCCCACATTATAGAATTATAGACCGTTTTACCTAACTCCATTCCTAGAAAGCTGAGCGCATTTTTCGAGTTCACGGCTGCTTGAAACTGCCCCTTAACATCGGAAACAACAGCACTTAATGAGTCATACTTTTGAATCCCGGCGCGAATTTCACTTTGCGAAGTTTGTAGTGCACTCCTCAATTGAAGGATACTATCAGAAGCATGAGATTTCAACTGATTAAGTGAACTCAACTTAACTACTTTAAACTCTTCATAGCTACTGGATTTCTTAATCACATAATCAAACTGCTCTTGAATAGTGCCTGTTGTCATTGGATCAGTCTCTTCCGTTGTTTGTGCATACAGGGGAGCCCAAATAATGATCAGCAATAATGTAACAAGTTTTAATTCCTTCATTTGTTGTAATGTTTCAAATTGGTTTTTACTCTCACTTTAACGATACCAATCTCAACAATATTGTTTAAAATATCAAATCATAGAATCATTTTCTCACTCGCTCAAAATAAAAAAAAACATAAACTCCTTTTTTTGCTGATTCATCACAAGGAAAGCCAAGTAGATGACTTCAATAATTTGTCGAATTCTTTTAAATAGCTTGTCCCCCTCTAAACGAAGTCAGTAGATACTTTATCTGGTCTGCATATAATTCCTAAGATTTAACCTCCGGAATATTTTTTTATCTTTGCATGTTTGTTGGATTATTCAATTTCAAACATCAAGATTACCAAATGATTAGAGGCAACAAATATTTTGATCCGTTAATGGGCTCCATTGGGGGGGTATTTATGGGTACATTAATTTATACCATAAATGCATCTCATGGATTTAACTTATCGATTGTTGCGGCTCTGAAACAAGGTTCTTACACCTTTATTATGGGGGGAATCACCATGAAGCTTGTTGAAAATCTGGTACGCAAAATTGATGAGCGCACCCGTGCGATACTCATTGCAGTAACCTTACCTACGTTATTTGCCACAATGCTAACCTACATATTGCACTCTATCAAAGGAACCCCTGAACCAATATTTTCTACTCTTCCTACTGTTTTACTGTCTCCTTTTAGCTTTTTCTGGTGGGCTAATAAACAGCGAAAAAAATTCGAGCGATCCACAAACAGCTAACCCAGACACTAACAAAGAAACGGGTACTGGACTTATCCTATGTAAAGAATTAATTGAAAATCAAGGTGGAACTATTTCAACATCAAGCCTACTGGAATAGGAAGTTGCTTTAACATTACCCTGACTTTAGAATAATAACGCGATTACATCTGGGATATACAACAAAAGGCCACCATCTTTGGCAGCCTTTCGAACTATTTGATCCTATTTTTTACATACGATTCGGCACATCAATACCTAACATCCACATCGCATTTTTAATCGTCTTACTTACATTTTTACACAACACCAATCGCATGGCTCGTTTATCTTCATCCTCTTCAACGGCAATAGGCGAAGCATGATAGAACTGATTGAACTCCTTCGCTAAATCATAAGCATAATTAGCGATGATCGCAGGACTATAAACATTTCCAGCTTCAGCTACCACATTTGGAAAATTAGCCAGCATACTCATGAGCTGAACCTCTTTTTCACTTAACTCAACGTCATTATTTGCATGTTCAGGTACATTATATCCCTTGTCAATAGCTTTACTTACAACAGAGTTTATTCGGGCAAAAGTATATTGAATAAATGGCCCTGTATTTCCATTAAAATCAATAGATTCTTCAGGATTAAAGGTCATATTTTTACGAGGGTCCACTTTCAGGATGAAATATTTCAAGGCGCCTAAAGCAATGGTACGATACACTTGCTCTGCTTCCTCTTCAGAATAACCTTCCAGTTTACCCAACGCCTTTGACATTTCCCGGGCTGTATTGACCATCTCTTCCATCAAGTCATCGGCATCAACAACTGTTCCCTCACGTGATTTCATTTTACCCTCGGGCAACTCCACCATGCCATAGGAAAAATGAACTAAATCTTTTCCCCACTCCAATCCTAACTTATCTAACAATAGAGCTAACACTTTAAAGTGATAATTCTGCTCGTTACCGACAACATACACCATTTTATCAATGTTGAAATCATCATAACGTAATTTCGCAGTACCAATATCCTGTGTCATGTATACACTTGTTCCGTCCGCACGCAACAACAACTTTTCATCCAGTCCGTCATTTTCAAGATTCGACCAGATACTATTATCTTCACGACGATAGAAAACGCCTTTATCCAGCCCTTCTATTACCATGTCACGCCCTACTTTGTATGTATCCGATTCATAGTAAATCTTATCAAAACCAACTCCCATGGTTTTATAAGTTACGTCGAAGCCTGTATACACCCATTGATTCATCATTTTCCACAGCCCATATACTTCCGTATCATTGGCTTCCCATAAACGCAACATTTCACGTGCCTCTTTCATCAAAGGAGAATTAGCTTCTGCTTCTTCTTTGGATTGACCGGCATCCATCAATGCTTTTTGTTCTTTCTTATATTCCTGATCAAATTTCACATAGAAATCGCCTACCAAATGATCTCCTTTTTTACCAGTTGATTCAGGAGTCTGGCCTTCGCCCCACTTTTTCCAAGCCAACATTGACTTACAGATATGGATACCCCGGTCATTGACAATATTAGTTTTCACTACTTGATTCCCATTGGCCTCCACAACACGAGACAATGAAAAGCCGAGTAAGTTATTTCGAATATGTCCCAGGTGCAAGGGCTTATTGGTATTAGGTGATGAATACTCAATCATCACCAATGGTGAGTTTTCGTCAGCTTGTTTGATACCATAGTTTTCAACATCTGAAATACGGTTAATCAGATTCACCCAGTACGAATGGGACAGTACCAAGTTCAAGAAGCCTTTGATCACCTCAAACTGCGCCACATCACCACAGTCTTTTTTCAGAAATTCACCTATCTCATTCCCCGTTTCAATGGGATTTTTTTTAGATACTCTTAAAAGCGGAAATACTACAACAGTAAAATCCCCTTTCATATCTTTTCGGGTCAGTTGAACCTGAACCGATTCAGATTCGATCGTTTCACCATATAATTCCTGAACAGCTTTTGCTACAGAAGCTTTGATCTGACTTTCAATTCCCATTCTATTCTATATTTAATGTGATCGTTATTTTTCAATTCGCAAAGATAATAAAGATAAGCATTTCAGGACTAACACAATGTTACATTGATCGGGTTAAAAACTCAAAAACAACATCGTTTATTAGTTTTTAAATTTATTTAACGATCTCCCAATTTCCTTTATCCTTGCACAAAAAAACATCATTAAATATATAGAAACCGTAATTCTTGCCCACAACATTTTTTACTTTCTATTAAAACCTATAATTTCGTTTCTCTGTTGAATAATATGGACTGGAAAAAACATTTTGACAAAATGATGACTAAGGTATCATGCTTAACTCTTACCTTATTTATCCTGTATTCATTAACCGCTTATGGTCAGAATACACATACAGAACAGCTTACTGTTAATGAAGTAAATGAATTCAAATCCCTTTTTATCCAAATGGCGGTACTCCTGGGGATGGCTATCATCGTATTTCTTTATGTAAATTTAAGATCAAATAAATCAAAACGCAGGCCAACTGAGAAGCTAAAACTGAATCACGCTTCAAATCAAGCCAAGCAGGATTCTCCAACATACCTACAACCAATTGTTGATCTCATTCCGTATGCGGCCTGCATGGTAAACCAACAAGGAATCCCTCAGTTCTTTAATAACCAATTTGAGCAGCTCACTCAACGATCTCTAAAGATTATTTTAAGTCAGCACTGGAAAAAATTATTGAACCTACGAGCTGAAGAAATTCCAAATTCAAACCTCACATCAAAGAATTCAGTCCTTTATAAAACCCTTGATGATCATGTTTTAAAAATCACTCAAACTCCAATACAACAGAAAGGACAAAAGGATCTACAGTCAATTATTATTGAAGATGTAACGTACCTTGAAACAAAAATAGATACCCTGAGTGAACGAGTAAAGTACTTCCGTTATGTGATTAACCAAAGTACTTCAGCCATTTTTATCACAGAGGTCACCGGAACCATTTTGGAGATAAATGACATTGCAGAGCAATTTACCAATATGCGTTTTGATAAGCTCAAGCAAGAGAATATTTACAGTTTTATTCCCCCATCACTTCAAAATGAACTTCATGATCAAGTCAACAAATCAACTCACTCCAATCACAAAAGTCAATTAATCGAATATACCTTCTCTATTGGAGACAAAAATATTCCGGTAGATATCAACTTGGGTACGATTGATTACTTTGGTAAAAAAGCAATCATCATCATCATTAAAGATGTTTCTGAACGAGTAAAACATGAACAACGTTTAATTCTGGCACAGAAAAAAGCGGAAGAATCTGATCGCCTTAAATCCAACTTTCTGGCTAATATGTCTCACGAAGTGCGCACGCCAATGAACAGTATAATGGGATTTTCCGAATTAATGTGCGACACTCAACTAACTAACACTGAACGTCGCGAATTCCATCAAATCGTTAAAAATAGTGCACAAGAGTTACTTAATCTATTAGATGACATCATAGAATTCTCAAAGATTGAATCTGGCCAAATTCAACTTAAGAACGATGCGCTAAATGCGGAACAATTACTGCATAACTTAAAATCACATACTTTTGAGTTATTAAAAAACAAATCGGACATTAATTTTTCCATCTCAACACCTATTGGCATTTCGGAGCCACCATTTATCTTCTCTGATTTTGAACGAATTACCCAAATCTTACGCCACCTATTGGATAATGCCGTAAAATTCACCTATTCAGGCAGTATTACACTAGGACATTCATATCGACCTGATGGTTCTATAGATCTATTTGTAAAAGACACCGGAATTGGTATTCCGCAGGTCAAAATCTCAAAAATATTCCAAAAATTCAGGCAAGCTGATGAAGCTAATAACAGGGAATTTAGCGGAGCCGGATTGGGACTTAGTATGAGTCAACAACTAGCCAGACACATGAATGGTTTTCTTTGGGTAGAATCACAAGAACATATTGGCTCCACCTTCCACCTCATTATTCCTCCTAAAGTGGCCAATCAGGAGGGAGATATCAGAGACATTAAAACCATTCTATATTTTCAGAAGGAAAATGAAAATCATGAACTACCGGCTATAAAAACATCTGGTCATTATCAAATCATTCCCGTCTTTAACGAAGAAGAACTACAAAACATCCCCATTACTAATTCTATTGCCGGTATTATTCTCACATCAATACCAAATCAAGATACGCTTGATCAACTTTATGAAAATTGTCATCGTATTGGATTATTCAACCCAACAAAAAAATCATTTGAAAGTCCAGTTAAAAACAAATTACATCCCCTTTCAGATACGGAGGAACTTAATAACTTTATTAACCTTTGCCAACAGGTCAAGCGTTAAGTCACAAGTAAAAATAAAAAGGTAAGAGTGAAAAGATAAAAGTAAAAACGTTTATCCTCTGATCAACCCAAAACAATCCATGATGACAATCGCAAAGTGGATCATTGACTATACTTTATTGACAAGCAAAGTATAAATTGATACCATTATTTTGTATCTAACTCGAACTGAATAGCAATTCGATATTCACCATTTATAGGATTCCCCATTCGTGTAGCTGCTAAAAACTCCCATTCCGAAGGTAGTTTACTAGCCACTTTCATAACAGCACTATCTAATATAGGATGTATTTTTTTTGACAAATAGTAACTGAGAATACTTCCATCTTTTGAAATTCGCAACCCCAATTCAACTTCACCTGAAATATCAAGTTCTTTGGCTTGTTCAGGATAATTCAAATGACCTACAATGAACAAATATGGGATAAGCGGACTTCCTTTAAACATACAAGGTGTAGCCATCGCCAGTTCGCGACGAGCCCTTCCGGCAATTCGTACTATTTTTTCAATATCGTAATCATATTCATATTCAAGAATATTATTCAGATTAAAATATTGCCATTTACCAATCTGGCGATTATTGAGATAACGCCCCTTCTCAATGATGCGACCTTTATAATAATGAAAATAACGTCCCTTTCTCAAGGTCGTATCATTAGTATCAACTCCATACACTTCACGGAAATAACCATTCTCACGAGTTATGAATGTTATCTCTTGTCCACTCAATTGAAAAACTGAAATAACAAATAAGATAATTACAATAAAAAGTCTTCGTACATCTTCCATAACTCTTTAAACAAGTAAAACCATTGATTGGTTACTATATTCACTTTACAAAGGTGGCGTATATGACTATTCTTATCAAATATTTTCAGTTAATCTTGTGAAAATGAAAAGAATAACACAGTGCACTTAGAGTAATGGAAGAGATCTAAATTAGGGCTTTACAATCTTTTTGTTTTACTGTAAATTGTTGTGATGGATAAGTCTGATTCATCTCAACAAATGCCTTTGTTCATTATCTCCGGAGGAAAAGGAGTAGCTGGCCACACATTGGTGCGAGGTTTACTTATCCAGTATCCGGACAATAAAGTTCATGTGAACATTATTCCAAATGTTCAAACCGATTCAAAAATACAGGAGGTTGTAAACCGTGTCAAGCGGCATAATGGCTTGATCGTTCATACAATGGTGAATGCCCATTTGCGAGATTTTTTAATCTCAACCTGTGAAAAATGTGATGTTGATCAGATTGATCTCATGGGCGATTTGGCCAACTTCCTGGAAAAACGACTGGGTTTGGTTTCGGTAAATGTACCTGGACTTTATCGACGCATAAATGCCCAATACTACGAGCGCATTGAAGCTATTGAATATGCTTTGAATCATGATGACGGGGTGAATCCCAATCGCTTATTTGATGCTGAGATTATCCTAACCGGTGTTTCCAGAGCCGGAAAAACACCTCTAAGTGTATACATGTCTATGTTTGGCTGGAAAGTAGCAAATGTGCCATTGGTGAAAGGTATTGCACCACCACCCGAATTATTCAAACTGGATCCGCGCCGGGTTTTCGGACTCAACATCAACCTATCAACACTCCTTTCGATGCGTCAAAAAAGATTGGAGCAGATGCAAAATACATCTAATACCCAATACGTGGATCCGGATTTTGTGAAGCAGGAAATCCGACATGCTCATTTTGTATTTGAACGTGGCGGTTTTACTATTATCAATGTAACGAATAAACCCATTGAAACCACCGCCAACGAAATTATTGGGTTAATCACTGACCGGTTTGGACTATTTGAACAAAAAAAGAAACCGGCAGGAAGACATTTCCCACCGGAATCCAAAACTCACAAAAAAAAATAACTAACTATTGCTGACTCATGACATCTTTGATGCCAATCACACCTTTTGCAATTTCTTCCATTTGTACTATCATGTGGGTCGTCTGATTATTATCGCCCATCCCCTTCAAACGGTTACTTCTGACAAAGGACTCTTTGAGCTCTTCCCAGCGCTGTTTCTCTTCCGGGGAAATAACACCATACATTTCTTTAAACTTTAACATATTGGCTTCTGCGCCAGTCGTTAAAGTCTGAGCTTCATTCTGATAATGAGAAATGATGAGCGTTTCGATCTCCTTGTCATTCATTACAGAAAGCACTTTCTCCGAAATTTTATTCATATCCCGATACGACCCTTGCAGCTTAAATGCTGGCTCTGTCCGGTGCTCTTCAGCCTGAGCAGCCGAATGAATGTAGGCCTGATTCACTTTCAAGATAATATCACGTGCTATGATCAGCTTTTTCAACACATCCACATATTCACTAATCTCTTCAGGTGTATGACTGGACTCAAATTCAAACCCATCCTTTTTACCGGTAGCTGCAATACTCAAGAGTGTATATAAATCCTTTTGACTTTTGGATGACAATTTATTCAACACCGGATTGGATGTCAACGAGTTCTCAATGTAACTCATTTTAAACTCCTCTTCTGAACCACCTAGTATATCTCCAATATTATAAATATCAGCACGGTTAGCCAACATATCCGGGATTTTAAACTTATCTCCACTTTCGGTATACGGGTTACCAGCCATCACCACACACACTTTCTTTCCCCGGAAATCATAGGTTTTACTCCGTCCTTTATACACTCCTTCAATCTTACGCTGAGCATCACAAAGAGAAATAAACTTCTGCAAAAACTCCGGATTACAATGCTGAATATCATCCAAATAAATCATCACATTATCACCCATCTCAAAAGCCAGGTTCAATTTTTCCAATTCCTCACGAGCAGCAGCATTGGCCGCTTCCGAAGGATCTAAAGAAGTAATGGCATGCCCGATGGAAGGACCATTGATTTTCATAAAAATAATACCCAATCGACTGGCCAGGTATTCCATTAAGGTAGTTTTACCATATCCAGGGGGCGAAATCAACAATAACATCCCCATTAAGTCGGTCCGTTTTCCTTCTCCTTCAGCACCAATCTGCTTGGCCAGGTTATTACCAATAAGTGGTAAGTAAACTTTATCAATCAATTTATTACGCACAAAGGAAGTTAACACACGGGGCTTAAATTCATTCAAGCGTAAATCATAAGCAAACGCATCAACCAATTGTTTTTTTAATGCATTGTATTGATTAAACTGCTCTGTCTTCACGGTAGAGAACTCCTTCAAACGCGCCATGAAAGCGTTATAATCAAAAGTGTATGAATCATCATTAATAAGTGCATGCGAACCTTTCAGGCCTTTCAATTCCGTTTTTACGGATTGATCGATGATTCTTTTATCCTCTAATGATTCCAATAACATAGTCATTGCACATTCATCCAGGTATTCACGATCACCACCTGCCTCATCAAAAAAGGCATTCAACCAACTACGAATCAACTGCAAAGCTTGTTCCGGGATAGCTTTCAGAGGCGCAAGTGAATCCTCAAAATGTTTTATCGCCTGACTTTTTCTAAGGTAACTGTAGAATGAGTTCAGGATTTCATTGGCCACTCCGGACAACACAAACTGATCGCCACGTGTCATCTCATAAAACAGATAAGCAGCCGCCTCATCCGATACCTGACTATCAAATAATTTAATCGCGCCTAAGAAATCTGACAGGTACACTTTTAGTGTCTCCTGCAAGTAATCAAACTGCCTGGTACGCGGAAATACTTTTAAAATAAGACCAGCTCCTTTTAAATTATGATTGAGTTCAATGCGTTGCTGGTCGTTGATATAAACTGACCAGAAAAATTCAGCACAGGCTCTTGCTTGGGGGGCATAGCGCAATAAATCGGCATTATCATTTACTTGAATACATGCCAACAAAATAGAGCACGTATCCTCATCATGAACACCCTTCGAATACCCTTCATTGTACCGTACCGACATGAACTTTTGCACATATGCTTTTAAATCTTCCGCATTGAAGTCAGACAGTTGCTGTAATCCCGGTTCATCACCATTCACGGCATTTTGAGCGGCCTGAAAAATCTGATAAGCCAGAAACTCACTTCGATACACACTCTTATCTTCAGAAGGTAGCACTTGATTCCAAACATTTTTAGTCGCCAAAAAAGATTCATTCTTGACTGTCTCAAAAAAGTTGGTTCCTGACAGGTGGAAAAACATTTGATTGTCTCGATTTACCATAGAAAGCTCTAATTCCTGGACATTAACCGAGAATTTATGATTCCCGAATTTAATGATATTAGCCCCTTCTTCGAATAATTCCTGACGATCTTTAAGCTGACGTACCGTTTCTTCCTTTACCGACTTAAGCTTACTCTCCAGGTCGTCCGCTTTGATGTTATCCTCCATCACCTTCAGCTCCGCGATGACATCGCGCACCTTTTCGATCATCAGGTCTGAAGCAAAATATCCGTTCACCTCATTCACTTCTTTAAACTTGGATACACGGCTACGAATGGCTTTTAATATCCGCTCAGCAGAAGACTGAAGTGCTGTGGTCCGGCGGTTACGTGCTTCAACCAGGTTCAGTTTTTTCGACTCAAAGGCATTGTAAACCTCTTCACGCCGTTGTGCAACTTTATCAATGAACTCCTCAAAATCACTAAACTTCCCCTCCAATTCTTCCAACTGCACCATCAGTTTGGAGAGGTACTCATCAGTCTTTCCAGGTGAATCGCATAAATCCAGGTAATTCACCATCCCCTGCTCAACCAGCTTTAATTGAGATGCAAACTCGGCTTGCGCCTCCACCGAACGCAGATTTTTACGTTGCTTCTTTAGCTCTGCCTTTATCTGATTGAATTGCGAATAAACTTCCGAAATATTATTAATAATCTGAGTGGTCTGAGTAGCATCTTCAATTTTCAGGTTACTCACAATATCTATGAGCATCTCCAACTGATTGGCCACTTTTAATATTTCATCCGCCAACTCATCAGCATCCTTAACTTTTGCTATATTTTTAACACCATCCCGAATCTCCTGTACCCTATTTTTATAACTATCCAGTGCATCATCACGCAATAAAAATCGAACACAATCCTGCGAAAGGCGTTTGGTTTTCTCTTCCACGGAAGTCTCCAACTCTTGCACAATTGCTAAATCGACATAGCGCAGCTCCTTCAAGCTAATCACCTCGCCTCTTACTGCACGCAAAGCGGCCAATAAATCCACAAATCGGTTGATATCCGTGAATTGTTGTTTGGAAATGTGTTTAAAGATTTCTTCCACTTTCAGAGAAGCTTGCTGAACTTTTTCCTTAGTATCCTTTCGGATATTTTTTACTTTCTCAAATTCATTTATGCCCGAAGAGGCTGACTTTTTAATGGCAACTAAAGGTTGATTCAATTGGTAAGCATCCGCTTCATCGATCCAGTAATACGTATCCATCACATCAGTGGATCGCTTTACCAAATCTAAATACAAATTGGCATAGGAATCTTCCTTCCGAATGAGGATTAACACCTCATTACACTCCGCCATAGCCCTTACAATATCCTTATTCCCGATCTTATACAAACGGGAGTTATTAGTGGCTGCAATCTCATAATTACTGCTCACAAAAGGTGTTTGCCACACCTGAATCACATGGTTCCTGGATTCCTCCTCCTGTCCTTTGAAATAACAGAGCTCCCCATTATCAAAGATGGAATACCCGTTACATAATATCGGTGTATCAATTTTTTGAGTAATCAGGTTATAGATCAACAATACATAGACTCCCAACTGCTGATTATAGAATACATACAAGTAATCTTCCCCGTTAACAGAGGCATATTTTGTTTCGAATAACAGGTCGTCAACATCGTTATCAAATAACTTATATTGGCCGTTTTGGAGATAATAGCCATTAGCAAAAATCAGCCCTTGATTATCGGGCAACAACACACAGGAATCTTCTAAGGCATCAATGCGTTTGGCTTCCTGAACTTTTGAGTTATAAACGAAGTAACGGTATATTTTCTCCTGGTAAGGTTTAATCTTTAACACCACCAGATTACCCACAATGGCATAAAATATTTCAGCATCATCTAAGGTCTGCTCCTTCACATCCACATCTTCGGCTAAGATACCTAAGCCAGAGTTGGTATTATCTTCTACTTTAATGGTTAAATCTCCACCCACGGTTTCCACAAAAACAATGTCTTCGATGGATACATGCGGATGCTCCCCATACACATACATTTCGCGGGTTGTTTTCTGCCACTGAAATTCATGTTGATCGGGAAAAACATATTCATGCGTATGGCGATTTCCCAGGTATTGCATTTGACTCCCATTAATGAGCCATTTAAAAGCTTTGATATCATCAGCCCCTTTACCTGTTTGAAATACCATAAACAGATGAGGTCCGATGACGGCAAACTTTACAAATTGAGTATTTTTATAGTACTCATAAAGATTATCAAAATCTCGGACAAATTGAGCATCACTAATCAGCTCGGACTGCTGTTTGGCAAAGGCATGTTCCCCGTAGGTATAAATGCTAAATACATCTTGCGGGGTTGTTTTAGTTTTCAAGCCCATGGTGACATTGTAACCAAACAACATCAAGTTACCAAAAGCCACCATGTCAGCCGGTGAACAGTTATTATCTGTTGTAATGCGATCAGTTGCTATCAAGGTGGTTTCAATGGAACCAAATACTTCCTTGCGCGCCGCATTCAGTTTATCAAGTCGCTCATTCAGATCATCTCCATGCTTGCGAAGGCGATTCTTAATAATTTCATAAGTCCCTTCTTCCAACTGGACACTGTCCGCATTCATCACCTGATCGTCTGACATATCTATTATAATTTATTGAGGTTGGTTAATTACGCATTTCGGAAAGAATCCTTCCCGTTCATTTCCCCTATTGGATCGATTCAATGTCTTTATGGGTTCATTTCGTCATGAAACCGGGTTTGGCGCCATAATATAAATCGATTCTCACTCAAATGGTATAAGGATAAAAGAACATCGAGGTGAATAGGTATTTATTCACCCCGATGAATGTTATTATACGATTCCTAAGAATCCAGCTGTTTTCTCTGAAACACCTAAGGTTTTAGCAATTTCACCCAGGTTATTGAGGATTCCTTCGGTTTTCTGATCACTATTGGCCTGCATCATTTTATAGAGCAATGCACTAATGGACAAATTTTTCACATCTTCAGAAGACAACCCAAACTGGCTGATAAAGCTGTTGATTTGATCCTTAAAGCTTTTTCCATCCGAACCATCGAAGAAATGATCTTTAATATCCGAAATGATTTGACTATTATTCACAATCTTATCCACTTGTTTACCTTGTGTGATGGAGCCTACAATCTTATCGAAGAACATGGTTTCACCACCCACAATGTCGATATTAGCAGCACGTAAGGCTTCCGCAATCACTTGCGCCTGTGCATCCGCAATGTCTTTCTGAATGCGGATACGGGCCATCTCCAGCTCTTTCTCCATATCCAGTTTCAACTTGAATTCTTCGTGCTCACGCCCTACTGAATCCAGTTTCTTCATGGCCATTCCTTTCTCTTCGATGCCTTTGGCTTCAACCGCATTGCGCTCTTCCAATACTTTATTCTCGGCCTGGCCTTTCTCTTCTGATGCAACAGCTTTGGCTTTGATCACCTCGGCTTCCGCAACACCAACTTCTTTAGTCGCATTGGCATCGGCAGTAGCTTTCGCTTTCACCACTTCTGCCTCAGCTACCCCAACATTCTTGGTAGCTTCAGCATCTGCTTCGGCTCTTGCTTTGATCCCACTGGCTTCCGCTTTGGCTTTAATCTCCATTACTTTCGCCTCATTGGTTCCTTGAATCTCCAATGCTTGCGCTTTGGCTTCAATTACCTGTGCTTCAGCCACACCTAAAGCTGCTGCTTCAGCGGCTTTTGCTTCGGCTAAAATCTTCGTGGCTTCTGCTTGCTTACCAGCCGATTCGTATTCTGCCTCAGCTTGAATAACTTTCGTCTTCGCATTGTGTTCAGCTGCGTTTTTAGTCGCCTCAGCTGATTTAATTTCTCTCACAAAAGCCTCTTCAGCATCCATTTCAGCAGTGGTGATTGCTACTTTCTTAGCCCGATCAGCAGTGGCAAACTCCTGTGTGTCTTTAATCTTCTCTTGCTCAGCAACAGTGGCTTTTTCAACTTCCACACGTTCACGAATTACTTCCTGAATCTCCTTACGCTGTATTTCCAGCTCTTTCTCTTTGGCTATTTGAGCAATAGCTACTACTTTTTCACGTTCTGTTTGCTTCAAGGCACGATCCTGCTCCACCGCTTCCGTTTCCACCAGCTCCACTTTTTCACGGTTCTTCTCGGCAATGACTACCTGACGCTCTTTGTTCTTCTCGGCCACTGCGACTTCTTCTTCGGTAGCAATACGCGCTTTTTCAGCTATTAGTCGTTGCTCCTGAGCTACCTTCGCAATCTCCGCATTTTGCCGATCCTTAATATTAGCCACCTCACGTCGTTGATTCTCTTCTGATTCGGCTAACTGTTTTTCCAGCTCCAATACCGTTTCACGCGCTTCCACATCTTGCTTGGTGATGGTTTTTTCTTTGTCTCGTGCAATTTGGTTAGATAAAATCTTTTGCCGAGCTGTAAGCTCGACAATCTTTTTAATACCTTCAGCATCCAGAATATTATCTTCTGATAAAGAACTCAATGGTGTTTGCTCCAAAAAGTCAATGGCGCAATCATCCAGGATATATCCGTTCAAATCGGTACCAATAATATTTAAAATCTCATGCTTGAATTTCTCACGCGAATTATATAATTCGACGAATTCAAATTGCTTACCCACCGTTTTCAGGGCCTCAGAAAACTTGGCATCAAATAAATCCACCAATGCTTTTTGATCCGATGCACGCGGACAACCAATGGACTGGGCCACCTGAACCACATCTTCACCCGTTTTATTCACCCGCACAAAAAAGTTGACTTTGATATCTGCCCGCATGTTATCACGACAAATCAATCCATCTTTTCCAGCTCTTTCAATGACCACGGTTTTCAAGGTAATATCCATGAGCTCCATCTTATGAAGTACAGGAATCACAAACATTCCGGAAAACGATACTTTCGTCCCGAATGCACCCGTTCTAACCAAGGCTTGTCCTTGTGTTGCTTTACGATAGGTTTTTACGATCAGTGCCAAGATTCCAAAAGCCACAATAGCGATTAGAACAACAACCGAAACACCCAAGCTTTCAATAATACTCATTCGTTAAATTTTATAGGGTTCTACTATATAACATTTTTTATCTTCGAGAAAATCAATCACCAAGCCGGTTTCTCCTTTCTGCAAAAGCACGCCATCTTCTTTGGTGAGGATGGTGATCCTAAACGTATTTCCTTCATGTTGAATCTCAGCCTGTCCATACTTTTTATGATCCGCTTGCATCAAAGCCGTGCAGACTTTTCCGGCGTATTTAAAACTATCCTCCGCATTATGCTTCAACTTATTAAACATGGCAGCCACCGGCGTGGTCAACACCTTTGACACCATCAAACTCACAATAATATTAGGAATTAAAAAGACTAATGAAAGAAGAAAAGACCCATTCAGTAAGAAGTGATTCATCAGAATGGATATGCACCACATGGGGATAAACAAGAAGCTCAGCCACACCATAAATGGTATCTTGCCCAGATTAAAAAAGGTAAGTATTGAGTTCATAAATGCCACTGATCCCAGGTCTGTATCCGTGTCCACTTCTGTATCCATGTCAGCGTCTGCATCTAAACTGACATCCAGATCCACATCACCACTATCAACCTCCACATCCAGAAAATCCATATCTAGTGCACCAAGAATAACAAAAATCCAATACACCAGAATGAGTAAAATTAAAATGGTGGGAATGAGATTCACTCCGGAGAATGCTGCTTCAAAAAGTTCCTTCATAAGATTAGCGTTAGGTTTCAAAACAGATCCGGTGATGCCCACACAACAAGCTACTCCCCTTAAACGCACCGGCAATCCTAAAAATAACTTGAGATAAATGCAGCCTCCTGTGAGGTTTCAATTTGTCAGCAGGTTAGCTAACCGGGCGAAAATAACAAAGAACGCTTATTGAGGACAGCTCCCAAATCGGAGTTGCGAAACAAAAGTACGAATATTGAGTTAAATACAGTTAGGGAATCAGCATTTTATCTCACATCTTTGTATACAACTATTTATTAACTACTTCAAGTAGAAATGAAGGTGTCAAGATTCAAGGATCAAGACATAAGACGCCTTTATTACCTTGGCATAATCAAGTGCCAGAATAACAACCAGTCGTTAAATAACGAAAGGTACACCCTTTCAGATGTACCTCTCAGCAGACTATTCTCTTTTACCTAATTTTTCTTTTAACTGAGCCAAGGCATCACTGGCAGCCACTTTATTGCTATCTCCTAAGGCAGAATCAATTTCATCATCCAGGCTTTTAGATTCATTGGCGATATCACCATAAGCTTCAGCTAAAGCTTCTTCCTGATTGACTTTCTCCTTCATTTTCTCTAGCATACTAATGGTACTGGAAGGATCCACCTGCGCCATCTGCTTATTGATATTTTTTGTGGCCTGACTTACTTTTACCCGAGCTTGCAAGGTGCGTAACTCGTTCTCATAGGCGCTGATTTGCGACCTTAGTTTTTTAATGTTGGCATCCAGCTGTGAAATATCCTTATCAAACTTCTCAACCTCGGCTTGCTTTTGAGCCGCAAACTGCACATCCTCTTCCTTTTTAGATAAGGCTTCAGTGGCCAGACGATCTGCCTCATCAGCAGCAATGGCTCCTTGTTCCGCCTTCTTCAGCAACAGAATGGCCTTTGCCTCGTAATCCTTAGCCCGTTTCTTACTCGACTCCATATCGTTACGAGAACGAATGGCCAAGGCTTTCACCTCAGCAAATGCTTTCAGGCTCTGATCCAGATGCTCTTTTAATTCACGAATCCCTTGTTCCGTCATTTTAATGGGATCTTCCAGTTTATCTACTGCAGAATGTGCTTCTGCTTGTCCTATTCTAAAAAGTCGACTAAATATATTCATGACATTAATTTTTATTGATTTGATAATTTAATTATTTCCTCTCCATACTCACTCAGCAACAAGCTTAATGAGTTAATCGATCCTTCCACTTCATTCAAATCAAGATTTTCCATTTGCAGCGTATCGCGAAAGATGACTTTTCGCCCTGTTTCATCCAGTACAAAGGCACCATGGACGATGTCCCGGTTTTTCATTAACAACTGTTTAAACACATTCAACGAATCGTGATTCATTTCAAAGATGAACTGCTCCATCAGCAGAAGGGGATCGGCACACCCCAGAACCAGATTTTTGATACCTTCCTCCTCTTTGTTCACTACAAACATCCCATCTTCTTCGTTTTCTGAAACGATTTCGCAATTCAGTTCCAACAGGTAATCCTTTACTTTTTTATAATGTTTGTCCATTTGCTAGGTGTTTAATTGATTATAAAGTTCTGAAATTAGCTAAAAATAATTTCTATAATAAATGCATTTCACTTTTCACCACCCTAGTCAAGATGATAAATAAATTAGCATTTTCGGTTTCAAATCGTTATTTTTGACAACTACAGTAGCAAATGTAGGAAAGATTTTTTCATTTGCAAATCATTTTAGCAATTATTTATGAGTTTTTTTGGAAAAAATATTCGCAAAATCCGCTCGATTAAAAAAATCAGCCAGGCTGTTTTTGCTGAAATCTTCGGATTATCAAGGGCTAGCATCGGCTCTTATGAGGAAGGACGCGCCGAACCAAAATTAGAAATCATCATTCAAATAGCTAATCATTTTAGCATCACCATTGATGAATTAATCAATAAAGAGCTCACGGTAAACGATCTTTACCATTTCAATCTGAATACCGAACCTATTTTTAAACAAATCCCCTCAGCTCCTTTATTCTCTATAAAGGAAATGAAGCTTTGCCGGACCAAAGACTTGTTAAATCAAGAATTGGCAGCTACCCTTGACAATATTACTCAAAGCATTAGTCTACCCATAACCAAACCTGGTGACTACCTGGCTGTTTACATTGATGAAACGCAGCTGGCTATTAAAGCAAGCAACCTTGAAACCGGGGATACAGTGGTCATTCGAACAGATGACAAAATACTGCAGAGTCCCACCAAGCTATGGTTGATCAAACACAACAATGCCATTTTCATTAGCGAGCTAGTATTTTTAGCAAACAAGCAGCTCCTTTTCACAAGCAATACTTCTGAACCTTACTATGTAAACCAGAAAGACGTAGACTACCTCCTTCCCATCCAAATGCTTATCAGTAACCAGGTAGCTCCCAAAACGAACGAGAGGCGAATGGATCAATTAGAACTACAAGTAAACGAACTATTTAAAAAATTATAACCCCATCACAATTTATGAAAGAAACACTAGAGCATCTGCAAACATCTTTGGAAGATGCCATCATGACCCGTGGCGAAAAAAAAGCACTGAAAGCCATCCTACAAGATAAACACCTCACAAAAAACGAACTCAATTGCTTACGCAGCGAAGTATTTAAACTCGCCAAAGGCCAGGTGAGTGAATTTAAAAACGAGCAAATTATTGACTGGCTGGAAGAAGCCAATAAGTTAATACTGCCAAAAACTGAAACGGGTATTTACACAAAGTCCTTTTTCAGTCCGGGTACCAGTTGCCTGGATACGATCAATATGAATATTGGTAGCGCCACCCGGAAAATTGATATTTGTGTATTCACCATCAGTGATGACCGCATCCGCGATAAGATCCTGTATGCGATCAACAAAGGGATAAGCGTGCGCATCATTACCGATGACGATAAAACCATGGACAAAGGCAGCGATATTGAGTTTTTGTTAAACCGGGGAGCGAAAGTAAAAATGGATGATTCACCGCATCACATGCACCATAAATTCGCGTTGTTCGACGATGAAATTCTTTTAACCGGCAGTTACAACTGGACACGCAGCGCCTCGCAATATAACCAGGAGAACATTCTGGAGACCAATGATCCCAAAGCGATTGATCAATACAAAAAAGAGTTTGAGCGCTTATGGGCGGCTTTTGAATAAAAAAACGGATTAATAAGCATCAACTTTGGAAAAGTTCAAAAAAACTCCCACCGAAGCGGGAGTATAGGTCTTTTAACCTTCGGCGCCGATAGCTATCAGTGCCTTATTGTGATAAGATTCTAAAAGAATTTTTCAATTCTAATACCAAATATACGAAAACAAGTGAAGCAAGCATAAGTTTTCACATATTTTTATTATATTTATCAATAGGGACACTTCTTAATTCTAATCGCTCTCCCCAGAGCTGCAAAACCCGATTTTAATGAGCCAGAAAATATTAGGACTTGACTTAGGCACCAACAGCATTGGCTGGGCCGTGGTGGAAACAGAAGATCAAAAACAATTCAAACTCATTGATAAAGGGGTACGCATTTTTCAGGAAGGCGTGAAAATTGAAAAAGGGGTGGAAGGCTCCAAAGCAGCTGAACGAACAGCCTACCGAAGTGCCCGGCGCATCAAATACCGCCGTAAACTACGAAAAATAAACACTCTAAAAGTCCTTTCCACCAACGGGTACTGCCCTCCATTATCCGGCCATGAGCTGGATGAATGGCGTTACAACAGAGTCTATCCGAAAAACAATGCCTTTAGGGAATGGTGGCTCACCGACCATGAAGGAGCTGCCGACCAGCGAAAGGCACAAACTAAAAACCCCTATTATTTCAGACATTTGGCTGCTTCTGAAAAGCTGGATTTAACACAGGAGAAAAACCGCCACCTGATTGGCCGTGCCTTCTATCACATGGCGCAACGACGGGGATTCCTGAGCAACCGCCTGGAAACTACCAAAGAGAGTGAGGGAGCTGTTACCAAAAGCATTACTGAAATAACGCAAGCCAAAGGGGAGCTCACATTAGGCCAATACTTTTACGGCTTATATCAAAAAGGTGAAAAGATACGGGATCAGTACACCCACCGCGAAGCTCATTACCTGACGGAATTTGACAGCATCTGCGAAAAGCAGGAATTACCGGCCGGCATGATTACGGCCCTGAAAAAAGCGATATTTTACCAGCGCCCACTGAAATCACAAAAAGGGGTGGTAGGTAAATGTCCGTTTGAGACCAATAAACCCCGTTGTGCAGTATCACACCCCTTGTTTGAAGAATACCGCATGCGTTGCCTCATCAACAACATAAAAATAAAAACACCTACTGATGAACACTTACGCTTTTTAAACGAAGCTGAAAAAAACAAAATCATCCCCCAATTCTTCCGAAAGAAAGATCATTTCGACTTTGAGGATCTGGCCAAACAACTGGCCCCTAAAAAACAATACCAATTTTACAAGAGCCGAACCATTAACCCCGAGGATTGGCTGTTTAATTACGACCTGAAAACCACCGTGAGTGGCTGTCCGGTATCAGCCCGCTTTAAATCATTATTCGGTGATGACTGGGCGCATTACAAGCAGTCCTACATCCGTGAAAAAGACGGTCACCCCTCACAAATTGACATACAGGATGTGTGGCATGTGCTTTTCACCTACGATTCGGCGGATAAGCTCAAGGAATTTGCCAGCCACCGGCTGAAGCTGGACGAAACGCAGATGGATGAATTCATGAGGATACATCTGAAGCAAGATTATGCCTCACTGAGCCTGAAAGCCATTAACAAGATATTGCCTTATTTACGTGAAGGCCTCATTTATTCGCATGCTGTGTTTTTAGCCAATATGGAACAGGTGATTCCTGCCGATGTATGGGCTGATAAGGAAAATCAACACCTCATCCGGCAAGAGATCCAACAATTGATTCATACACAAAATGAAGCAAAGCAGGTAACAGAAGTGGTCAACAGCCTGATCAAACAAAACCGGGATACTGATGCCACCTGGAGTAAGGAGGCCACTGACCTGTATCGTACCGACCTGATGAGGACCCTGAGAAACTACTATGGTACTGAAAAATACCAGGGTTTTCAGACCGAAAAAAAACAACGGCTGGAGGCGGCAGCATTTGAATTGTTTCAAACCCAAATGCAGAAACACATGGGACGGGGCGAGTTTACCCAACCCCAGCGCATTGACGACCGGATACGCCAGTTCTTAGCGGATCATTTTAATGTGAACGGCTCCTTTGAAAAACTGTACCATCCCTCGGCAATGGATGTATACCAAGCCCCCACAAAAGGCAAGGACGGTAATTATTACCTGGGAAGTCCCCTGGTAGCCTCCGTACGCAATCCCATGGCCATGCGGGCCCTGCACCAGTTGCGCCACGTGATCAATGAGCTCATTCGCACCGAGACCATTGACACCAACACCACCATCCAAATTGAAATGGCCCGCGACCTGATGAATGCCAACGAGCGCAAAGCCCTGCAAAGCTGGCAGCGTGACCGTGAAAATAAACGTAAAGGGTATGCCCAACTGATTAAAAAGCATTTTGAAGAAAATAACATCACCCGCGACCCCTCCGTCGAAGAGATACTGAAATATCAATTGTGGGAAGAACAAAACCACATCTGCCTCTATACCGGCCAGCAAATCGGGCTCACTGAGTTTTTAGGGGCGGATCCGCTTTATGACATTGAGCACACCATCCCCCAAAGCCTGTCGTTTGACAACTCACAGGTCAATAAAACCCTTTGTCAAAGCCGCTTTAACCGGGCCACCAAACGTAATAAAATACCGACCGAACTGAACAATCATGCCGCCATCCTGGAACGTATTGAGCATTGGCACGGGACGATAGAAAAACTGAACAAGCAGATAAACGCAGCGGTCAGACAAGCCCAGACAGCATCGACTAAAGAGGCCAAGGACAATGCCATTCAAAAACGCCACCGATTAAGGATAGAACGTGATTACCATCGCGATAAATACAATCGGTTTACCATGAAAGATGTCCCCACAGGATTTAAAAACAGCCAATTGGTCGATACCGGTATTATCACCAAATATGCCCGTCTCTATCTCAAAACATTGTTTAACCGTACCTTTACTGTTAAAGGAAGCACGGTAGCCGATTTCCGCAAGTTCTGGGGCTTACAGGATATCTATGCAAAAAAACAACGGGTGAACCACATTCATCATTGCATTGATGCCATCACCATTGCTTGTATGACCCAACCACAATACGCCCAACTGGCACAGTTTTACCGGGCATGGGAAGGATTACGTGAGCAAGGCATTGATAAAAAACCAACGTTTAACAAACCCTGGCCCAGGTTTACCGAGGATGTGAAAGCTATCGAACAGGAATTATTGGTATCGCATTACACCCCGGATAACCTGCCTAAAAAGAATCAGAAGAAGTTGCGCAAACGGGGGCAAATACAATGCACTAAAAATGGCCAAGCCATTATTCAAACCGGTGATTCGGTGCAGGGCAGTCTGCATAAAGAGACTTTTTACGGAGCCATTGAGCGCGAAGTAAAAAACAAAAAAGGGGAAACCGAAAAGGTGATTAAATATGTGGTGCGCAAAAAGCTGGACATGCTCAGCGATGCCGACCTGAAAAATATCGTGGATGATAGTGTAAAAGCCATTGTAATCAATGCCCGTAACGAAGAAAAAACGCTTCGTAAAAAACTGGATGCACTGACCAAACAACTGCAAAAAGCCGAGGAGCATGAAGAACCGGCCATGCGCCAGGAGAGGAGCCAATTGGAGCAGGCCATTGTTGAACTCTATGCACTGCCCACAAAAAAGGGGGGCTTTGTCCCCATTAAAAAAGTACGTCTGTATCAACCTACCGTGACCAATCCCTTACACATCAAAAAACAACGGGATAAAACGACAAAGTCACCCAAACCCTATAAAGAAAATTACTATGCCGCCAATGATGGCAATTACTTAATGGCCATCTACGAAGGGAAG
Source organism: Marinilabiliaceae bacterium (assembly GCA_016342595.1). GTDB lineage: Bacteria > Bacteroidota > Bacteroidia > Bacteroidales > Marinilabiliaceae > JAEINY01. The sequence continues at coordinate 42,342 of JAEINY010000026.1, forward strand.
GATGCCAAAGGGAAGATTAAACGTGATTTTGAA
>JAEINY010000437.1 GCA_016342595.1 Marinilabiliaceae bacterium
GACATTGAAGAGATACTCGAAGACGAGATTGCAAAGCGTCAAAGTTAAAATGTACATTCATCGTATGACTAAAAAATCAATGAATAGTCATACGATGATTATGAAAATTAATCATTAAGAACTAGTCATTAATCATTAACAAAGAGCTATCCCCATAACTCAAAAAACGGAAATCATTATCCAGTGCATATTGATAGATCTCCTTCCATTTAGGCCCCAGGATAGCGCCAATAAGTAATAACAGCGTGCTTTGTGGCTGGTGGAAATTAGTGACCAATCCATTGATCATTTTAAATTGGTAGCCCGACACAATAATGATTGAAGTCTTTCCGGCCAGTTGTGCAAGATTATTACGCTCCATATATTTAAGAAGCGCGTCCAGAGCTTGTCTTTTATTAAATGTTGTGGGTAGGTTATAGGGATCCCACTGGTTAATCCCATCTTTCACTGATTTATCGGATAATAAACGTACGCCATACCAATAAATGCTTTCCAGCGTGCGGACAGAAGTGGTACCAACAGCAATGGTTGGATTCTCATTAGTAATCAATCGTCTCACGGCTTCTGTTTCAATCACAAAATGCTCAGTGTGCATATCGTGATCGGCAATTTTCTTTGTTTTAACCGGTTTGAAAGTCCCTGCTCCAACATGTAAAGTCACATTCAGAAGGGGATGTCCTTTTTGTTGTAGATTATTCAGGATATCTTTGGTGAAATGCAATCCGGCAGTGGGCGCGGCAACGGATCCTTTATGCTGGGAATAAACGGTTTGATAACGCTCTTTGTCCACATCTTCCGTTTCACGGTTTAGATAAGGTGGAATAGGTGTGAGGCCCATCTGTTCAATGATCTCAGCAAAGGTATAGTTAGGGTTATCCCAGCTAAAAGTCACCAGGTAGGCATCACCATAGGGTTCTCCCTTTTGTGCAGAAACAATGATTTCATCACCTGCTATCTGAATCATCTTGGTGAGTGGATCTGACTTCCATTTACGAGCATTGCCAATGATGCACTTCCAGGTAGTCTGTGTGGTTGTTTCAAAAGCCAGCTGTACTTCAGATGGAATGATGGGTTCCAAACAGAAGATCTCAATTTCTGCTCCGGTGGCTTTCTTAAGCTTAAGACGCGCGCGAATGACCTTGGTATTATTAAAGACAAGCATGCTGTGTTTAGGTAATTCGGACTCTATATTACCGAAAGCTGCTTGTGTCAAATCATTACCTTTACAAACGAGTAGTTTGGATTGATCGCGTTGGGCGAGTGGGTATTTCGCAATGCGTTCATCAGGCAGGTGATAGGTGTAATCAGCAATGTGTATTTCCGGTTTAATCATGATATTCGTTTTAAGCGCCGCAAATTTAGCTAACTTTGCGTGAATACAAATGATATACTTATATTATTGGCTGAATGAAGTCAGCTATTAGGGTGGTTCGCTATTATTGAAGTGATACTCTAATTTTAATGGTGATTTAAACCATAACCGAAAAAACAATACATATGAAAATAAAAGCAGGAGATACCGTTCGTTTTTTGAATATCAGTGGTGGTGGAAAAGTAACCCGTCTGGAAGGAAAATTGGTATACGTTGAAGATCAGGATGGATTCGAAGTACCGACCCTTATGAATGAAGTGGTGGTGATTGAATCTGCTTCCAATGTAAAAACAGTTCCCGAAAATGCCGTTTTATCGGGTGCAAAGGCTGAAGTTGATCAGGATGATGAAGATTATGAATACGATGATGAAGATGGGGATGATGCCAATCCGCGTTTTTTCTTGGCTGTATTGCCAGGTGATAAACCAGGGATAGACTCCGGCGATGTGCGCCTTCAAGTGGTGAATGACAGTAATTATTTCGTTTTTTATACCATTGCTAATAAGAAGAAGGATCAGACAGTTGATTTGTTATACCATGGTAATGTAGAGCCCAATACCAAAGAGGATCTGGCCAAGGTACCCGTTTTTCAATTGGATGACAATCAATGGGAAATTCAATTGATGTTGTATAAAAAAGGGCGTTCATACAAGTGTATGCAACCTGTTGCAGAAAGTATTAAAATTAAAGCTTCACGGTTCTATAAAGACAATGCTTTTGTGAATAATGATTACTTCCATGAGAAAGCGGTGCTGATTCCTGTGATTAAAGGGGTGTTTGAACGTAAATTGGATGAATTAACCGATATAGAGATTAATAAGGTAGTACGGGAAAAGGAGAAAGTGCCTGTAAAAAAGAAATATGCGCGACGCAATGAACCAGGGATCCTGGAAGTAGACCTGCATATCGACGAATTAATCGATTCGACTGCTGGAATGAGTAATACGGAGATTTTGGCTGTTCAAACGGATAAATTTCACCAGGTAATGGCCGAAAATGAAAAGAATAAGGGTCGTAAAGTGGTGTTTATTCATGGGGTTGGTAATGGGGTGCTGAAAACAGAAATTCGAAAACTACTGGACCGTCGTTATAAAAAGCATGTATACCAGGATGCTTCCTTTAAAGAATATGGCTATGGAGCAACCATGGTGATTATTTAAGAAACAGAAAAGTTAATTGATATGCAGCGCCTGTTCCACTAATTGGAGACAGGCGCTGATTGGTTTATACTTGTTACTTTTATCAATGAAATCAGCCTGTAGAACCTTTATCTTGCTATTGAAGTAGTCTTGCCGGGGGCATAGTCGTGCCAACTAAACCATCCTCTTTTGACTAGTGGAATGATTTGCATATTAGAGTATTTATTATTTCAGGGGTGTGTTTATACAAACTAATTGTAACACAGAGTCCTCAAGCCCTGACGTGTTAGCAAAAGCAGAGATAACGCGGAGAAAAGGGTAACACAGAGTTACA
>JAEINY010000438.1 GCA_016342595.1 Marinilabiliaceae bacterium
TTCGTAATTTATAATTAACACATGTCATATTGTGTACATAAATATTGCAAAAACCTTTTTAGACTAGACTCATTATTCTTATCTGATTTTATTATCTTGCCGTTCATAATAGGGGATGGGACAATCGGAAAATATATCAGATCAGTTTATTAAGCAACAAATCTCTTCTGGGAAGGAAGAGGTGTTTGATTTTATTTTCCGTAAATATTACAAATCGCTATGTGCCCAGGCAGTGCTTTATGTCAAAGATAAAGATTTAGCCCAGGAAATAGTGCAAGAGTGTTTCATCCGGTTTTGGGAAAAACGTTCTGAGCTGGAAGAAGTCAACAAGCTCTCTGCTTTCTTGTCTTTTATGGTGCGTAACCGGGCCATCGATTATCTGCGCAAAGAAAAAGTGCAAAAGAATGTAGTGGAATCACTTCAGTATCACCATCAAAATGATAGCGCAGATAATTTGGCTATCTCTCACGAATTTGAAGAGATCATGATGGAAGCCATCCTGAAATTACCGGATCGCTGTCGTGAAGCTTTTGAATACAGTCGGTTTGAGGGCTTAACCTATGGTCAGATAGCCGTTAAGATGGGCATTACTCAAAAAGCGGTGGAAGCACTAATGGGGCGATCACTAAAACTTTTACGCAGTGATTTAATGGATTATTTACCGTTACTATGCATCTTTCTTACGCGTCATTAATAAGCGGTTTATAGAATTTACTGGAGTGGTTTTTATGTGCGAATGGTAATTTTATTTTGATTGTCAATAGGTTTAAGGAATTATCTTAGTGGTGTAAATTGTATTTTATAGTATTTAATGCGAATCAAGAGTTGAAATTTCTTTAGAAGTTATTGTAAAGAAGATTGTTGAACCCCTTGGGGGTTCTTAAAACCTCTATATCTACACCCCCGCATTTCATACGGGGTTATTCAAGTTCAATCCCTCCGGGATTATTATTCATCTTTCTAATTAGTATTTTAATGTCAGCCTCTGAATGAATTAAGGCTAATGCATGCTTCTAGCCACAAAGTGGTTAAACGTGAATAACCACGGGTGTAAACCCGTGGTAAATTGTCAGCTTTTTCTCTGAACCCTAAAAGGGTTCAACCCTTGATTCTAATATTTATCAATTCTTTATTGAAATCCACCATAGTGCAATCTGTCAACCATTGTGCGAACCACCTAAGTGTAATAGTATAGCGTATATTGCAATTGAGCGGCGGCCTTTGGGGGTTGTAGAAAAAAAATATAAGTTTTTACGGCCTGAGCACTTATATGAAAAGAATTGATTTTCTTTTGTAGAAGTTCAAATTATGAAATAGAACATGTGAAAGTTAATACCATAATTTGCTGTTTGTATCACTGGTGTCTTACTGCTGATGACATTGTAATATATGGAAGGATATTGTTTTTGGGTGCATTGGAATGATGAATATTGATTAGCAATGGGTGATTTATGAATTCGACGTTCTTCATCTGTTGATCGATATTCATTAGTTGATTTTGATTCGTCCGGTTTATGACTTCTAATTTCTGATGGAAAAGAGTAACTGCTACCGATAGTATACAGCTACTCCGAATAGGATTCGATAAAAAACGAACGACGGTTAAATGTTTTTTGTGCTTAGTAATTGATTGGTATCCAGAGGTGATTGCGTGCTTGTGTGAGTTTTTCAAAAAAAATGTCATAAAAAGTAAAGAATCCATATAGGGTATCGGTGGGTTTGTTTCGTCATTATTATGAAGACGCGAAATGCTATGGATAAAAAGATAGAGATTTTACTGGCAAAATATTTTTCCAAGACCTTGAATGAGGTGGATAAGAAGGCAGTAGATACCTGGGTTTTGGAATCTGATGAAAACCAGAAAATATTTGATCATTACCAACAATTGTGGGTGAAAGCCGAAGCGTTTACTTATTATAGTGATTCACAAGTGGAGGAAGCATTGCTTCGTACTAAAAAACAAATGCCTCAATTTAGTGCCAAACGAAGACATCTTATTTGGATACGACAGGTAGCTGCCGTGATCATGCTCGCTATAGGTCTGGCTTCTGTTTTTCAGTATTTCATTCAAACCGATACAGTCAAGAGGGGAGTTGTTTTAAAAGAGGTGGTAGCCAGCCGTGGAAGTAAAACCAAACTAATACTACCGGATGGTTCCTCAGCTCAATTATATCCGGGTAGTAAGCTGATCTTTCCCCTCGCCTTTAGTGGTGAAAATAGAGAAGTTCAGTTAACGGGCGAAGGGTATTTTGAAGTGCAACATGATGCAGCAATGCCGTTTATTGTTAAGACGGATCAGCTCAATGTAAAAGTATTAGGAACCGAGTTTAATGTAAGGGCTTATGAAGATGAAGATTTTGTAGAAACGGTGTTGGTGAATGGAAAAGTAGCGCTGGAAAAGAGAGAAAACGGTAAAATGGTGTCCTTACAAACCTTAAAACCTAATCAGCGCTCTGTCTACTTGTTGAGCAGTGGTAAATTAACCGTTTCCGATGAGTTGGATCTTCATAAATACGTGGATTGGAGAAAAGGATTGCTGGTTTTTGATGCAGATCCTATGCAAGAGGTGGTTAGGAAAATGGAGAATTGGTATAACATTGATTTGGCAGTTGACGATCGTTTACAGCGTTATAAATTTACTGGTGTATTTGAGGATGAACCTATTGATGAAGTGTTGGCGCTGATGCAGTTTTCTTCGCCTTTTGAATTTAAAATAGTGAAAGGGCATGTGGATCAGGAATTCTGATTTTACACAGGTACCTTTCAATAGACAAACAGTCAGGCTAGTGTGAAATGACTAAAAAATTA
>JAEINY010000439.1 GCA_016342595.1 Marinilabiliaceae bacterium
TATGATTCATGATGTGTATGACATTCTGGAAGATCAAGGCATAGAGAGCGATAACATCCATGCTGAAGTCTATTTCTAAACAAATAGTAAAAAAACTAAAATATAAAAGAATTATTAATCATAGGCCACTTCCAGCACCTCTTCAAATCGATCGACAAAATGAGGTGTAATACCTTCTTTCAAGTATTCCGGCAATTCGTCGTAATCCTTACGATTATTCACGGGAAAAATTAATGTATATACTTTCACACGACGGGCAGCGATGGTTTTTTCACGAACACCGCCAATGGGTAATACCTTACCTGTAAGGGTTAACTCTCCGGTCATGGCCAGCCCCTTTTTCACGGGCTTATTGTAAGCTAATGAATGGAGCGCCAATGCCATGGTAATGCCTGCCGAAGGACCATCCTTCGGCGTGGCTCCTGCCGGTACATGCAAGTGGATGAAATGATGATTGAAAAAATCTGCCAGCTCCTTATCATTGGCTACTAAAGATCGAATATAGGAAAAAGCAATCTCAGATGATTCCTGCATCACCTTACCCAACTGACCGGTTTGCTTCAATCCGCCCGACGGATCTTTTATGGCCGATGCTTCAATATAAAGGGTGGTACCACCCAGGGCAGTCCATGCCAGACCTAAAGTAACACCCGGTATGGAGTTCCGATACAAAGTCTCTGTTGTAAAAAAGGGCTGCCCTAAGAATTCAGTTAAATTGTTTTGATTCACATTCACTTTGCTCACCTTCTTTTGCTCAGCCTGTATGAGTGTGGCTTTGCGCATAATCTTTTTCAACTGATTCTCCAGGTTTCGTACCCCCGCCTCACGGGCATATCCTTCAACAATGTTCACCAAAGCTGAATCGGTCACATTTATCTCTCTGGCTTTTAACCCATGCTCCTGTCTCTGTTTCGGTATCAAATAGCGCTTCGCAATTTCAACTTTCTCTTCCAGAATATAACCTGATAACTTAATGATTTCCATACGATCCAACAAAGGCCCGGGTATGGTATCCAACTGATTAGCTGTGGTCACAAAAAGCACATTCGACAAGTCGAAACGCACATCCAGGTAATGATCCAGAAATTCGCTGTTTTGTTCAGGATCCAACACTTCCAACAAGGCTGCCGCCGGATCACCCTGATAACTGGCCCCAATCTTATCAATCTCATCCAACATGATGACCGGATTAGCGACCCCGGTCCGTTTCATACTTTGAATTATTTTTCCCGGCATCGCACCAATATAGGTTCTGCGATGCCCCTTTATCTCCGCTTCATCACGCATACCACCCAGCGAAAAACGATAAAATTTTCGACCCAATGCATCCGCTATGGATTTACCAATGGACGTTTTACCAACACCTGGTGGTCCGACCAGACAAATGATTGAACCGGATACTTTACCGCGTTTAATAATGGTACTTATAAATTCAAGAATGCGTTGTTTCACATCATCCAATCCATAATGTTGCTCATCCAAAATTTTCCGCCCTTTGGCCAAATCATGATTATCTTCTGAATAAATACCCCAGGGAAGATCCGTCAACCAATTTAAATAGGCACGGGATACCTGAAATTCAGCAGACCCGACTTCTAAAATTTTAAGTTTATCGATCTCTTCATTTACCACACGGACCGCTTCGGGAGTGAGGTGTAATTTTTTAATTTTTTTATCAAAAGATTCAATTTCAGAGGTCTTTTCATCTTTTTCCAACCCCAGTTCCTGCTTGATGACTTTCAACTGTTCACGTAAAAAAAACTCCCGCTGCTGACGACTTATCTTCTCTTCAATTTGCTTCTGAATATCCTGCTGCAACTTATTAATCTCCAACTCCTCCTTGAGCAAGATCAATAATCTGTTTCCGCGTTCTACTACATCCACTGCTTCCAGTATTTCCTGCAACTTATCACTGCCCACTGATAAAAAAGAAGCCACCATATCCATCAGTAATCCGGGTTTATCAACCCCTACCTGACTCAGTGCTAATTTCATCTGCTCCTGAAATATTGGGTTCAACTGAATTAAATCCTTCACCGAATTAATAACAGCTAAGGAATAGGCCTTAAGCTCTTCTGATGGCAATTGCCGGCTTTCGTAATGATAATGCACCTGCCACATGGAAACCTGATCGCGTATCACTTCCCGGGCGTACTCAAAACGAATGAGGGCCTGAGCAAAAAAACTGACACTCTCTTTATCTTTGGCAATGACTTTTATAATCTTTAAAAGTGTACCTATTGGATAAAGTTCTTCCTTGACAGAACGATCCTCATTTTCACCCTTGATCAATGCCGTGCCAATGAAACCATTGTTCTTTTCCAAAGCATGGTCCACCAATTTAACTAACTCTTCATCCACAAACGAAAGAGGTAAACCCAAACCCGGAAAAACGGGACGGTTCTCCAAAGGTAAAATGGCAATATTATCGGGATAAACATCCGATACCAAAACAACCCTTGATTCGCCAACAGTATTGTTATCCATACAAACAGCTTATTTTGACAGAGTGAAAATAATCCGTCACTTAAGTTAGTGAAATTTTGACTCTTTTCCATAAAACAAGTCTCTCTCTGATGTTAACTCTGAAAGAGACTCATTAATACGATGACTAAGCCTTCGTTAGAAAATAAACTGACGGTATTAGTGCTGTCTTGTTCAAAAAACAAGTGTTGATTTCTTTAATAATTCATCAAATTGTTACACAGAGTTTAGGAGATAAAACAATAAGGGCACTGAGTATTTTCATTAGTAAGGCATTAATAAATTTCTTCATTATATTTAAAAGGCTCTGTGA
>JAEINY010000027.1 GCA_016342595.1 Marinilabiliaceae bacterium
CTCCCATTCTCACAGCCACCTGACCTCCATATTCTGGAAACTCCCAGTAAAGGTACTCATGCTGCATTTGTTTTTCACCTAAAAGTTCTGGCAAAAAACTCATGCCATCAGCATTTGCTGGAGTTTGAATCTCTGCCACATCACATAGCGTTGGCATAACATCCCAAAATGCGGAAACATGGTTTGATATTGATCCTGCTTCAATTTGACCAGGCCACGATACAAGCATTGGGACACGAATGCCCCCCTCATGAAGATACCCTTTTCCACGCCCAAACTGACTGCTAAAAGGACCGCCACTATCAAACCATGGACTATCCGTTCCTCCATTATAAGTAGGGCCATTATCAGAAGTAAATACGATAAGTGTGTTCTCATAAATACCCAAATCTTTTAGTTGTTGAATCAACAAACCAATGTTTTCATCAAGGTACGAAACCATTGCAGCATAACCAGCATGTGGATAACGGTGAGGAAAATACCCCTTATTGCCAGTGTAGGGCTGTTCTTCTCCAAACTTCTTCACATAATAATCAACCCAACGCTGAGGCGCCTGTATGGGGGCATGTGGTATTGGAGTTGCCCAATACAGAAAGAAAGGATCGTCACAATTTGTGGCAACAAAGTTCTGCAGTTTTTCAAACATCACATCCGGTGAATAAACATTCAGCGAATATGGGTCATAATTAGCCAAATCATACGGGTCTGTCCCTTCCTTGAATCGTTGCGATGGAGCAACAGTATCATTGTCGAGATAAATCCGGTGTTCATTCTCGTAGAGATGTACTGGATAATAAGTATGTGCAAGGCGCTGACAATTATACCCACAAAAATAATCAAATCCCTGTTTTGTTGGAATTCCATCAGTGTGCGGTGCTCCTAATCCCCATTTTCCAATAATACCGGTTTTATATCCCCCTTGCTTTAATAGTCGTGCAATGGTTATTGTTTCTGAAGGTAAGGGACGCTGACCTTCTAATGTAGAATCTGCAATGTTAGCACGGTAATTCCAAACTTCACCACGCTCTGCCCATTCGTCATTTCCTCGGACATAAGAGTGTCCCATGTGTTGACCAGTCAATAATACACACCTTGAAGGCGCACACACAGGGGCCCCAGCATAATGCTGTGTAAATAACATCCCCTGCTGTGCTAATTTATCAATATTAGGAGTTTCAATTAATTTCTGGCCATAGCATCCTAGTTCGCCGTATCCCAAGTCGTCAGCCAAAATATAAATAATATTAGGCTTTTCGATCTTCTTTCTCGCATGTTGAACACCACATGCTGATAATATAATTAATACGACTCCTAAATACACATTTCTTTTATCATTCATTTTACAATTAATCAAATCATTGACTCCTTTAGTTCATCTCCTTATTCCATATACATGAATGGAGAGTATTTTAAAATACTCTCCATTTTAAAAACAACCAACAACAAACTTATAATCTATTTCACTCCTCGTATGTTAAAATATCATTTATAAACTATGCTCATATGGCTTAATATACCATGATGTTATTGATATGAGTTCCTCATCACAATTTTTTGAGTATAAACCAAGCCATTTTGAGAGAGCGTAGCTATATAAACACCTGAAAATTGACTTAATACAGTATTAATCTCTCCCTTATGTACTATTTGACTATAAACGCAACTTCCAGTGAGATCGTAAAGACAAAATTTCTCCTTATTAAAATCGGAACAAATCTTTAAAGTTGATCCATATTGAATCAGTTTCTTCCGTTCTGAATCAACAACGGTGGAGGAAAGATCCGTAGAGATAAAACCAGACGACACCCATTTCCCGGCACCATCTCCTAATCCCATTAATGTACCATCATGACTCCCTTTCACATCTGGCAATACGGTACCCGAGGTTTGATTAAAATTATAATAAGCCTCCAGGTCTGTTTCTGAAGCAGGATTAGCCAACTCGCCATTCATATTATTAAGAATTTGCTGCTCGGTACGCGCACTTTTCCAGATCCTTACTTCATCTACCAGGCCTTTAAAATCACGAAGTGTTGGGTGACTGCCAAAATATGTTGGATAATCACGACCAATCCCCAACGTGGAGCTTAGAGATAATTCAACATGATCTGCAGTATTAACTGTTTTAACACCGTTGAGATAAAGAGTAGCCTGCGTAGGTTCCACCACCACTGCCACATGCGACCACTGGTCAACCGGCACTGACGCCTCAGAACTGACATTATAAAATTTTCCGTTCCAATTATACCCCAGTTTTTGATCTGCATTAAACTGGAGTCCTACTAATCCTACATTACCGGCATCTCTCATAAACAGAATACCTGTAGCAGATGCCTGCGCGCCCACAGGTTTTATCCAGGCCTCCAGAGTAAAAGTGTTAGTGACTAAGTTAAGGTTCTTAATCAATACAACATCGCCACCCTCAGGTTGGCTAAGGTCCAGCGCATTATTTTGGGCACTCACGGTCATCATACCGAGTGCCAGTACGGTTAAAAGTAAATCTTTCTTCATGTTTTAAATTTTAATTAATATGTGACTGATTATAGGATAGAAAACATATACCACCATCACAGAATCATGATTAAAGAGAGCTATCCCAAGGGATAGCTCCCTAAAAACTAAACCCACGAGAGTGGAATTAAAAACGGATAAAAACTACTACGCTGCGTTCAGCGAAACCAAATAACTTGTCCTATTTAGATATCTCAGATATCTTGGAGAAATCCATAAATCTATGGCAGCTTATCGAAATCAATTGATGGCGCTATTCCTGTAGCTTTTCTGGTTAACCATGAGTCGATGGTTGTATTCTCATTAAAAAAACCACAGTTTTTTAAGTAAAATCCATCATTGTACACCCCTCCAGCATAATCCAGACGTTCAGCATTTCGAGCTGTATTATCTGCAGTGAATTTTGCCTCAGTCATTTCCACCCACTCTCCTGCAGTTGAGAAGACCCATTGATTAAGATAGTTGGCTGTTCTAGTAAACTGCCCTTGCTCTGTATAAAAGTTTTCTAAGAATGAATGTGGCCGCTTTACATATGTATTTGTTTTAGGCCTTCTAAATGAAGCAATCAACTCCCATTTTCCTATCTCAGGCGCATAAAAGTAAGCAGTATAATCCGTTGAATTATTAACAGACGGTTTCGCATGTAGCAGGAATTTATACGTGGTGCCACTTTTCCATGCATATTTCCGAAAACTTTGGCCTCCACTTCCTTCATTTCCAAACTCTTTAACCGTCACACCATCACCCTTGCGCAAAGGAATAATACGCTCGTCTTCTGGTATTTCACTTGGATTATCTGTCTTATAAGAGCTCCAAACAGAGAAGAGAATCGTGCGTTCTGTTGGTGAATTTACCTGAATTCCAAAATACCCCTCTGCAAATCCATTTGCCATAAAATATGAGCCTACCACATCATGCCCTTCAGCTATGTTCACTTCATTATAGAACCATTCAGCCTCAGAAACACTACCCGGTATGGTATAATTTAAATGTACAGACGGTCCACGACGCCCCCAATAAAAACTATCCTCTACATAATCTGTTCCCTGACTTGTAGCCTCCCCTCCTATCATCAAGTGCGTTACTTCTCCATAAGTATAATCACTTTTGGCCACACCTTGCAAGTCAACTTTAACATACCCCGGACTATCTATTGAAAACTGAGCTATTGGAATAACTTCCAACTTAGTATTTTCTATAGTTATTTCCTTACTTTCACATCCAATGGTAACTTTAATAGTAGAAATTCCTTTCGTTTGTCTGGCCATTAATCCCAAACTCAATTTTCCGGGTTTATTAACTCTGATAAATGTGCGAATAATACTGCTTTTCCTACTCCAATTCTTTAAACCAGTCTCAGTAATCATCGTATTATTCAGTTCAACATCATTCACTACCCATGCATTACCGCCTAATGCAACGGATTTAGTTAAATCTTTTTTTAGTTGTGCAACTTCATTAAGCTCTACAACAGGATCGGGTATTGGCTCCTCATTGTCTCCTCCTTTCGTACAACTGGTACAACTTACCCACAATATCATTAATACAGGAACAATACCTACAAAATACTTTTGTAATTTCATTTTTTTAAATTTATTCTCAACAATCTTCCCTCCTACTCAAGAGTCATAATTCTTCAAATAGATGAGAAGAATGGTGATCATACAACCATATAAATTCAATCTTTCGTCAGTACAAAGGCTGTAGTTTTCATCCTTTGCAGTAGCCTAATATTAATATCCACAAATTCAGCATAAGTACATTGATAGAATCTCGGCAATACACTCGTTTGGATATTAACTATCTATAGTCCTTTTTTTACTCTAATGTTCATCTGATTAATAGATATGAAAGATTAACTTTTAAAAACCTCTCACATACATTTCAGCCAAATTACCTACATTAGTTCTTCGACTCTTGGTCATTACATATTTCAGATATCTCGCTTTCGTTTTTATGACACTGAAAGGCTGTGGGTCATTAGTTAATGCCATTGTGTAAGTTCCAACCTTTGTCCAGTTCACATTGTCGACACTTGTATAAAACTCACCGGCAATATTATCGGCGTTACTAATTCGACGTACCAGATCAATCTGAGTCACTGTCACCTCTTTTTTCATGTCCACCGTAATGTGGTAAGGCAAGGCCGCCTCTAATGCCGGTGCACCATACCATGCACTGTGCCAATATGTATTTACATCATCATCGATAATCAACCGGGCAAATCCATTCGATCCTTCAGCTACAGCCTCTTCCGAATCAAAGTCAATCACCTCCCAATCAGCACGATCGAGCAGTGCAGCCTCATAGGTTAATGCAAAGAGGCATGTATTAATTTTAGAAGAAATGCTGTATTTTGAAACCGAAGCCAGTTGTAGTGGCACCATATAATTGCCATAGGTTAATTTATCACGATCTACAGTAATTGTAACCACACCAGAACTGATTCCTTTAGCAATAGAAATTGGATTTGGGTTGATCACATAACTATCTTCAGGCAGTAACTCATAATTACTCCCATTAGCTGCATTATAATCATCCATCAATTGCCCTTTAACAGACAAACCTACTTCCAGATCGAAGATATTTTCATAATCCATTTTAACCGGTAACTCCAGCTTAATAATATTTGAACCCACATCGGAAAAAGTCAAGTACTCCTCGCCCGTCTTACCCAAATAAACAATTGGATCAATCACATTGGTCACAATAACAGATGTGGCTTTATCTTGTACAATGGCATCATTGCTGTTGGTTAGTTTCACAGGCAAAGCATAAGTATCCGGTTTAAATCCAGGCAATGCCAGTATTTTAGAAGGATCAAAATTTATTCCTGCCACAGCTCGCGCTGTTTTACCTTCTATCAAAAGAGACTCAGAACTAATTGTAAAACAATCAGCAGTTATCATCTTGTAGCTTGTATTGTGCTCAGCATTGTATGCAGCCAGCTCTGCTTCATCCATTATTGCAATAGACACACTAGCAGAGCCGTCACCCATTCCACTTCGATATACACTAAGGTCGTATACATATGGCATTCCTACATTATACATAGTTACTTTCTGCTCTCCGCTTTTCACGATATACAGTGTGGGATCTACCATGCCTTCCAATCGGGCATCCTCACAGGATGTGATTGCTACTCCCAGAAGGAGCAGCAATGAAAAATATATTGATTTAAAATTCATGAATCGTATTTTAAGATAACTATTAATCAAATCATTGCTAAAGTTTGACCTACCACCCATAATTTTGTACGAGCTTACTATTTCTGTCCATCTCTCCTTGATTAATTGGATATAGATAGTGCTTTGGCTTGAACACTCTTGTTTCAAACACTGCCCGTTGCCAGAAATCGACCGGTGTGGAGCCATTGCTTGAATGGGCTTTGATATTCATGCCATACATTGGTCCGTTATCGGTCTCCTCTGCAATCATCCACGTGCGGGTATCGAAATAACGATGCGCTTCAAAAGCCAATTCAATCTGGCGTTCCTTACGAATCAGTTCACGCATTTTAGCCTGATCACCTACTGCTCCGGGATATACCTCTTCGATGTTGGGTACACCTGCCCGCTCTCTTACAAGATTCAGATAGGTAACAACATCAGCATGAGTTGGATCGTATTCATTCAGCGCTTCGGCGTAATTCAGATAGATCTCAGCCAAACGAATCAATGGCCAGCTTAACGTTCCCCACTGGTTGTTTTTGGTGTCCAGAGACGGATCGGTCATCTTACGCCACATGTAACCCGGCTTGGGATAATCGTGTGACTGTCCCGGGCCGCTATTACCATTTGTTGAGAAATCGGGCACTTTAATGTCATTGGGACGACCCATGTAAATCCAATCGGCCCCACTCCAGAAAACTGAAGCATAAAAACGTGGTTCGCGATTTACATACATTTTGTAAGTACTCTTACGTCGCACTGATCCTTTCGGCTGATCAATGGGATGTTCAAAAGTGACAAATCCCTCTTCAGAATATCCAGATGTGTTATCAATTACCGGTGAACCATCCGTATTGTAACCGGTAATAGGGTATTTTCCGTTTTTCATGGCGTAAGCATCCACCAACTTCTGTGTAGGCGACACTCCACCATAGGCAACACCTCCCACCACACGAGGAATTGTTGCAACAGTCCAACGCGATGCAGGCGTTGAAGTGCCCCAAATGATCTCTTTGTTCCAGTTCTCATGAAAAGTCTCCATGTAGTTTTTATAAGGATCATTGTCGTCGCTTTTATGCAGGTTATAAACACCCATATCAATGACTGCTTTATTTGCCTCTGCAGCAACTTTCCATTTTTCCTTGTCGTAGGTGCCAGGAAATAACCTGGTACCATCTTGGTTAGAAACATCGCTATAGATCTCATTACCATTAAACAGGGGACGGGCTGCATAAAGACTTAAACGGGCTTTTACAGCCAATGCTGTTCCACGGGTTGGCTTACCTAACCAGTTATCAGAATAGGATTTAGGCAGCACTTGGGCACAGGCATCCATTTCTGTAACAATGTAATCAACACACTCTGTCAGAGTGTTACGTGACATATTCAGGTTAACCGCACTAAAATCTACCGGCTCATCACCAATCAGAATAACAGGTCCGTACATGCGCACTAACATAAAATAGTAATACGCTCTCAAAAATCTGGCCTCGGCAAAATACTGTTCTTTCTCCTCTCCGGACAATTCAGGACATGAATGAACCCTCAACATGAAAGTATTTGCCTCGCGAATTCCCTGATAACAAGAGTTCCATTTATCTCCGGGCACGCTGGCGGGGTTCCATGTACCATCATTCATTTTGCGATAACTCCTTTGATACGTAAAGGATGCTTCATCTGAAGCCGGGATCCAGATATTATCATCCCCAACTTTGGCTTCATTAGGCATAAAACCATAAACATTGTACAAATACTGCTCTGTCGTTTCACGCTTCAACCAGATCTTTTCAAAGGTTAAAGCCTCATCCTCCTGCCTCGCCAGATAGTCTTCACAGGATGCGAACAGGAAAACTGCCGCTACTATTAAAAATATATTCTTCATTATTTTCGATTACTTGTTTAGAAATTCACATTAACTCCAAAATTGATGATTTGCGAAGGAGGGTATCCTTGACCTTGTCCGCCGCCCATTTCAGGATCCCACAATTTAAATGAGCTAAAAGTTAAGAGGTTAACCGCCGAAGCATAAAACCTTACATTGTTCATGTGTATTTTCTTTGTAATAGATTTGGGCAAGGTGTACCCCAATTCTGCATTCTTCAGACGCATGAAACTACCATTGCGCTGAAAGAAAGTAGAGGTCCTAGTATTATTGGTATTATAAGACGAAGACAAACGCGGATAAAGTGCATTTGGATTAGGGTTGTCTACACTCCACCGATTATAGTATACATCCTCATACATGTTAGATTGGGTAACATTACCAGAACTAAATCCGTAGATAGCCTCACCTCCCATCATAAAAGTGGTATTTCCAACTCCCTGGAAGAAAACCGACAAATCAAGACCTTTCCACGCTGCCGTAGCACCAAAACCATATACAATTTCAGGTATTACTGAGTGTCCAATTGCCACTTCATCTTTAACATCGACTACTCCATCACCATTAATGTCGCGATATTTAATATCACCTGGCCGTACGGGACCAAACTGCTGCTCCGGATGTGCAGCAATATCGGCTTCTGATTCAAACAATCCCATGGCAATCAGTCCAAATTGTTGACCATAAGGTTTACCTTCACGGTTGCGATAGAGGTCTTCATAATCCGGTTGGTCGGTATCAATTAACTTATTACGTGTATAAGTAAAGTTTCCACGAGCTGTCAGATGCAAATCACCCAGACTGTGCGAATACTCCAGACTACCATCAAATCCCTGATTCTCCATTTTACCTACATTCACCCAGGGCGTGGTGGTTACCCCTACATATCCGGGGAGCGACTGACGCTGCATGAAGATGCCTTCACGATCTTCCTTGAACAGGTCACCTTGTATTTTTAACTTGCTATAGAACGATAACTCAAATCCAAAGTTCAGTTTAGTTGATTCTTCCCAACCCACATTATCATTGGGCCATTCTCCGACCCGGATTCCACTGTAATAGCTGTGGTTCTCACCAAAAGTATATCCTGTAACCGGACGATTAATGGTAGCATTGTAGATAAAACGACGAGAGCCACCAATCTTGTCATTCCCCACAATACCATACGATCCTCTTAACTTAAAGACATCAATAACTTTAGTAAAGCGTTCAAAAAATGGCTCACTTGACACCATCCAGCCTATCGCCCCTGATGGAAAGAAACCAAATTGATTGCCCGGGCTAAAGTTCTCTGATCCATTATAGCCAAAGTTACCTTCAACAAAATACTTATCCATAAAGGAATAAGTAACACGACCGGCAATCCCTTGGTTTTTATATGGCAAAGCTCCCTCAGAATTCGTTGCTGTTAACACATTTTTTTCTTTCTGGTTATAAAGAAACAGACCACCCACACGGTGTACATCATTAAATAATCGACTGTAAACCAGGGATCCTTCCAGGTAAATGGTGCGTTCCCCATAACTATCGGTTGCAAAACTTAATGTTTCAGCCCCCTTATTTGTCTGATTATAAATTAAATTTCCTTCCTCATCACGACCTGTGGCCAGCCATTGCTCCACCGCCTTTTTTCGGGTGAGGACATTCATGTTAAAAGCATCCCACGAAAATTTCACATTGGCTTTCAATCCCGGTGTTATCAACTCTGAAAGATCCTGGTCAAGGGCAATCAGCGATTGTGCTGAATTCTTATACTCCTCAGTGTAACCCGATTGCATCAGCAGATTATAGGGGTTGTATCCCGAACCTTGAGCGGGCCCGGCAAATTTCCCATCCGAAAACCTGGCCGGAAACGCATTGGGAGAGGTGCGGAAAGTATATTGCCAAATAAGATCTCTTTTTTCCCCCGGTGCATCCTTCGCTTCATACACGTTGGCCAGATTGATACTTAAGGTAGTTGTTTCGTGTAGGGCCAGATCCAGGTTGGCCCTAAAACTGTATTTGGAATAACTGATAGACGAGTTGTAGTCGTTTGAACCATCCGATTTAAAAATACTCCCTTCATTGTAGTAAGAACCCGACACAAAATACTTTGCAATGGTACCCCCACCCGACACACTGGCGTTGGCGCGTTTATTTCGGGCCACGCTTTTATAGAGCGTGTTGATCCAATCCACATTTGGATATAGATCCGGATCACTTCCATCCTTGTATTTCTGAATGACTTCAGGTGAATAAAATTCACTTTCCGATGCTTCGTTATACAACTCTGCAAACTGGTACGAATTCACCATCTCAGGCATTTGCGTTGGAGAAATAAAACCTGTTTCCGCACGGATACTAATCTTCGGTTTTCCTTCCTCTCCTTTCCGGGTTGTAATCAAAATTACCCCATTAGCTCCTCGCACCCCATAAACCGCTGTTGCTGTCGCATCCTTTAAGATAGAAAAAGAGGCGATATCTTCGGGATCCACCAGGTCAATGTCACGTTCAATACCATCGACCAAAACCAAAGGGGATTTATTGGCACCAAAAGTGCTGATACCTCGAATGTAAAACTCGGATCCCTGTCCAGGCTCTCCGGAACGATTCACGGCCACAACACCAGAAAGCTGCCCAGCCAAGCTGCTACTTACATTGGCTACCGGCGCCTTTAAGTTGGCCACTTTAATAGTAGAGATGGAACCGATCACACTCTCTTTCTTTTGCGAACCATATCCCACCACAACCACATCTTCAATTGTTTCGGAATCAGACTCCAGCTTAAAGTCAATCACCGTTTTATCGCCTACAGCCACTTCCATATTGGCATAACCAATGAAGGAAACCACAAATACATCGGCAATCCCATCCGATATCAACTTGTAATTACCATTAAAATCGGTAATAGTACCTTTCGTTGTTTCTTTAATCCAAATGTTAGCCCCTACAATGGGCTCACCTGTCTGGACATCAGTTACCGTCCCTGTAACTGTTTTTTTTTCTCCTTCCTGTCCTTTTGCATTCCCTGCAAACAACATTAGAATAAGCGCTAAGCCTGTAATTTTACTAAGGAAAAAACGCACTTTTCTTTTGTTTTTCATGCACATGTAAATTTTAGATTTTCTGATTTTTGATTTAAATGTTAACTATTGCTGATATTTATTATCCTGATCAAAAAAATGTTTTCCTCCACTTTTTTAACCTTCACAAAAATGAATAACTGCAGCCTTGAAAGTGGTTGACATTTTCAGCAACCTTGGGTGAAATTTTCGGCAATTCAATAAATATGAGGAATTAAGCCGCCTGCTAGCCATGTTTTATATTTTACACCAAGCTTGCTTAAACGTTTTAGTTTTGTATTTTCGTTCCAAATTTTCTTACCATACCGAACTAAAAAATTATGAAATGAGGGGAGTAATTGAAAATTCGTTCAATTCAAGAAATAGAATACTAAAACTCGAAGGACACTTCTTTCAAATCAACATTAACCAGAAAGCTCTCGTCTTTCTTATACTCTTAATGGCTGTAAGTCATCTTTCCTATTCTAATAACTTTATTCATCTGAATGCCCAAATTGGCAATGAGGAATTTCATACTAATGGGGTTGTTCAAGATTCAATGGGATACCTTTGGCTCGATTCACATTCTGGCTTACTTAAATTTGATGGTTACGATTTTCAACTTTACACTTTCATCGATATTTTTGGCATGCCCTTTTCAAAAACCGATATTATAGGACTAAAGAAAGGAAATAACGGCACCCTTTATTACGCTGCCAAAAATGGAACTGTAGCCCAACTAACAACATCTTCAAACTTTAAACTAATCCAATACCAAAGTCTTACAGAAAGTCGATCTCTAACTACCTTCAAGCCGGGGAAATCTCATATCTGGTTTGGCACGAACACAGGAACCGTCATTGGAAAACCATTTGATGGTTTGTGTGAACATCAATTCAAAACGTCAATCCCCAATGAATCCATTCAGTCTATTGCAGAAAGTGAAAATAACCTTATCTGGTTCAGTACTGACAAAGGAAATGTATATAATGGAGATCTTAGAACAGGTCAACTAAACAAACTATCTCTTCCCTCTAATCAGTCACGTGGTTCCATTCAGATAGCAATAGATCCTGAAAATAATTTATGGATTGGGACCAAACCCTATGGCCTTCTATATTACAATATTAAAAAAAACAACTTCATTCAGTTCCACACACAAGCAACAGCACTCCATCGCATCAATAGTAATATGATTACCTGTGTATACTGCGACAGCAAAGGTCTTATTTGGGCCGGAACAGATGGCGGTGGATTGATTCGTATCAATCCCAAAACGTTACAAGTTAAATCCTATACTCATTCTCCAACCAATCACCTTTCACTACAAACTAATACTATTATTGGCATATCGGAAACTGAAAAAAACGAACTATGGATATTTACAAACTATGGAAATATCAATATTTTATCACGACGTTACACATCAGTAGGTTATGTCAGTGGCAGTAAACTCGGAACACCAACAAGAATTCTTTCCGTTTTAAAAAGTAAAAATGGAGAACTCTGGACCGGTACGGATGGAGAAGGCTTAACTCGTTATAATGGCGAAGTCGCAATTGCTCAATATAATGCCCATACTCAAACAGGCCATGGACTCCCTGGCAATTATATCCAAGCCATGATAGAAGATCAGGAAGGTACCCTTTGGATTGGTACTTATCAAAACGGTTTAGCTCACTACAACCCACCACAAGATCGATTTTACACTTTTCCACTGTATAATAATCAGGGAATTCAAGCCACTGATATCCGTTCGATGTTTGTCGACAGCCGGCACCGCATCTGGATTGGCAGCAACGTGGGGCTCTTTGTCATATCTCCATTAAAGAAGAGCATAGCTCATTTCCCCTATAATAACAGAAACGGTCTGAACGGTTCCATTGCCGAAGTCTTTATTGAAGATGAAAACCAGCAATTATGGATTGGTTTGGAAAATGGAGGCCTGGCATTATTAAAAGAAAAAAACATCTTATCAGCATCCTCCTTTCAAACATTTCAATTAATAAACAGCACCAATCAACGCGAAAATAGCATCCGACATGGCACAACAGATGGTAACGGTCATTTATACCTGATCAACTATTACAACCGTCTCATTAAGTTTGATACTAAAAGAAAAGTTGCAATCGCAATAGAAGGATTTAATAATGATCAGATCCACTCATCACAGTCGGTTATTGCAAATGATAATAATCATCTATGGATCGCACGCACATCCGGTATATCACACATGAATCTCATTACGGGGAAAGAACAATATTTCAACTGGCGAAATGGAATTCAAAAAGGAACATTCCTTCCCGCTAGTGTCACTACAGATTCGGATGGCACCATTTATTTCGGTGGAATAAAAGGTGTTAATTACTTTAATCCTCTACAGATGTCGAAGTCTGAAAATTACAGCAATCTCTACATCAATCGATTTGAATTACTAAATAGAGATGCAAATGAAATAATTCGTGAACAATTGACTATGGGAATCGAACATCTGAAAGAAGTTAATCTTAACCATGACCAATCTTCTTTTTCATTTAAGTTTGCTGTAGTTGATAACTTTCTGGATCCGCATTATTTTTATGCATACCGCTTAAAAGGATTCAAAGATTCCTGGAGCATTACTGAAGATGAAAGAATCGCCACCTATACAAATATTCCACCTGGCCAATATACTTTTGAAGTCAAAGCTGGTACAAAACGTGACCTCTGGGATATCTCTCCCCGAAAAATAATTATTCATATACTCCCACCTCTATGGCAACGGTGGTGGGCATATCTCATATATCTGTTCACAATATTGACTATTGGTGCGGTAGCCATCTACTATTCGATTGTTTGGGCCAATATGAAAAAAAATATACTAAAAGAGAAATGGCTGAGTGAACATAATAAGGAGCTCTACGATATGAAGATGAATTTCTTCGCGAAAATGTCTCATGAAATACAAACACCACTCACACTTATACTATCACCCCTTAACAATATGCTGGAACGTGCTGAAGGTAATCTTCTGCTACAACAACGATTACAAATTATTAAAAATAATGCCCAAAGATTATCACGCATCGCAAAGGAGCTTATGATGGTACGGACTTTTGAGATGGAAAAGTTAAAACTTTCTGCCTCCTTTAATAATCTCTATTCTAATGTGAATGATATTGTTATCTCTTTTATGGAGCAAGCACGATTTAACCACATTGAATTTGCCTTTGAGTGTTCCGAAAAAGAATTGATTGTTTGGTATGACAAAGAGAAAATGGAGCATATAATATACAATTTACTCTCTAATGCGTTTAAATACACTCCTGCAGAAGGACTGATTCTTCTAAGTATTGAATCACTCCCTGATCAAAAACAAATTATAATAAAAGTGAAAGATAGTGGCATTGGCATTCCAGAAGATGAATTAAATAATATATTTGAGCTCTTTTACCAAGCTTCGAATGGGAAAAGTCTTGACGGAACAGGCATTGGTCTGGCACTTTGTAAAGAGCTAATTCTCCTTCACGAAGGCACAATATGCGTAGAGTCACACGAAAACATTGCCACCACCTTTACGCTGACTCTTCCTCACGATAAAGTACCTGAGAAAACATTTGAAAGGTTATCGTTACCAGAAGTAACATCTTTTCCCTCCAGCTCACACCCAGTGGCAGTATTCCAGGAAGAAACATCATCTAGCACAAGTAAAAATCATAAAAAACGCACTTTGCTAATCGTGGAAGATAACCATGAAATGTTACAATTTCTCAAAGATACATTTATCCATTCATATGCTATTCTGCTTGCTAAAAATGGTAAGGAAGCACTTGAACAAGTGACACTGCATCACCCCGACATAATCCTTAGTGATGTGATGATGCCAGTTATGGACGGCATCGCGCTTTGCAAAGAATTAAAAGAAAATGTACTGACAAGACATATCCCGATCCTACTTTTGACTGCCCGTAATGCGACTACAACTAAAATAAAAGGACTCAAATATGGCGCAATCGAATATATGAATAAACCATTCAATGTAAATGAGTTATTTCTCAAGGTAAATAATATAATTGAAGGCCAAGACCAGATCATCAAGCAGTACCGAACCGAATTGCTTTCCAGTGCCAAAGAAGTAGAAGCAGAATCACCAGATGAAATATTTATCAATGCAGTAATCGAAGAAGTAGAAAAAAACTACCAAAATCCCGATTATCGACTAGAAGATCTTTCACCAAAGTTACACATGAGCTATTCAAATATCTATCGCAAATTTCATTCACTGACAGGGAAAAAACTGGTTAACTTTGTTCGTTCATTCAGACTAAAAAAAGCTACTATATTATTGATAAAATACAATTACACCATATCTGAAATTGCATTTCTAGTTGGTTTTAATGATGCCAAGTACTTCACTAAATGCTTTAAAAGTGAATTCAACAAATCACCTAAACAATATCGCGAACAGGCTGATTATTCCATCAGCCCCAATCTGAAAGAGGTATAAAAATAGGATATCTACATTACAAATCACTAGTGTCCGGTAAAAAGTAACCGGGCAGAACATTTTCATGAACTACCCGGTTTGTCTACTTTTGAGTTACCACACAAAAAAGTAAGACATGGGTAAAAGTACAAATTTTAGCGGACAGCCTATATTTAATCAGCTGTTAACGTTCATTGACAAGAGTGAGATTAGAAAAATAGCGAAAAAACATGGTAGCGAACGCTACGTGAAGAAGTTCACAACCTATAACCATTTGGTTGTTATGCTTTTTGTTGTTTTTGAAGGTTATCATTCAATACGCGAAGTAATACTAGGTTTACTCGCCAATGCACATAAACTGTCTCACCTAGGATTAAATTACCTTGTGAAGCGCAGTACCTTTTCAGAAGCAAACAAAAGGCGCAACAGCAGTGTATTCGAGGATATATATATGACAGTGTATAAAAAGCATGCTTCAAGTTTAGCGGACAGCCGCCTAAGCGATGCTGATTTAAAGCGATTGTATATTATGGATTCATCAACCATATCCCTTTTCAAAGACATCTTGAAGGGGGTTGGTCGTAATCCCAAAAGCGGCAAGAAGAAAGGTGGCATTAAAGCGCACACCATAATCAAAGCAACAGAAAATGTACCTTGCTTGATAAGGTATAGCGAAGCTGCACGACACGACCATATGTTCTTAGAGGAAGTTATGAATCTGCCTTCGGGCTCAATCATTACATTCGACAAAGGATATGTTGATTACGCCCGCTACGAAGCATTTTCTGGAAAATCGATATGGTACGTGACCCGTTTGAAGGACAATGCCCAATATGAGGCAAAGCAGGAGTTTGATATTCCCGACGATGCGGATTCGGGTGTCCTAAAAGATGAGGAAGTGGTTCTTTATTACGGAGAAAACAAAGAACAGGAACACCGAGCAAGGAGGATTGCCTATTGGGACAGCGAAAACGAGCGTCTGTTCCAGTTTATAACCAACAATTTCGACTTGACTGCTGAAAAGATTGCACTTATCTATAAAAAGCGTTGGCAAATAGAACTGCTATTTAAACAACTAAAGCAGAACTTTCCACTAAAATATTTTTTAGGGGACAATGAAAATGCAATCGAAATACAAATATGGGCAGCAATGCTTGCTAATCTATTGATTACCATAGTAAAGAGTATAGTTAAACGTAGCTGGGCATTTTCAAATCTGGTGTCCATCATAAGGCAACAGCTGATGAATTATATCAACATATATTTATTTCTTGAAAATCCAGAGAAGAGTTGGCTCTTAGTAATAAAAGAAGACAAGCACAAATACCAAAACTCGCTATTTCCCGATATTTAGGGGGCTTACTTTTGAAAAATAAAAATGCTGACATTGAATATCAGCATTTTAAACATGAATTTTTAATAATATTCCGGTTTACCGGACAACAATGATTACAAATATGATCTCAATAGGTCTGTTTCCAGTCGCTTTGTCAAATTATTAAGAAGCGAATTTATTAAGGATTTTTTATGCGTTAAAAACCACTTTCTTTAAAATGAAAACTATAGTACTTGATATTATTAAAATAGCCTCATACACTGCATGAGGCTATTCATTACTTATCTTTAAAAGATACCTAACAAGCTTATTCAAAAAAAACTTACTCAACAATCAATTTATGTATCTGTGTTATTTCGTGAGATTGCATTACAAGGAAATAGACGCCTTTATTCTTTACGGAAAGATCAATGGTAGCAGAGTTGCCACTCATAAGGTTCCTTTCTACAACTTCCCCAGATAATGTCACTACTTTGAATGATTTCCAAATATCGCTTTCAGTTTTAACAGTGAAGATTCCAGAAGATGGATTTGGGTAGATCATTACACTATCATCCGCTTCAATGTCTTTATTTATTGCGGTTGAAGCACCAGCGGCTAAATTGGCTATTTCCTGATCAGACAACACTCGTTCCCAAATCTTTATCTCATCCATCTCCCCATCATAACGATTATCCTCATCGTCATCTTTGTAAGAACCTATCTGGAACCACCCGGACGCAGGATAGTTAATAATACCAGTTTGAGCAGTAGAAGTGGCTTTTAATACTCCATCCACATAGAGCTTCATGGTGGCACCATCATAGGTAGCTGCCAGATCATACCATTGCCCCAGTTGAATAGCATCATGATCAAATAAGTATGTAAGAGTTCCGGTTGTTTGAGATGAAAGCGCAAAACTAAATCTATCATAATAATTACCCAGTAACCACCCATGTTCTACTGATCCATTATCCTGAAAACAACCAATGTAACCTGCCCATGTATCACGTGATGTCAGTTTGGCCTTCAAAGTAACAGTCAAGTTCTGAGTTGGTAAATTCTGTGTAGCTTGAGTACCCGACTGAATTTCAATCATACCTGTATTATCAAAAATGGCTTTGTTATCCACACTAAAAGTAACCCCTCCGGATACAGTCCCATTAAAACCATTACCAGACTCATCATTGGCATTGCCATTAAATGGGAAATAAGCAATAGGATTGGCTGAACCTTCACTTACAGTGATCATCTTGTTCACAGTTTTAGTATCATTTCCCAGGTCATTGGTTACTATCAAGGAAACATTATATATACCTGCAGTTGAATATGTAACAGTAGGATTCGTAACGTCGCTAGTTGTTGGATTGCCTCCTTCGAATGTCCATTTCCAACTTGTTGGTGCATTCCCAGAAAGATCCGTAAAATTAACAGTGGCTCCGACCATGACTGATGTTTTGTTCGCGATAAAATGTGCTGTTGGTGCAGAAGCAATAGCTGGAGAGAGAAGAGAAATTCCATCAAAAGACTCTGGAATAGATACTCCAAGATAATCAAGTGCAGTTGCTGCCACATCTACAATACGAGGAGTATTGGTATAATCATCCACATTTAATGAACCTTCGGTGTTATCCCATGTTAAGACTGATCCATTATACACGGCCGGATTAATACCCTTTGCATCTGCTATGATTGAGCCACTGCCTTCATCCATCTTCCAATAAGTTTGAAGCGCTGCATAATCGGGGTGCGTATCATCAACATTTGCTGCGGTATACTTAATTATATTCGCCTCATTAATTGCTTTATTCCACATACGTACCTCTGCTATTGATCCTTTAAAGAGAGCCCCGTATGAAGTAGTTCCATCCTGTCCAATAGCTAAATCAAGACCGGAATTCATATCACCAATAGACGACATGGCAGCGGATCCAATTTTTTCACCATCTTGATACAATACAACTTCACCATCTCGATCACAACTCACCGCTATATGGTGCCATTTCCCATCATTTATCGTTCCCCCATTTACATCAATACGATGTGCACCATCACCAAGGTTCACTTTCCAACTTGTTCCGTTGGATTGCGCAGCTACAATAAATCCTTTCGTCGCACCGGAGGCCCAATTCTTATTTGAAATAATAGCAGGATCACTACTCCAACCCGTTGTTCTAACTCGACATTCAATAGTAAAATCCTGATCTACTCCATATTGAAAAGGAACAGCATCCATTGCCGTCAGGTATTCATTTGTTCCATTTAAAGCCACTCCTCCATTAATTGCAGCAGATGAAACCTTCTTTGCAATTTCCTTATTAGCAATTCTGTCTCCACTTGCTACAATAAAAATATTTCGCTCTTCCAGAGAAGTTCCTCCATGGTTATTACCAATTCCGCCATGATCAGTAACTAATATTATCAACCAATCTTCATATTGATAAGTTGAGCGATTACGAATTGCAGCAACAATATTGCCTACATGAGCATCTGTTGTTTTAATAGCTCCAATATATGGGGCACTAGTTGGACTAAATCCATATCCATGACCAGTGTGGTCCACATCATCAAAATGGATGAAAAGCGCAGCCATATCACTGCTTTTTATATATTCAGCAACACTGTGTGCCATCTCAAAATCAGTTTCAAAGTTTTGCTCAAAATCAGCATGTCCAACTACCTGAGTATTAATTGGGTCCCAAACTACCATTGATGATGTTTGAAAAGAAGAATTACTCTCTTCAATAAACTTGAATAAATCAGGATATTGAGCAAAATTAGCTCCGGCAAATGTATTATCATATACTTGATGCTTTTCTACATAAACGCCTGCTAATATAGATGACCAGCCGGTTGCACTCCAGGTTGGTGGCGTTGTTAAAGCATCCATCGAGTAGGTAGAGTTGTCAATTAAAGCATCAATATTCGGTGTAGGGGCTATTTGTAATGCATCAGGTCTGCACCCATCAATCCCAATTATTAATACTTTTTTTGTTTGTGCATGCAAGCTGCCTAATAGTATTCCCCACATAATTACTAGTGTAAAAAATTGTTTCATTTGCATAGATTTTTTTTAAAATTTTGATCTTCTCATTTCTAAGCGAACTGATTAATTCAACTTTTTAGATTTATAGATAACACTAACTCTAAACGATCTACAAATAATAGCCTCATTAATATGTTCCATGTATCAAAATTGTGTAATGAAAGAAAAACAGAAGTGTATTTTTTTACTTAATCAGGGAGAAATTTTCGGAAAATGATATTTTTCAAGAATATTAATTTATAGAAAGTGTAAATTGAGATATCATTATCTAATAAAAACGCGTGCCTATTTATACAGACACGCGTTAAAACACACCATATTAAACACCTTCAATAAAGAAGTGACTAACCATTTAGTTATCCAACCACTCTAACCTTGCAATAAACAGCCCCTTTTTATCCCATCCGGTATTAGATACATACCACTCATCTTCTGACACTTTAATCACTTCGGAGGCATGGGTTGGTAATTCACATACAAAATTTTCTTTGGGGAAATTCATTGGATCCTTTGACCAATATACATGGGTTTGATTGTAGGCGGTCATCGCCCGGCAGATAAACAAATAGTAAATTCCATTTTTTTCAACCACATAGGGACTTTCACAATCCCCACCCCAATCACACTGTAATGGCTGAGTGTGAACGATTTTAGCTCCACTCCAATGTTTTAAGTCCGGGCTGGCACGAACTGCAACACAGGAACGCAAATCAACTTCATTAAAAGTACGTGTATAGTAATAATAATACAGTCCATTGCTTTTAAGAATATAAGAGTCGCGGGCATGACCAGGATCACTAAATAAAGGATTAAAAGCATGCCTTTCCCAGTTAAACATATCTTTAGAATCTGCCCTACAAAGCTGTCCCCAACTGGCATAATATGGTGCTTTTTCCTGCATATTACCAATATTATAAAACATGTGCCAAGTATCACTTTTTTCTTCATGAAAAACGTGCGGCGCCCACAACACTCGCTCTACTCCTTTTTTCGTCTCAAGTGCATAATCATGATCTTCCCATTTTTTTTGATTAAACGTTATAGCAGAAATGTGAAAAAAACGTGTTTCTCCTGTCCATGGATTTATTGGTTTATGACCAATAATACCATATGCATGCCATCCCCCATCAGGTCCTTTCGCAAAACAGTGATCATTGGTGTACCATGTGGTATCAATATCAGACCTGGTATCATTGGGATTAAATATATGCTGCCATTCACCGGTAATAACAGGCTTCATGATTTTTACTCTTCCTTGTTCATTATTGTCCTTCTTCACGTTACATGCCATGAGCACCAACGGAAGCATTAAACCCAATATAAATTGTTTTCTCATCCTAACCATTTTTAATGATTTATTATTCTGATTACTAATTTGTCATCAACATTAAGTGTAACATCCTCTACATCAATCACTATAAACTGTTCATGTTGAGAATATTTTGCCTTCAGCTTATCATTATTCATAATCACCTCTACCACAGATACTTTATTGGTATCTATTTTCTGTAAATTTAGTTCACTTAACTTTAGAGTTCCGTAATTCAACTGAAGCTGGTATACTTGCTGGTCAGCCTCCTTCTTCTGCTCAAAACTACCCCACCCTTCAGCGGTAATAAATGCCGATTTAAAATTCTCAGGATTAACCTTTGGATCAAAACCAATGATTCCTTTGGGTCCGTGATAAGTAAATCCACTAGCTGCAATGAAAGGCGCATAACCACTCATGGCACGTGTATAGTGGTTACCATATTCAATTTCGTTGTATGGATTACGTTTACTTGGAGCATAACGATCATGAACTGCCTTCTCCACCTGCATGGCTTCATCAACAAGGCCTGCAGCAATTAACGTTGCAGCCAATTGGTGCTCCTGTCCGGTCCAAATCTCACTAAAATAGCCAATCACGAGTTTTTCCCAGTCATTCTTGATAACACCTGGTGCCTTATCAGTTCCGCCTTTAGGAAAGGTACACATGATAACTCCTGCTTCGTCATCATCGGCGTAATAGCGCTTAACAGGAATATCGGCTAATGCAAGGTAATCACCATAGCTATCTACAAAATTATATTTCATGACAGACTGTAAGGCAACCTGTACTTTCTCTTCATCCACTATAGATCCAAGTCCCATTTGCGAGGCCCAGTACTGACCCAATAACTGATCAGTATGACAGCCAATATTGGTATTAGGTGCCTCAGGGTGTTCAGGATCCGTTTCCTGGATAAAGTACTCGCCGTTAAATAATTCGTTGGATATATTTTTGTAGGCTTTTGCTGCAATGGAACGGCAAGTACGCTCAAATCGTTTGTCACCCATATCACAGGCCATCTCGGCTCCAGCTCTTAAGGCGGCGGCATACAAACCACTTATCCAGGTTATTTTTCCATACCACATCCGGTCGAGGGTATTATACTGGATACCTTCCAGGATACCATCTGCCTTGCCTGTCTTTGCCTTATCCTGATCGATCATGTACTGAATACTTTTCCTGATCTTAGACCAATTGTTTTTTAAGAAGCTGTTATCAGACGCCATGGTATGCTCACGATAGATACGCATCACAGTACCGGCATGGCCATCAACGGCATAACCACGTCCATCATGTGCTCCCAAGCCGGAGAACTCCCCACGATATCCGATCACACCACTCTTTTTGTACGACAATCCGAGATCTATTTGTTCACGCAGCTGCCTGGCCAGATTAGGAAACACTCTTCCCATGGCCTGCTCATAATGGAATACATGCGTACAGGTTCCTTCCCCCATGTAAACACCTTCCATGGTATAAAAGCGACCTTCATTGTCCGGATCATCGGTAAGGTCATCGAAACGAACACAGGCTGTTGTAGCCAGCGTACTTACATTTGTAAAGGTACGATCGAGGAACCATTGTGGCAAGCTTGAATTATTCCATGTCTGATTCCACTCTTTTGTGGTTTCCAGCAACCAGTTGTTTTTAACTACATAGTTGCTCACATCAGCTGCATCGGTAAATTTAGATGAATAGTAGTGACGCAGATTTTCCAGGTTTTTCCAGTGATGCGCACCATCCCACAGGTGAATATTAGGAAAATACCAGCTCAACACAAACGTAAAGGTTTTACTCTCTCCTTTTTTTAAGATTGCCTTACCAGAAACACTACCAACTAATTCATCCCCCAGTTTGGCAGATGCCATTTTACTTTCCTTTGCTCCACGATAGATGTTCATTCCATTATCACAATTGGCACGTGCATAAGCCTCCCCTTCTCCAATCAGAGTTAAAGACATACTTCCCCAGTCGGCCAACTGCTCCTGATAACGTTTATCTCCTTCACACACCAAGCGGGCATAATCTTTCGAATTATCTATTACATTAACATGTGAACCTTCTTTCCCCTTACCACTAAGGTAACACGCCATATTTTGCAGCCATCCGGAAAGTTCAATTTCCACTTCCTTATTACTAGTATTGCTCACCGTAAATTCCATGACGGTAACAGGTAATCCGGAGTTATCAGCATCGCCCGGTATAAAAGGTGAATAGGCCTTTAAAGAGGCCGACACAGGTAAGGACGAATCTTTGTAATACACCTTTCCTACCGGATATTCACCTTCGAAATTAATATCTGCAAAACCTTTATTATTCAGCGAACGCATATGTACACGATCGCCTTGACGAATGGTCAAGCCAAAACCATTTTTAAAGAACTGATCTTGTGCTTGTGGATTGATATAAAAGCGGTGTCCCCCTTCGTTACCGGGATTCAGCCTCGCTACATTAAATATATCCCAATACCACAGTTGACCATCCCCACCCAAATAGACTTGCCCGGCGCATATACCTCCAACGGGCATGCCGATGTATTTTAATTCTTTTTCTGCTCCTTTAACCACCAAAGTGGCCAAAAACAGAGCTACAATTCCAAAAATTTTCTTCATCACTTATATATTTAATTTTTATTTTGTCCATCCCAATTCTGCGACTGTCACTCCATGACTGTTCAGATAATGTTGATCTTCTGGCCCGCAGGTAGTGATATAGGTTTTACCCTGGTGTTCAAATATCTCTGCTGCATGCCCAAACAATGTGGTAATGGTATTTTTTTCATAATCGAAATGATCGGGATTATCTGAAACCACCACCAAAGTTTCAGCATACCGGCGATGGGCATAAGTAAAAAACAGGTACCACAGACCATTGCGCTCTACCAAAAATGGAGACTCGATCAAGGTAGCCCAAGTGCAGTCGTTGATTCCAAGAATCGTTTCCGGCGCTTCAAAATTGACGAAGTCCTTCGTTTTGATCCGGATCACCTGTGTCTGCTTGACACCTTTATTGCCCGTACAAACCACATGTATCCAATATTTTCCATCTGTCCCTTTCATGATATGTGGATCGCGTGTACCAACCCATAAGGTCTCAGGCAAAATGTAACCTTCTTGTGGTTTCCAGTCATACAAATCATCTGACCAATACACCTGTAGTCGTCTTGTTTCATGCCATACTTCCACTACCATGGCGTAACGCTGACTCTCTTCATGCCACACAACAAAAGGGGCCCCGATATACTCTGATCCTTTGCTTTCGTCGATGGCAAACGGCTCCCGCTTCCAATCATTAATGGTCCCGGTAGTGGTGCAGTGGCCTAAATAAGGATGATAACGGTACAGATCCTTTCCTTTTGGAGGAAAGGGATTGTTAATGCCAAACCAGTGCAACACCCCATCCTTCTCAATAAAACAATGGTCGTTAGTAAACCACTTGTTATCATCAAAATCGGGCGATGGCTTGGGGTCAATCATCAGTTTGCTCTCTCCCTTAATGTATGGGATACCTGCTCCTTCTACGCCTTTTTTAATACTTTCCTTCGGTTTGCAAGCCACTATGGCAAATAGCGCAAATGCTGCAATTAATAAGTTCTTCATTTTTTCTTTAATATTTAAGTTTAATAACAATCTTCTCGTCTGATTTTAACTGCTGTTTTTCAAAAGATACTTCAACCACATTATTAACACAAGAAAAGTTGCTTTCAAGCTGTTTGTCATCAAGAATAATCTCTACTTCCTCCACCTTTTTAGTTGTAGGAATTTCCAATTGAACTTTCTCGAGGCTTAGACGTCCATACTTCACGTCGATGGTGTTTGTCTGCCCCTTCTTGTTCCTGGTCTGACCGATTGTTCCCCACGCCTCGGCCCCTGCGAAGAAGCCTTCAAACTGATTCTCCTGGATTTGGGGCGAGAAGGAAAGCTTCCCTTGTGGTCCATCGTAAAAATAGTCCTCCAATGCAATCAACACGCCCCATGAGGCCAGTGCCCTTGCATAATGATCGCCACACTCTATCTCATTCCAGGGATTGTGTTTTTCAGGCTGATAACGTTCATGCACTCCTTTCACCAAAGAAAGACCTTCAGTGATCATGCCATCATAAATCATATTGGTAGCTACCTGGTACTCAATCCCAGTCCACACCTCATTTCTGTAACGCACCGCATCTTCATTCAGGTGCTTGCTAATGGGAAAACTACAATTCAATAGGCCAGGCTCTCCGGCATGTGCATAATATCTTTCTGGAATAAACTTTTCGTTTTGCGGTCCCACATCCTTCGTCCAGTTGTATTTCCAGATGGAATGTAACGCTGTTTTGACTTTCTCTTCAGGATAGAGATAGCCCAGCTTCAGTTGATGCGCCCAGGTTTGTCCAAACAGTTGATCACTTAAACAGCCATTGGCATACTGAAATTTGGCATGCTTCTCTAAATCCACATCCTGGAAAAAATATTCACCGTTCCACAGTTTTTGAGAAGACAACTCACTTCCTGATTTGTAGATGGTTTGACACTTTTTTGCAAATTCGGTATCATCCATTAACATGGCCATTTTTTCTGCTGCCTGTAAAGCGGCCAGGTAAAGCCCTCCCACATAGGTATTGGCACCAAAGAAGGCGATGTCATAAGTATTAGACTGCCCCTTTTCAATTAAACCATCCTCATTCTCATCTTCCGAAATAATGAACTCGGTAGCTTTCTTAATTTTCGACCAGTTGCGTGATAAAAACAGGTGATTTTTTGATACCAGATGCTCTCGGTATGCTTTTAAAATAGCTCCGGCATGCCCATCAATCAGCACACCACCCCACCCGTTACGGGCTTGTATACTTCCATCTTTATTAAAAGAGGTTTCAAAATCGGTCTTCTCCCGGATATTACGTTCCAGCTCAGGAAACAGGCGAGCCAGGGCTTGCTCATAATTCCAGACATGTGTACAGGTTCCCACACATGATCCTACCCCTTCCCAGGCCCAAAACTTATCGGTTGCCCACCATTGACAAGTTTCTGAAGCCAGTGTGGATACCGGCATCATTACCCGGTGTATAAGCCAGTAAGGCAAGGTCGTTTGATTGTAATAGGTATCGTGAAACTGATATGTCTCTCTGCTAAGGCGTTTATAGTTATTATGTAAATAATGCGCTACATCACTCGATGAGTCAAACCAGTTGGCGTACATGTTACCAATGGCAGGCCCATCCGTAGGAATCGGTTTATTCCAATTTCCTCCATCCAGGTTGTTTTTAGGTCGGTTGGGGAAGAACCACGATAAGAGAAAAAGGATCTCTTTTTCTTCACCGGGCTTCAATTGGATTTGAGAAGAGACAGACCCCACTAACGATTCACCCAACTGTTTAGTTGTTTCTTTGTCATCACCTGCATGAATATCTGTTATTACTTGCCCCATTCCATCAACCACGCTCAATACCATGTTACCGTAATAAGGATGCGCTTCCGACTTTTTATCATCAGCCACAAAGTCCATGTATAACGATGTGCAATTGTCAGTTTGCTCAGCACGATTTCGGGCTTTCCCAGAAACTTTCCCTTTGAGATCGAGCATCACCATGTTCTGCAGATGTCCCTGAAGAGTCGTCTCCACTTTTTTACCGGACCTGTTTTTCAACTTAAATTTCAGGTAGGTACCCGGTGTTGCCGATTCACGTGCATTAAGTGGGATAAAAGGAGAAAAGACTTCCATCTGTACATCTACAGGCAAGGAAAATTCACTGTCCTCGTAAGTGACTTGTGCCAAAGGATATTCCCCAATAAAACTTATGTTATTGAAATCATCTTTATTAAGCTGTTTCTCAAAACGCTGATTGCCGCTCTTCACCTTTATTTTAAAGCCCTGCTCAATATAACTGAATGGTTCAAAGGTCTGGTAACATACTTTCCAGGGCCCCTGTGCTGTTTCAAAATTCATCAGGTGATCAATGCCATAACCGGTATTGTAGGCATTGTTGGCAATCCACCAGCCGGCCAGCGTTCCATCGCCTCTTACATACAACTGTCCGGAGGCAATACCACCGCATGGCATACCAATGGTCTTTAGCTGTTCGCCCCTATAAACCGCTCTCTCTCCTTTTTCTGTAAGACTTTTAATCCAGTCTGCACTTAGATTCTTCTTTTCGGGAATCACATGTCCCCACTTGTTTTGGGCATTTAGTGTAAAAACAAATGCCAATAAAATTAAAACATTAAATAGTCGCATATCACTATACATTTAAGTTATGCCTCAAAAGTAAGCCCATACGAATGTAGAGAGGTGTACAAAACCGGTCAAAGAAGTACACTTATCATGCGAAACAGATGCTGTCTTGCGTCATTTAAAATGGAATGTAGAATTTCACACCTCTCAATTGAACTAAAGCGCTCCCTTACCCTCCTTTCCGATAATTCAAGGGGGTGATTCCAAACTGTTGCTTGAAGCATTTTGAGAAGTACTTCTGCGTGGAGAAACCGGTTGCTTCGGAAATCTCAGTCACAGTCTGACTGGTATCTCTCAGCATCAGTGCGGCTGATTTCAGGCGGAATATACGGATGTACTCTATTGGAGAATGATTAGTCAATGCTTTTATTTTCCGATATAATCCAGATGAACTCATGGCCATCAAAGAAGCCAGCTCTTCAACGCTAAAAGTCTCATCATCTAACCTTTCTGATATTACAAGCTCCATCTTTTCCAGAAATGACCTGTCCAATAAATTGGTTGCCAATACCTCTGTTTTTTCGTCAGGCTTTTGTTCATATTTTTGAATAAGCTGACGGCGATGTTCAATTAGTTTCTCAACTCTCAATCGCAGCATATCCTGATTAAAAGGCTTATTGATGAATGCATCAACTTTGCTCTCAAATGCATCCATCTGAGCTTCATCACCAGTTTTAGCTGTTAATAAAATCAGTGGAATGTGGCAGGTATTTATATTTTCACGCACTGCATTACACAACTCATACCCGTTCATCCCAGGCATCATCACATCTGAAATCACTAAATCCGGCATCTTTTCCTTTATCAGTGCCCATCCGCTTTCCCCATTTGATGCTTCATGAATTATGTAGTTATACTCAAATATTTCTCGTACAAATGCGCGTATATCAGCCTGATCATCAACTAGCACTAAAACAGGCTTATTTTCCTCGCTACCTACCACCGGTTCTACTTTCCGAACTACGAATTTTTGTTGATCAGCACCGACTAAACAGTCGGGAAGCTGTAATGTAAACGTACTTCCTCTTCCCAATTCACTATCCACCATTATTGTTCCCCCTAGCAATCCGGCATATTGTTTTACAATGGACAATCCGATCCCGGCACCTGTTTTGATCTGATTTGCCGAACGGTAATAGCGTTCAAAGATCAATTTATGTTCTTCCTCTTTTATTCCTACTCCCTGATCTATCACGCGAATAAAAACAGCTTTGTTTTCTCCACACTCAAGCTTAACACGGATAACCAATCCAGGGGAAGAGTACTTCAAGGCATTGGAAAGTAAGTTATATAAAATGGTCTCAATCAACCCACGATCAGAAAGAATCCAGACCGGTTCATCAGGCAACTCAAGCGCAAATCGACACCCTTCGTCTCTTAACCGAAAAACATCAACGGATGCCTCAAGAAAGGTTTTCAAATTAAAGATTCCCTTTTCTACAGTTACTTCTCTACTCTCCATCTTTTTCAAATCAAGCACTTCATTTACCATGCGGTTCAAACGTTTTGTATTACGTTGAACACGCATCAGCTCATCCTGGTATCGCGCATTTACAGCCTTATTATCAACCAAGCGGTCAATCCCACCTTTTATCAATGTGAGCGGCGTGCGTATCTCGTGCGATACATTCAGAAAAAAACGAAATCTCAACTGGTCGTATAGCTCTTTTTGATGCCGCTTCTCTTTTACTCGTACCTTTCTATTTGAATAGATAAGTAATGTTGCCATTCCTGCTAACAACAAGATACTAAAAATGAGATAGGCCCAAACCGAAGCCCACCAGGGGGGGACAATCGTAATGGATAATATTACTTCCTTCTCCTGCCCCTTTAATCGAACATGAAAAACATAGCTGCCTGGATTCAGATCACTCCAGGTTCGATTATTATCGAAAGTACTGATCCATCTAGTGTCAAGCCCCTCCATCAATAGTTCATATTCTTTATTATCATTTGGAAAATAATCCAGACACCGATAACCTATTGTGATAGTGTTTTCATCATGCTTCAACTCCAAGTGATCAATTGAGGCAATATCACGTCCTTTTAACACCTCTTTTGCCATCAGTGTGTCTTCACGAAAATCAGTACCATGAATTTCAAAGTTTGTAATGGCAATGGAATCCTCCTGTATTTTCTGTTTCAGATCCATCGGATCAAACCGATAAAAACCGTTCCGACTACCAAAATAGAGATGACCATCCCTATCGCCAGATGCACCTTGAGTAAAACTGTTACTCATAACGCCACTCGTCATCCGAAATTGCTCCACCTGATTACTTGGAGGATGATAGGCCACCAGGCCTTGTCCTGTTCCCAGCCATAGCCGTCCATCTCTCCCCAAAAGTATTGACTCAAT
Organism: Marinilabiliaceae bacterium; assembly: GCA_016342595.1. Lineage (GTDB taxonomy): Bacteria > Bacteroidota > Bacteroidia > Bacteroidales > Marinilabiliaceae > JAEINY01. Next base: position 29,312 of record JAEINY010000027.1, read on the forward strand.
GTGATAAGATAACAAAACAATTGAATCATTGACTGACTTAAAATGATCCATTTCCGGGTCGAAATAAAACAGGCCGTTAATACCTCCAAACCATAAAGAGGAATCGGGCCCAATGGATGCACACAAAAGTCCATTTAATGATTCAGTGCCTGCATTGCGGTATTGCTTCAACTGGTTATTCTTCCTGTTCCAGCTAAATAATCCGTTATTTCGAGTTGCCACCCATAACATACCTTCTCCATCTCCAAAAAGCATAAGGATATCCTTATTCCGAAAAGTATAAGCATCGTTTAGTTCTTCGAACCGCATCTCAAAGCGATCTTCCTCGGGAAGATAACGAGAAAGTCCTCGCGTGGTACCAGCCCAGATGATACCCTCAGCATCTTCAATAAGCGCCCATACTGAATCACCGGGAAGTCCACCTATTTCACGATTGTAAAGTTTAAACCTATAATTGCGATTACGAATATCATTTTGACTAATAAACTGAACACCACCGCCATGAATTCCCAGCCACATATTCTTATTTCGGTCTTCCAACAAAGGAAAAATCAAACCTCTCTGTAATGCCCCTTTAATCCCTGGCTGATAACCAATCGTATGAAAAACAGGATCTGCAGCTGTTACCATTTCTTTGCTTAGCACATTAATGCCACCTCCCCAGGTTCCAATCCAAATATCACCAGTGCTAGTAACCAAAGGGAAACTTACATCTTTATGCGCCAGTCCTGCTTTACTGCGATAATCGAATTTAAAAGTTTGAAAATACTGTGGTTTAAAACCTATTCTGAAAAAGCCATTTCCTGATGTTCCGATCCATAAATTCCCCGCTGCATCAAAAAACAAGGTGGTAATGTTAAAATCAATCAATGATGACAAGACTGTATAGCCATTCCGCAAATTGGGATAATCTGCAATATTCTTCACTGACACCATCTTCCTTCCATCCCAAAAACCCAGCCCACCGAACGGCATCTCGAACCAGATCTTTCCATCAGGAGCCTCTGCGATGTGATTCACTGCTGTACCCGTCATTAAAACTGGCTCCCCCACATAAGTAACAGCTCCCTCTCGGCTGTTAAAATAACCTAGGCCATTTGTTGGAGATCCCAGCCATAAGGTCCCTTTTGAATCTTTAAAAACAGAATTAATGCTCCCGGGCAACGCTCTACCATCCACTTCCAGCTTACCATTGCCGTCCCATATTAATGTGATCGAGTCATTACCAGTTAGTGCAACAACATACTTGAATGATCGATCTTGTTTAGAATAGGAGTTGCCCCTCACATTGGGATCTTCATCTCCCGAAACAAACTGCATAGAACGCGTATCGAACCAATAAATATCTCTCTTATTTGTTGTAATAATAAGCTTATGACTCGTCCGTTTAAGATCTTCAATCCAATCCTCTCCAACATGCACAGGCAATTCAAAATGCAGATATTCTCGTCCATCAAATCGAAGAATCCCCTTGCGCGTCCCCATCCATATGAATCCTTTCTCATCCTGTTCAAAACAGGTAATGTGGCCATCCGATAAACCAGATGACACATCCCAATGAAAAAGATCCATATTATAGTTTAGAGCCGAAAGAGTAGATACCCCAAACAACCACAATATGACGAAGCTCACTATCCGCATCATTTCCCTTTTACAATTTTATATTGATTGCATGTTTTATGATACCATATCAATCTATTACTGTTACTAGTATCAAAGTAATAAAAAAGACGACAACCTACCACAATAAAAGTGATAGGTTGTCTCATCTTATAAACTAACATCCGCAATTTATTCCCAACCTGGATTATTTGGTTTCAGATTAGGATTTAATTTCATCTGCTTCTTAGGCAATGATCTCAAATAGTGCTTTGGTGCTTCAAAAGTACGGGCACTAGCCGGCTCAGCAACAATAAAACCATCTGCATCCACATTAAAATGCACTCCCGGAGTTAATTCAGGAAATACAGTTTCATATTCTGTACCCACAAATTTAATACCCCTAACAGCTTTGGGCATTTCTGTTTCAGCAGTTTTCCAACGCATCAGATCGTGAAAACGAAATCCTTCGCAAGCCAACTCAATTTTTCGTTCTCGACGAAGTTCTGTTTGCATGTTTAAGTCATTGGCAGTAACAAATGCATTGGTTAAATGTGGCATGCCAACACGATCACGAAGTTTGTTAATTGATAAATCTAAATCAGCATCAGAAATAGAACCGTCCAGTTCATATTTAGCTTCAGCATAGTTTAACAATACTTCACCAAACCGGAAAACAATGTTGTCATATTCTGCGTTACCTGCCCATGATTTTTCAAGCTCTCCTAAGAATTTGTAATTAGTATACCCTGTACGTGTCAGTGCTCCTTCCATCCTAGGTTTTTCATATATAACCTCAGCGGCACCTCCTCCAATAAATGAAACTCCCGGTTTCAAAACTGTTTGCATCAAACGAGGATCCCTATCTTCAAATTCGGAAGCCATTGTTGCATATCCCTTAAAAAGGGAAGATTGACTAATTGGAAGTCCATCAACACATAAATAATCATCGACAAGGCTTTTTGTTGGATTCATAATATTCTGTTCCAGCCAACGAGTAGCATTATGTGTACCGTTAATATCCTTCACATACCTTCTGGAAAGAATAATTTCACTACAATCTTCACCAGCTTCAATAAAGAGCTTACGGTAGCTTTCGCCTTTACCAAAGCTGGTCAATAGGCTAAATTGAGCACCATCAATTACAGCTTTTGCAGCCTGAACAGCAATGGTCAAACGTTCGGAGGCTTTTGTTCCACCATGAAATTTTGCGTGGGTACCTTCAAAAAGTGCAACGCGACTTAAAAATGCCTGAGCAGCTTCTTTTGAAATCCTTCCGAGTTCATTGGCCGGAATATCACTTTGCTTTGGCAAGCGATCAATCGCTTTCTGTAGATCGGCAATAATAAGGTCTGCAACAGCTTCACGTGAATCTCGGGGAGCATTTAGTTCTTCGCTATCCATATCTAAAACAGTGGTTACAATAGGAACTCCTCCAAATTGTTGTAATAATCCAAAATATTGCCAGGACCTGAAAAAGTAGGCTTCTCCAACCCATCTTTTAATTTCATCAGCATTTTCATAACTTTCACTCTGTTGCAGTAAATAATTTATACCTCTTAGTGCTGAATAAGTATTGTTCCAACGACCTGATTCATCAGGTATCAGATACGTTCCATTACTTAATTCGTTAGGTCCTTGGCCGAAAGTAGTTTCGGCTTCGGTGTCACGCGGATAAGCAAATCCGGGCAACCCACCATAAAAAGCATTGGCGGCCAATTCAAAGTCACGAGGGGTCTTCCAAAAAGATCCATCTGAAACCTGATCTTTTGGAAATAAATCCAAATCCTTGTTACAAGAACTAAAAATAAGTAACAAAAATATTAATGGGAATATATATTTCTTCATCTCTTTAAATTTTAAAATGTTACATCAATACCAAATGACATCGATTTTGCAAATGGATAATTACTTCCCCAGGAATTGTCTTCCGGATCATATCCTCCAGATAGATTATGGTAATCCCATATATCATTACCACTGGCATAAATTCTAGCCTTTTCGATAAATCCAGTCTTTGCCAATAATGATTTCGGAAGTTTATATCCCACTTGGATGTTTTTCAAACGAATGTAGGCTCCATTCTCCTTATTGTTTGAGGAGTGGTCGTAATTCCACCAACGAATATTGCTATCCGAAATTTTGGGATATTTTGCATCAGTGCGGTCTTCAGCCCAGGTATTGTTATAAAAAACACTTGGTGCATGATACCATGGTTGTGCGAATGGAATACGTGCTTCTCCATCTCTGAAAACGGTTCGTTTCCCTACCCCCTGGAAGAATGCTTTTAAATCAAATCCTTTCCATTCAGCATTCAGATTTATACCAAAAAGGTATTGAGGATCAGTTGTCCCTAGAATCTCTAAATCTCCGTTCTCACGTTCATCGCTATAGGCATCAATACGTCCATTCCCATCAACATCTTTAAACATGGCATCTCCAATACCGATGTTTCCAGGAACACCTCCAAGCTTTTTATATTCTGTTAAAGTGGCTTCATCCTGAATAATTCCATCAAATACATATCCATAATACAGGTTTGCACGATAGCCTTCTCTAAAGCCATTAAGTCCGGGCGCATAATTGTCATAACCTCCCAGGTTTACTACTTTATTGTCATTATTACTTAAAACGATTTGGGCTCCATATTTGAACTCACCAACTCTGTCATTCCATCCTAGGCGAAGTTCCCAACCCCATGAATCTAACTCACCATTATTTGCTTTTGGTGGAGCTGATCCTAATACCGAAGGTACTGTTATGCCCAATAACATATTTTTATTGGTTTTCTTGTAATAATCAAAACTCATATCCAAACGACTGTCTAGAACGGCCATATCAACACCAACATTTCGGCTAATTAATGTTTCCCAGGTTCTAGAGGTAGAAACCATGCCAGCTAATGTTGCTGCTTGAGCTTTCTGTGAGTCACCAAATGGGTACTGACCACCAATATTTATATTCTGAACATAGTCGTAAAGACCAATTCCGGATTGATTCCCCAGTTCACCGTAAGAAGCGCGCAACTTAAAGTTATCAAAAATTCCTAACGATTTAATAAATTCCTCCTCAGACAAACGCCAAGCTACCTGAGCACTGGTGAACAAAGCCCAGCGTTGATCTGGAGCAAAACGAGAAGAACCATCATACCTTAAATTACCTTCAAAGATGTATTTATCTTTATAGATGTAACCTAAGCGCGAGATAAAAGATTCCAGCGCCCAATGGTATCCACCTCCACTATTACTCATATTTTCAGTGTCACCCAAGTTTAGCGTAAACAGCTCATCCGATATAAAATTATCTCTATAGGCACTGAACCAATCATTGTCATACTCTTCATGAGTGTAACCCGCCATAATGCTCACATTATGATTTCCATTAAATGTATTCTCATACTGAAGCTGTGCGATATAGTTTCGCTGGTTTGTTTTTCCAAATTCATAATTAGCACTATTGGGATTCGTTGCATATTCATAATATGCAAATTTATCATCCCAAAAATAGTAAGGAACCGGTGTTGTCACCTTTCTTGAATCAAAATTATCAAAAGTAACACTTGCCTGACCAATGAATTTGAGATTATCAACAATATCCCAATCCACTTTAAAGTTAGGAGAAATTCGGTTTGTCCATTTCTCCAAAGGGGCACCTTCCCTAGCCATCGCTACCGGATTGCTATATCCCCACTGTGAAAAATAATGTTCACCACCTTCTGTTCTTACCGGAAAGAAAATGGGGTTTAATCGAACTGCATTTATAGCCCGACCAAGTGAATATAATTCTGTTGTTTCCAATCGATCATAGCTCATTCTGGTCTCCAGACGCAAGTTGTCAAACAACTGATATGCATAATTCATTCTAAGATTATAACGTTGAGCTTTATCAGGAGCTTGTTCAACGAGTCCATCATTTTTATTATATCCTAAAGAGAAATAGTAATCAGATTTATCTCCTCCTCCATTAATACTTAAATTATAGTCTTGCTGGAAGCCGTTACCATAAAATTCATCAACCCAATCAGTACTTTCGAAGAACTGAAATTCAGGATAACCTTCAAATCGTTCCGGTGGGGCACCATCTTTGATTTTCTGAATACGCTCGTCGTTCCAAAATGGAGCCACACCATTATTCTCTTCTGCCTCTCTCCTCATTTCTGCAAATGCCAACATACCTGGATATTGCACCTTGTTCAACGGTTTTGAGAATGCACTATTAGCCGTAAACCTTATTTTAGGTTCACCTTTTTTACCCGATTTGGTAGTTACAAGTATAACACCTCCAGCAGCTCTCGACCCATAGATCGCTGCTGATGCATCTTTTAAAACCGACATCGACTCAATATCATTGGGGTTAAGAGTATTGAAATCTTCTGTAGGATTCCCATCAACCAGAATTAATGGAGAATTTCCTCCATTAACAGAAGAAATCCCCCTAATGTTAATATTTAATCCTTCATTACCTGGCTGTCCACCACCTCTAGTAATGGTTACCCCGGGTAAAACCCCTTGAAGTGAAGCTAAAGCATTTGTGGCTGGTCGTGACTCTAATTCCTTAGAGGTTACCACATCAACAGCTCCTGATATGGATGCTTTCTTTTTCGTTCCATACCCAATGGCCACAACTTCATCAAGACCGATTGATTCTTCAACCATCGTAACATCAACAACAGAACGTCCTGCAACAGGTACTTCTTGCTCTTCAAATCCGATAAAAGAGAATACTAAAACAGATTTAGAACTAAGCACTTCTATTGAATATGAGCCATCCATCCCACTAATAACCCCATTAGTGGGATTCTGCTTTTCAAAAATATTAACACCCGGAATTGACTCACCGCTAGAATCAAGAACTATACCTTTAACTTGACGCTGTTGCTGGCCAACCTCAGAGACATTTTCTAAAGTTCTACTCCCCAATATGTCTTCTATTGCAAAAGAGCTGGTGTAACCAAATACTATTAAAATAAAAGATAACAATGCCTTTCCAAGCCAGCGAGGTTTGGTAATACTCCATTTTTTACTTTGACTTTTTTTCATAATAATTTAAATATAGATTAGTAAACACCCTGATCAACCTATTGATTGGGGTGGAATTAAATACAATAACAACTCTTTCTTGTATTAAACATTAATGTCGATTCACAGAGAACTGCTTAATCGATTAAGCAGTTTTTAAAAAAATATATTTCCCCTCTATAGCCTTATACAATTTGACCAATACTTATATAATTCCGCTCTACAATCTTTCTAAGCTATTTTTGCCGGGTCTAATTTGTATAACACAAGCCGCCTACGTATTATAAAACAACTTCAACCATCACCAACACATATAAAAACTCTCAATTTTTTCAATTATTTTAGAATTCCTTTCTTATAAAACGTAATGCATTCGATATCTGTACTTCAACAGTCCTTTTTTTAATTCCCATCCGCCACGCTATTTCCGAATTGCTAAACTCATCAAACCTGCTCATACAAAATATCTTCTTGGTTTGAGGTGGTAATTTATTAATAACTTTACGCAAATTGTTCTCCAAATCCTGATCTTCAAACCATACTTCCGGATGATATAATGTTTCTATTTCAAAAACACCCGCATCAACGTATTTCATTTCAACTTTCTGATGCTTTAGATAATTCAGGCACTGGTTACGGAGTATTAATAAGGCATATCCTTTAACCGAACCGGTAATATAAACTTCATTCCTGCATTTCCACAATTTCTCAAATACATCATGCACCACATCCTCAGCCACTTCCCTATTTATCAATATCGCTTGGGCATATCTTATTAATTCTACCCGATATTTATAAAAATTTTTTAAAAAATCTGATTCTCTTAATTTCAAATTTCTCCTATCACTATCCATATCCTTCATATCTAAACAGGCTATTACCGCTTAATTATGCTACCCCCTCTCATCGTAACTTATCCTAATGATCTTAGACTAGAAATATCGTTTAAGCTAATAGCACATATTAAGGAGCTATTTATCGGCTCCTTAATATGTGTGACACCTACAACTACTGTGAAATCTTAAAAGCCCATGCATACTCACATGGCAATTCCTCAGGAGTTAGATAAGGTATTTTTAAAATCAGATTTTTGCCTCTCTGCTCAAAATCAAGTTTAATATCAGTTCCCACTAAGGTAACTTGAGTATCTGGCGAAACCTTTATATCACGAATCACTAATTGATCTTTAGGCCACTTGGGCACAATAGCATATAAGTCATTCTCGTTTTGCGTAAAAAAGATCTCTCTAACAGCATAACCTGGTTCAGGATCAATAGTCTGTTTGAGTATAAAATCAGCAGGTAAATAATGCGTATCCTCAGGTTTCCAGTCCTTTTTACCATTCTTTGACCATTGACATCCACGCTCCCATTTACGCGTCCCATAAATGGCCTCTCCGTTTACTTTCAGCCATTTACCTAATGCCAACAGACGATCCTGCATTATGGGTGGAATATTGCCATATTTATCTGGACCAATATCCAGTAATAAGTTTCCTCCATTACTCACCACATTTAAAAGTAGATATACCAATGTACGGCGTGATGCATAATCATCCACATCTTCGTTTACATTATAACCAAATGAGAAACCAATACCGCGGCACTCTTCCCAGGGATGCGAACCATCCAGACCAGATTGATACTCAGTGGAAAAATAACCTCCGTGTTTAAAACGACAATCTTTCCCCCATCGATCATTAATCACAACCGTCTCACCCACTGATGATTCGTTAAACAACCAGGATAATAACTCTGGGGTATGCCATTTTTCCGGTTCCATATCCCAATCTCCATCCGACCATATCAATTCGGGTTGGTAGTTTTCCACCAAATCCTTAAACTGAGGATGCATATGCTCCAATGCGAACTTTTCCCCATCTTCTTTCCAAAGCGGGTTGAACCACTCATAAAGTGAATAATACGTTCCAAATTTCACATCAGTAGCCTTCACCGCAACTTCCAACTCTTTTAGCAAGTCCCGCTTAGCACCCACATCTTTGGCATTCCATGGAAAGCCCCAAGTTTTATTCGCTGTTTCGCTAGGCCATAAGCAAAAACCGTCGTGATGCTTGGAAGTAATCATCATGTATTTGGCACCGGCATCCTCAAAAAGTTTAGCCCACTCATTGGCATCGAAATCGCGGGCTGTAAACTGTTCCCCAAAATTATAATAACTATAATGCGGCCCATAGGTGGCTGTGTGATGGTCATACACTTCTGTACCTGTAAATTTACCATTTCCAAACAGCGACTTACTTTGTAGCCAATACTGGTACCATTCCGAATAGGTTCCTTTAGGACTCCAAGCGGGAACAGAATAGGGCCCCCAGTGGATGAAAATTCCAAATTTAGCATCCTCAAACCATGGGGCAACAGGACGACTATCAATAGATTCCCAGGTAGCTTCATATTTCTCTTGTGCTGATACTACTTGAGTAACAAGAAAAATGGCTACGATAAAAAAAACGCTTCTTACTTTCATGTCTAAATCAAATTAAATAAAACTAATTAACTTCTAATATTTTTAACACATAAGCATAATCGACCAGTTGCCATGCCGGATCATATGATGGCATTTGTACAACAACATCTGACCCATTTCGCTGCCAAGTTAATATTGAATTGACTCCCAAAAGTGTAATCTGGGTTCCATTTTTCGGATTAATATCTTTAATGACAACTGATCCTCCCGGCCATTTGGGCAATATGGCATATACGGCTTTCCTTTTCTGGGTGAAAAACATCTCCTTTACTGCCATACCCGGTTCCGGGGCAATGGTCTGTTCCAAAATATAATCACCTTCTACGTAGGCTTTCCCTTTTTTAAAATCAAACTCACGGTTACCTGCTGACCACTGACACGATCGTTCCCATTTTTTTGTATCATATATGGCCTCACCATTTACGTTGAGCCATTCGCCCATTTGAAGTAATCTCTCCTGCATAATAACAGGGATAAGCCCGTCAGCCGAAGGCCCGACATTCAGGCATAGGTTCCCGCCCATGCTCACTAGATCACAAAGCATTAACACCAGAGTCTTAGGAGAGTTATAATCTTCTATATTTTCTGCCCGGTTATAACCAAAAGAAAGTCCCATTCCACGAATCTCCTCCCAAGGATGGTTGCCTTCCACTCCTTCGGTTTCGTACTCGGTAGTATAATAACCTCCGTGCTTATGACGAGATCCTTTAAACCATCTATCATTAATCACCACTTCATCTTTACAGGGAGATTCATGAAACAACCAGGTAAGTAATTCTCCACTTCTCCAATAACTATCTTCATTGTTCCATTCTCCATCTGCATAGATCAAATCGGGCGCATATTTATTTACGAGATCTTTAAATTGAGGATGATAATGATCTGTAATAAATTTTTCACTTCCGGTATTATACCAAGGGTGATACCATTCGTACAGACTATAGTAAAGACCGGCTTTCAATCCAGCAGCACGCATGGCTTTCATATAAGGCTCAATAAGATCCCGTTTTGCTCCAACTTCTTTGGCATTCCATTTAAAATATCGGGCATTCTGAGCATGCTCATTGGGCCACAAGGTAAACCCATCATGATGTTTGGAGGTTAGAATCACATATTTTGCACCAGCCCTTTTAAACAAATTAGCCCAACGCGTTGGATCATACAATTCGGCTTTAAACATCTTGGCAAAGTCATAATAACTAAACTCATCTCCATAAGTCGCTTTTTGAAAATTGGGAATAGCGTCCTGATCCGGGTTATTGTTCCCAAAAATACTGTGTGTATACCACCAACGCTGATACCACTCCGTGTAAGTACCTGCCGGTGACCAGGCAGGTACTGAATAAGGCCCCCAGTGAATGAAAATTCCAAATTTGGCATTTCCAAACCACTGCGGCACCGGCCTACTGTCAATCGCATCCCAGACTTTTGAATATTGATCATCAGCCCCTTGCACCTCCCATTCTGTTTGGGTGTTTTGCCCACTCACACCTAGAGTAAGCAATACCAACAATGTTGTTAACTTTGATTTCATAACTCTCACATTTAAGACATTTTATAGAAGATTCCACTTCAGTGGAGCCACATACAATCCTTTCTTATCCCAGCCCGTATTAGAGATGTACCACTCATCATCTGATACCTTAATGACTTCTGAAGCGTGTGTTGGCAACTCACAAACAAAGTTTTCGACGGGAAAATTCATCGGATCATTCGACCAGTAAACATGAGTCTGGTTGTAATCGGTCATGGCACGACACACAAAAAGATAGTAAAGTCCGTCTTTCTTCACCACAAAAGGACTCTCTCCATCACCACCATGGTCGCATTCATAAGCCTGGGTATGCACAATTTTAGGCCCACTCCAGTGTTTCAGGTCAGGACTGGTACGCACTGCCACACAGGAACGCAAATCCACTTCGTTAAAGGTGCGGGTATAATAAAAGTAATAGATGCCCTTATCCTTTAAAATATAGGAGTCTCGGGCATGTCCGGGATCACTGAACAAGGGGTTAAATTCGTGTCGTTTCCATTCAAACATATCCCCCGATTCGGCCATACACAACTGTCCCCAACTGGCATATCGAGGAGCATCTTTCTGCATATTTCCAATATTGTAAAACATGTAGCTTTTACCTTTTTCTTCAAAGACATGAGGGGCCCAAAGCACGCGCTCCACTCCTGGTTTCACCTTTAAAGCATAATCGTGATCGTCCCATTTTTTCTGTGTAAACGATTTAGCAGAAATGTGAAAGAGCTTATTCTCACCCGTCCATGGATTGATGGGTCTGTGCCCGATGATTCCATAGGCATGCCAATCGCCATTGGGGCCCTTGGCAAAACAATGGTCATTGGTGTACCAGGTGGTATCAATGTCCGAACGGGTATCGTTGGGGTTGTAAATGTGTTGCCATTCTCCTACTATTTCAGGAACTTGGACTGCCTCTGTTTTTTCATTTTTCTGAGTTGGCTTACACCCAAAAACAAAAGATGTAAGCACAAACGCTAATAGTAATTTTTGCATGGCATCTATTTTACTTAATTCACAACTATATAATCCAGCCCGAATTTGTCCCCTTTGGGATTAATTACATTGGTACCTTTCACAATCAATTTCAGGATGTTTCTACCCTTTTTAATTCTTCCAGTCTTGAAAAGGAACTCTTTAAG